>NZ_WWJX01001118.1 GCF_009865215.1 Streptomyces sp. SID3343 | reverse complement strand
GCACGCCCGGGCGGCCAACGCGGTACTCGCCCGCCGGCTGCGCGTTCGCACCGGCGCGCGACTGCACGACCTGGGCCCGATGCGCGCGGCGCGGCGGGTGGACCTGCTCGGGCTCGACCTCGTCGACCGCCGTTCCGGCTACCCCCTGGAGACGGTGGTCCGCGCGGCGGACGCGCGCTGGCGGATCGCCGAGGTCGACGTGCGCTACCTGCCTCGCTCGGGCCGCTCGAAGGTCACCGGCACCGTCCGCGGCACGGTCACCGCCGTGCGCGACATGAGCCTGGTCCTCGCCCGCCCGGGAGTCGGCGCATGAGCACGCTCGTGGTGATCGCGAAGGCACCCGTGCCGGGCCGGGTCAAGACCAGGCTCACCCCGCCGCTGACCCCCGGCCAGGCCGCCGCGGTCGCCGAGGCCGCGCTCGCCGACACGCTCGCCGCAGTCCTGGCCACGCCCGCCGACCGGCGCGTGCTCGTCCTCGACGGCGAACCGGGCCCGTGGCTGCCCGCCGGCTTCGAGGTCGTGCCGCAGTGCGCCGGCGGCCTGGACCTGCGCCTGGCCGCGGCCTTCGCCGGCTGCGCCGGGCCGACGCTGCTCGTGGGCATGGACACGCCGCAGATCACGCCCGCGCTGCTCACCGTGGACTGGTCCGCCGCCGACGCGTGGTTCGGCCCCGCGACCGACGGCGGCTTCTGGGCGATCGGCCTGCGCGAACCGGATCCGACGGTGTTCCCCGGCGTGCCGATGTCGGTACCGCGGACCGGGGCCGTACAGCGCGCCCGCCTGATCGCGGCCGGCCTGTCGGTACGCGACCTGCCGACCCTGACCGACATCGACACGATCGAGGACCTGGCCGCGGTCGCCCACGGGTCGCTGGACACGCACTGCGCCGGCGTGGCCCGCGCACTCCTCGGCACCGAGGCACCGGAAGCACCCGAGGCACGCAAAGCACCCGAGGCGCGCAAAGTATCCGAGGCGCGCAAAGCATCCGAGGTATCCAAAGCGTCCGAGGTATCCAAAGCGTCCGAGGCGTCCGGAGCGTCCGCAGCACCCGCGGTGACCGACGCCCCCGAGGTGACCGACACCCCCGCAGTGACCGACGCCCCCGAGGTGACCGAAGCGCCCCGGACATCCGAGGCAGCCCGAGCGGCCGAGGTGTACGCATGACGCTCCTCCGAGAGGCCGACCCCTACGCCTCCGCCCTGCGCGACGGTGGCGCGCTCTACCTACGCCGCCACGGCGGCCGAGTGCAGCGGCTCGAACTGGCCCGCTGGTGCGCCGATCCGGACACCGCCGACCACACGATGCTGGCGCGATGTACGGGCCCCACCCTCGACATCGGCTGCGGCCCGGGCCGGCTCGCCGCGGCCCTGGCCCGGCGCGGAGTGACCGCGCTAGGTCGTCGCGGTCGATGCGGTACAGGGAACCGGGTAGGTCGATTGCTCGTGCCAGGCGATCGCGTGTGTGATCGCACCAGGGGGCGGTGCCGGAGCGGTCCGCGGTGGCGGCGTCGTGGATCACTTGCATGGGGGCCGGATTGCCGCGCCGGTCGGTGAGGAGATCGAGGACGTCGCGGGTGTCGGCGATGGTGGACATGGCGGGGATCAGCAGGACGAACCTCCCGTCGGTGGTACCGGTTTCAGCGCTTGCGCGGTCGGGGTGCGGCGGTGCCCGTGGGTGTCGACGTCGCGGCGGCGGTGGTGGTGAGTGAGGTGGGTGAGGGCGCCATGCCTTGTGTGCGGGTGCGGCGGGTTGCGGTGGGCGTGGGGAGGTGAGGGCCTTCGTGGGCGGCGCCGACTTGGCGGGAGATGTCGAGGACGTTCCACCCACGCTCGTATGCGCCTTGATCGGCGAGGTGCCAGGCCAGCTCGTCGAGGCACTCTCGAACGCGCTGGACCGTGCCGTCGTGGTCCAGGAGCAGGTGGGTAAGGGTCGGGGTGTCGGTTCGGACGTCGTCGCGGAGGCGGTCGACGACGTCGGCGATGGCCGGTGCCATCCAGGGCCCCAGGTGCGAGTTCCGACCGGCCAGCAACCCGGGGTCGACGTGCACGGTGTGGCCGATCGCGGTGAGCAGGCGGGTGGCCTGTGTGCACCGTTTCTGCACGAGCCATTCCGCGCTGTCGGGCGGGAGTTGGTGTCGGTCGGGGGCGAACGCGGACTCGGCGAAACCGGCTCGTTCCAGCAGTCGTGCCGCTGTGTGATCGGCCCCGTGGGCCACGACCAGTCCGTTGTCGTCGCGAAGTTCCACTTCGGGAAGTGCGGCGTTGGGGGCGCTTCGCGTCGTGGCGGGTGTGGTCTTCGCTGGCACGTGGAACCCGCGCAGGGCGTAGAGGAGGCGGGCGGTCTCGGTCGCGGCCGTGGTCATGCCGGCGGCACGGCGGATGCGCTCGGCTTCCTTGTGGTGGCCCCGGGGGAATTGGCGTTGCCTGAGGGTGTCGAGGGTGTCGTTGACGCGGGTGAGCAGGCCGTGGCCGGGGTCGAGGAGGCAGTGGGTGAGGCTGGCCACGTCGGCGGGCCCGGGAAGGGACTGGATGCCCTCGACCGTGGCGATCAGGGCTGCCGTCGACAGGTGAGGAAGCAGGTCGTTCTCGGGCTCGAACAGGTGGCCAGCGACGGTGACGGGGTAGTCGGCCGCGGCCACTGCGGCGACGGCGCGGGCGCATTGGGCGAGGTCGTCGTGGGGGTCGCCGGAGGTCAGGGAGTATTCGCGGTCGAGTGGACCGGAGTTCGTGGTTTCGCCGAAGCCGGCGGCGAGGAGGACGTCCCGGGAGATCCCGATGCCTCCTTCGGCGATGGGTTCGCGGTCCGGGGCGCGGCGGCTGATCAGGACGGCCGGGTCGTAGGCGCTCTCGTAGTCGATGGGATGCCACTTGGTTTGGCGCAGGTGGGCGCTCGTGGGCCGGCCGTACAGGGGGTGATCGGTCATGAGGTCTCTTCCTGGGAGCGGGGCTATCGGCCGAGAGCGCGCGGCGGGATGGGTGCCTCCGTGGTCGCCGGCGTCGGCAGCGCCTGCGGGGTGAGGGTGCGGCCGAGGGCGGCGGCTTCGCGGGCGTTCCGCAGGATCGCCGTGGACAGTTCCAGCCGGGTGTCGCCGTGGTGCTCCCGCAGCCAGGCGCTGGCCAACGCCAGCGTCGGGGCATGGTGGTGGCTCATCTCGAAGAGGCGTTCGCGCCGGTCGCTGTACATCGCGACGGCCAGGAACCGGCGGTCCGCGTGGGTAGCGAGCGAGTCGTAGGCGACCAGCACGTGCCCGGGCCGGTCCCGCCGGTCGCGCACGACCGCGGAGGCGACGAGGGTCAGGTGTGGCCACCGGTCGGCGACCAGGCTCGCGGAGTCCGCCGAGGACGGTTCGACGGGGATCCAGGTGTCGCTCCCGAGGACGTCCGCGCCCTCCCACGTCGGGGATCGCATCAGAACGGGTTCTCGTGAGGACGGTCGGCGGTGGTGGCCGCGGCGACGAGTTCGGGCAGGTCCGTGGGGTCTGCGTCGCGCTGGTCGATCCACCAGCCGGCCCGGCCGATGGTGCGGGCGGCCTGCTCGATGTCCTGCCAGGCTTGTTCGTCGAGGTCGCCTTCGATGACGAGGCTCGTGTGGGCGGCGGTGACGAGCTGGTGGCGGCAGCGGGTCGCCCACTGGACGGCCTTGTCGGTGCCGGTCAGGGGCTGCATGTCGAACTGGTGGGCCCAGGTGTCGGCGGCCTCCTGCTCGGCGGCGCGGCGCCCGGCGATCCAGGTCGCGGTGTCGTCGGTGTCGGTGGTGCGGGCGGCCTGCCAACAGGCGGTGCAGTCGCGGGTGGCCAGCCACCGGGCGAATCCCGCGCGCTCGTCGGCGGCTTTGTGGGAGAGGTCCTTGTCGGCCTGGTGGCCGCAGACGTGGTCGATGGTCCAGTGGGTGGCCACCCCCGGGGAATTCCGTTTGGGCGTTACGTTCGAGGTCGGGCTGCTGGTCTGCGGCATATCGAGTGCCTTTCGTTGGCGGTTGGGGTGGTGGCTCGCGCCGTTGCGGAGGGTCGTGCATCAGATGCACGATTCATGCGGCGGACGGAGGTGGTCTGGAGAGTGCTTGGCGGTGGTCTCGGGGACGCTTCCGCCTTCTGCGACGTCTCAGCGTGTTCTGCGGATGGCGTCTGTGGCCGCCGTGGCGATGGCGACGGGAGCGCTGGAGGGCTGGGTCAGGTGCAGCAAGGTGGTCCCCGGCAAGTGGCGGGACTTTGCGGTGAGGGTGAGCTGGAGTACGGCGCAGCCGGCGGTCGTGAGCTGCTTGACGCGGGTGACGGCTTGAGCGGTTTCGTCGGGGGTATAGACGGCGTCGGTGACGATCACGAGGAGGCGGCCGGCGCCGGGGCGGCTGAGTTCGAGGCCGTGGTCGAGTGCGTCGATGGCGTCGCCGAGGTTGTGGCTGCGGCCGTTGGCTTTGACCGTCGTCACGCGCTCTGGTGCTCGGTGGGTGGGTCGGGTCAATGCGGTCAGGTGCGTGTCGTAGGCGATGGTGGCGGTAAGGGAGTCGGGGTCGGTGAGGGCTGCCGCGCGTGCCACGATCCAGGCAGCGGACGCGACGGGCGCGCAGGCGGCACTCATGGAGCCGGAGACGTCGACGGCGATACCCACACGCAGCGGTGGGGTGGGCGAGCTGCGGCGGCGGGTGTGGGTGAACGGCTGTGCGGTGGGGACCGACCCGGCCGCGCGCTGGGCGTCGCGGGCGAGGGCGGCGCGCATGTTGAGGCGGCCGGGCGGGGTGGGGCTGGTGGTCCGCTCCTCGGTCCGCTCGCGGTAGGCGGCGGCACGCAGGGCGCGGCTCAGGCGCGCGGCGGCACTCTGCTCGGTGGCGGTGGGCCTGCGGGTGCCGGTGACCGGGTTGCCGTGGGGCGCCGGTGTGCCGTCGGGGTTGACGGTGGTGCCGCCGGCGTTGAACACGCTCTTGGCGATGGTGGCGGCTTTGCGTCGCCGGCCGGCCCGCTGGGCGCGGTCCTGAGCCTGCGCCTTGGACCGCGCGGCCGTGGCGGTGGTCGCTGCGGCCTGTGCCGCGAGGTCGGCGGCGTCGGTGGCTGCCGTGCTGTCCATGACGACCCCCACGGCGCCGGACAGCAGATCGGTGAGGTTCTCCGGCACGGGCAGGGCGAGGGCCGCGGTGTCCAGGGCGTCGCACCAGTCTTGAGCGTGGGCGAGCATGGTCGTGGCGTCGTGGTCGGCGCACCGGTGGGCTGCGGTCCAGATGCGGGCGAGTGTGGCCAGCAGGTTTGCGCCCAGCACCTTTTCGCACAGATCGGCGACGGCCCGGGATTCGCCGGCGTCCAGGATGCCGACGTCACGGCGGCCGAGGACCAGGGCCGCCACGGCGGCGGCGTGCTCGATGCCCTGGAGGGTGGGCTGGGCGACGTCGGGCATGACCAGGGTTCGGGCACTGGTGCGCAGGTACGTGCGGTCCGTGGGACGCGTGCTCAGGTGTGCGCCTTCGACGCGGCTCTCCTCCAGCAGGAGCGCGGCCTCGACGACACGGGGGTTCGCTCCGGCCGGCGCCGTCCAGACGGAGTGGGCCGCGTGCGCGGCCTCGTGGACGAATACTCCCCAGGCGGCGGGATACCTCTCCTCGTCGCCCACGATCCGCGGATGGATCTCGTGGGGCTGGAGCGGGGCGAACAGCGTGGCGTCGAACTCGACCTCGCCCAGAGTGGGGAAGAACGCGGCCGGTGCGCCGCTGCGCGTGCCGGGGCGGCAGGTGACGAGGAGGTCTTGGCGGCCGGAGAGGGCGACCAGCCGATCGCCGAGTTCGGCTCCCACGCGCAGCCACGCGTCCGGGGAGGAACGGGGTTGCGCGGGCGGGGCGCCGTCGTCGTCCCATCGCGCGAGGTCGGCGTCGTCGTCCGGCGTGGTGGCCAGAGACTGGACGTGGTGGTGGGCGCTCATCGCGAGTGGCCCCGGTGTGCGGTGCCGGTGCTGCCCGGGGGCTGCCGGACGGCCGAGGCGGGAAGCTGCTTGCCGAGGGTGAGCGGGGCGACCTCCCTGACGCCGGCAACCTTGACGACGGCAGCGGCGACGGCGTCGCGATCCTCCACAGGAGCGATGCCGACCAGGTTCGCGAGCGCGGCTTTGGTGCCGAGGACGGCCTCGGTCTTCTGATAGCTGAGCAGCTCTCGCAGTTGGGGGGCCCAGCCCAGCTCACCCAGTTCGACTTGGTGGGCGAGGTGTCGGGCGACCCGGACCACCCGGGCATCGATCCTCAAGGCCAGGGCGAGGTCGTAGTCCGTGCCGATCTGGATCTGCACGCTGAACCGGCTCGCGAGTGCCTCCGTCAGAACGGCCCCGTGGACGCCGGGATTGTGGCCCGCCACCACGTAGAAGCCGGGCTCGGCCTTGACGGTCTCGCCCTTGTGGGCCTTGACCTGGATCTGTCGGCGCCCGTCCATCGCGGGATACAGCGCCGCCAGGACCTTGGGTGAGATCAAGGTGGCATCGTCGATCAGCAGGGCACGGCCCTCGGTCATCGCGGTGACCAGCGGACCGTACTGGAAGACGTAGCCTCCGCTGTCAGCCTGCGTGTACTCGCCGATCAAGTCGCCGACCGTGGTGTCGCCGTCACCGGCGACGGTGAGCAGGTCCGGGAACGCCGCCTCCACCAACGACGTCTTGCCGGTGCCCGGAGGACCGTAGAGCAGCAGCGGCACGTCGGCGTCGCGCAGGCGATTCAGAGCGTCGACGTCGGGCAGATCGGCCAGCTCCCGGGGGTGGTAGAGCTGGCCCCCCGCGCGGCGGATCGGGCCGGTCTGCCTGGGCGCTGCTGCGGGAATGGTCGTGCGGGCCGTGGCCGCCGGGGCGCGGGCAGGGTGGGTGCCCGGTGGGCTGATCACAGCGGTCTGCGCGGCTGCGGCGGTTTTCGCGTTCGCGCGGAGCTCCGGTTGTCCGGTTCCGCCTTGGTCGGCCTCGCCGCGTCGTACCAGGGTGAGGGCGGCGTTGCGGACGGCGCCGTGGGAGTGGCCCACCTGCCTGGCCATGTCCCCGATGGTGAACGTGTCCGTCGGCCGGTCGGCCAGCAGTCGGGCCACCTTGGCCCGGAGTTCGCCGCCCCTGGTGCGCGCTGGACCGGTAGGCGTTCCGGGTGTGGTCAAAACGAGGCCCCTTCATGCGGGTGCGGGCGGGGTTGGCGATGAGCTGGAGAGGCCGGCCGCTCTCGGAAGGATCACGGACTGTGTCGACATCGGCGACCGGGCCAACCGGGGCGTACCGTCGGCGCTCACCGGCCGACCGAGGGCTCGGTCCAGGTGCAGGGGATGGTGGGCGACGGGCAGCTCGCCGGCTGCCGAGCAGGCCCGTGCGTCCGCTTCGTACCGGGTTCCGTCGCTCGGCAGGCGCAGCCTGGCGTCTCGTCGAAGCCGGCTTGGAGCAGGATCCGCCGGGCGGCGGCGTTGTAGCCGGTGGTGGTGATCTCGCCGGTGATGGTGTGCCGGATCGTCATGAACGGCTCTGCTGGTGCTTCGTGCAAGGCGGATCTCCTATCGGTGGTGGCGGGAAAGCTCCGGGGCGGGCCTCACCGCCCCGCAGTTACCTGACTCGCCTTTCCGCACGTTCTGGTAGCCGGGTGTACCAACAAGGACCATGGGGTCCTCGCGGGAGGTGGGGTGGTCAGCGCGTGGGGTGGGTCGGGTCCTGGGCTGGGGGGAGCCAGGGCGGAGGCAGCACCGGGCGGGGCGGGGCGGGCGTGTCCGGGGTCGGCGCGGGACGTGTGGCTGCGGCGCGAGCGCCCTCGGGTCCGGTGAGTGCGCGGACCGTCCGTGCCCGGTCGTCGATGCCGGCCCGCTTCGGGGCCTCGGTGGTCTCGCGGACGGGGCGGGGGTTCGTGGCACGTTTGGGGATGGCATCCCACGCCTGGAGATATTCACCGGCGCTGGTGATGAGCTGGGCGGCTCGCGTCAGTTCGACTCGGGCTACACGCAGGCGATCGCGTGCCTGCCCGCCCTGGGGGGCGTCGTAGGTGCCCTTCGCGGCGGTGGCCAGGAGCTTGTCCAGGGCCGCGAAGAGGGGACTGTCGTCGACTGCGGCGAACAGGATGTTCGCGACGTCATTGGGGTCGGCGGCGGAGAGAGCGGTGGTCAGCGCCTGGAGGTCCTCGACGCTCGCGGGCGGGGTACGCGGCTGCTCGTCAGGGGTGGGCACCAGCGGCCTCCTTTCGGGTGTGTGAGGGTGTGCGGGCGGCCGTCCGAGCGCCGCCGGTCATCGGCGCGTACGTGCTGGAGGGCTCGGCCGCGCGACCGTTTCGGCGGGGTTGGGGAGGGCGGTGGCCCGACTGGTGGCGGCGGAGGTCGTGCGCGCGGCGGTGGCTCGGAGGGCGTATGCCGCGAGGTGAAAGTCGGCGGTGGGCGCGGGTTTCGCTTTGGGGGGATTCCACTGCGCGAGGTGGTGTGCGGCGAGGTCCAGGTCCTGAATGGCGGCGGCCAGATGGGTCGCGGCGCTGTGCAGGGCCGAATCGATGGAGTTCCGTTCGGGACCGGGATGGTCTTCGACGCGTTCGCGCAGAGTCAGGACGAGGAATTCGATCCCGCTCAGGGCCCCGTAGTCGTCGTCCAGGAGCGTCTCCACCAGCGCTGCCTGGGCATGGGGATGGGGGCGGAGCGAGACCTGGTGGGCGACGTGGGGGAGGCCGAGATTCGTGTCGAGCGGTTGTTGTACGTGGATGGGCAGATCGCGCAGTTCGCTGTCGACCAGGAGCAGGACGTGGCCCGCGCTCAGCGCGGCGACGGCAGTGGACGCAAGGTCGCGCTCCTCTTGGAACGAGAGCCCCTCACGCAGGGAGAATGCGGATTCGTCGGGGGACCAACGGAATCCCGTGCCCATGAGCAACTTCGCGACACGATCGTCGCGTTGCTCGTCGAAGGAGCGGATGACGATGCTGCCACTCGCGGTGCTGCGATGCATGATCTGGTCGTATTCGATGCTCATGGTCTCCTTTTGTTCCTGACTGTCGCGGGTCGGTGGTACTGCGGGTCGAACCGATGGCGGTGCCGCGGGGCCTGCCGCGGACCGAGCTCATCGCGAGCGGGCGTTGTCTGCCGGGGTACGCGCGGGCTGTGCCGCCGCAGGAGTCGTGGGAGTGGGCGCGACTGCGGCACCTGTCCGGGTGGTCGAGCGTGCGGCTGCCGCTCGTGCGGAGACCGGCGTGGTGAACGGTGTCGCGGCGGGCGTGTCCGCGAGGTGGTCGCTGACGTACAGCAGCGAGTGGCCGATGTTGCCCAGGCGACGGGACGAGGCGGCCAGTTCGGTCGACAGTTCGGCGCCGAGCTCACCCGGGAGTTCCGCGCAGCGCTGGGCGGCCGAGTCGACCAAGCGGTGGGCGTTGGCCAACGGCCCCGTTTGGGAGGTGAGTTGGTCCAGGGCGCGGGAGATGGTCGCTGCGTCGGCTCCCTTTCCCACGAAGGCGTCGAAGGCTTGCGGTTCGACTTCGACCGGGGGCGGCGATTGCTTCGTGGCGGGGGCTGGATCCGTGACGGCTTCGGCCGGCCGGCCGGAGCGCAGGCGGTCGCTGGCCGCGTCGAGGCTGGCACCGACCTGCTCCAGACGGGTTGCCGCGTCGGTCAGACGTTCCGCCAGCGAGGGCCCCAGAGTCGCCACGCGGGCCGCAGACCATGCCGCAGCGGCGCGCAGCAGCCGCCGCAGGGCATCGACGAGGGCCCGCGCGCCGGTCGGCCCGTCGAGGACTTCGGCCACGTCGACCGCCCTGTCCTTTTTCTCGCCCTGCCACGGCTTGTCGGCGTCGAGAACCGCGGAGCGATTCGGTTCGGGCTTGGGATCGGTGAGCGTGCCGGGCAGGATGTGAACGGTGGATCCCGTGGCGCGCAGAACCTGCGTCGCGGCGCGAACACTCTCGCTGGCGGCGACTGGGTCCGTACCGGCTGGCAGCGTGTACACGTCGAGATCCTTGGCGCGGCGGAATCCCGCGACCCCCAGCACCATCGCCGCGTTGGGGTGGTTGTCGGTGAAGGCGGCGGTGATGCCGTCGGTGGGGTGCATCCCGAAAGCGACATCCGCGCCGTGGGCGGTGGTTGGGACTTTGGCCAGTCGAGGAGCCTGGGCCGGGGCGGCGGCGCGCAGGGTTCCCGGTTCGGGTTCGAAGGCCACGTCGGCCGCCACGTCGAGTTTCGCCGCGCGCAGGATCGCGACGGCCTGGGCGGCGCGGTCGGCTTCGGGCTGGTTGCCGGCGGTGAGGGCGTACAGTCCCCGCTCCGCGGTCCGTTCGAAGCCGAGGGCGTTGAGAAGGTGGGCTGCGGCCGGTCGCTTGCTGTGATTGGCGGCGACGATGCCGACGCCGTCGCGGCGGCCGATGACGATGTCGGGATCGGCGACTTCGGTGGGTGCCATGGGCGTTCCTCGGGTCAGCGCCGCGGGGCGTGCGCGGTCGACGTCACGGGATCGGTGGTGAATCGCCTCGGTGGCTGGGAGGCGGCTACGGGGACGGTGTCCGTCGGGGCCGCCGTTGCGGCTGCTGTGAAGCGCGGTTCGGGAGTCGGCGGCAGGTCGGAGCGGACGGGGATGCCGGCTTCGCGGAGGACCGTGACCACGTTGTGGGCGTGTCGCAGGTCGAGAACGTCTTCGTCGGCGTAGTCCAGGACGTGCGTGCCGACTCCCCGGGCGTCGAAGCCGGCGATGTCGAGGAGGCGAGCGGCCAGGGGCGGGGCGTTGTCGGTGGTCAGGGCGACGATGCCGAATTGCGGATGCAGGCCGACTGAGACTTCCGGCTGGGGAGTGGGTGCCATGGGGTTCGTTCCTTCGAGGGGTCAGCGGTGGCGCGGCGGCGCGCTGTGAACGCGCCCCAGTGCCGAGGGCTGGAGGGGGAGGGACGCTGGGACCGGGGAGGCGGTGCTCGTCAGGACGAGCGCGGCGGCGCTGCGTCGGTTCGCGTCGGGGTCGCCGAGGCTGGGATCGCGGCGGATGCGGACGGATTCGCGCGTCAGGTGCCTGAGCAGGTGCTCTGTCGAGGCCGCGGTCTCATCCGTGGGCATCAGGAGGTAGCCGCAGTGGGTCCACGGCCGCATGGCGTGGTCTTCGAGGGCGCGCGTCACGGCCGGGTGCGCGGTGTCCGGGACACGTGCCCGCAGACGGCCGTGTCGGTCGCGGCCGAGGACGACTTCGGTTCCTCCGTCCAGCGCGGCGGCGCGCAGCCGAATGGTCGCGGCTTCGTGTTGCGGCCACCACTGGGTGGCGATCACATCTGCGGCGCGTTCCGGGTCGGTCGGGACGGTGATGCCTACGGGTCCGTTGCCGTCGAAGGCCCAGTCGTGGTCAAGGTTCACGTGGCGCGGGGCGAGCGATCCGGCGACGAAGCGTTTCGGATCGTCGGGATCGCGCACGACGAGGAGTTCGTCTTCGCGCTTGCCGACGAGAAGCAGGCTCTGGCCGGGGGTCCTCAGGAGCGCGTCCCGAAGGCGAGTCGGGCCCCAGGTGCGCTGGGCGAGTTCGGACATGTTGTGGTGGTCGGTGCCGGAGCGTTTGATCGGCAGCCAGCCGAGCACCGCACGCACGCGTTTCCCGAGGGTCTCCAGGGCCTGGGCGAGGTCGTGGTCGTAGGCGGCGTCGCGCTCACGCACGGTGCCGAAGCGTCGTGTCCAGTGGTTCAGGGGCGGGGAACCATCGGCGAGCATGGGGTCCTCCTTTCGAGGAATCGGCGGGCGGGGCCGGGTCGTGTTCTCGTTCGGGCCGTCGACCCTTGGAGCGGTGCCGTCTTCCTTCGGCGCGTCAGCGGCGGCGGGGGGCGGTGGGGGCGCTCGGTGGTCGTGGGCGCGTTGCGCTGCTGGGTGGGGCGGTGCGCCTGTGGGATGCGGTCTTCATCGCAAGCGCGAGAGCGGCGAGGGAGTTCGCTCTCGCCAGGTCCGCGTGGACGACGACGCCGGCTTCGCGTAGGGACCGCACGGTGCGGCGGGCCAGGGGGATGTTGCCGCCGTAGAGGCTGAGCCGGCCCGGTCCCGCGTCTTCGAACCCGTGGTCCCTGAGGATGTCCAGCGCGTGCGGCGGAGTGGTCTCTGTGATGTGGGCGACCGCCATGTCGAACAGCGGAAAGCGGCCGACGCGCACGTGGGGTTCGAGGTTGGTGGGCCCGGTGTCGATGCGGCGCTGCGGAATGCGGTCGAGTCGGTCCAGGGCGGCGTGCAGCGGCGGAAGGAGTCGGGTCTTGATGATTGCCGCTGCTTGTTCGGGGTCGTCGGGAATGGCGACGACCGGTGGGGCGAGGGGGTCGTGGGGCCAGTCGTGCCGGGGATCGGCGCCCCACGGGGCGAGGGAACCGACGATGTGGCGCTCGCGGTTGTCGGGGTCGGGGGCGACCAACAGTCGCTCGACGCCGGGTCCGATCAGGACCGCTGCGTGCGGGCACGGGTACTCGGTGACCGCGCGGACCAGCATGGTTGTTTCCCACACGGTCTCGGCCAGCACGCGGCGGCCGGAGACGAGGAGGCGGCTGGCGTTGGCTTGCCACCAGCCCTGCAGTCGGTCGGCGATGGCGTTCGCCAGGTTGTACAGGGCGGGGAAGTCGGGCTGCTGGTGGTGGCGTTCGTTCTCGTTGCCACGGTTGTCGGGGGTGATGTCGTCTCCGCTGGTGGTCGGGCGCTCCCGGGTGGATGGGGTTGATGCGGCCCGTTCACCGAGCGGCAGAAGGCGCACCGCGACAGGCGGTGGCAGGTTCAGGCGGTTCGGGGCTGGGCCGCGAGCGTGCTCACGCCCGGGGGAACCGACTCGGCCGGGTGGCCGGGGCCGCCTGGGCGGTGGATGCGGAGGGGGTGTGCGGCGCGGCGAGTGTGGTGCCGGCGCTCGTGCGCGTTCCCCGTGGCGGCAGTGAGTGGTCTCGGCGGACGCGGAAGTCGCATTCCTGCAGGTGCTCGACGAGGTGGTTGGCTTGTTCCAGGTCCCAGTCGCGCAGGGCGTAGACGCAGTCGCCATCGGTCGTCAACCCGTGGTATTCGAGGTCGTGCATGAGGTTCCACGGCGCGGTGTCGGTGACGTGGGCGGTGAGTCGGCCGGGGTGCGGCCATGTCCGGTCGATGCCCACGACGACTTCCGTGCCTCCGGCGACCGCGGCCTGTCGCAGCGCGGTGACGGCCGCCTGTTGCTGGGGCAGTAGGTGTGTGGCGATGGCGTCGACGGCCCGGTGCGGGTCTGCCGGGATGCGCAGTACGGCGGGGGCGTGGGGGTCGTGGGTCCAGTCGTGGTCCAAGTTGACGCTTGTGGGGGCCAGGCACGCGACGAGGAAGGTGTCCGGGTCGGTCGGATGACGCACGACCAGGACGTCGCCCTGGCGGCGCAGGCACAGCGTCACCTTCTGTCCGGGAGCGGTTGTGAGGGCTTCGCGCATCTCGTCGGCTCCCCACAGCTCCCTGCCGAGTTCGATCATGTCGGCGCGGTCGAGATTGCTTCCGCCCCAGTGAAAGGGGATCGGCAGTCGGGCGACGGCCACGGACGCGATGGCGTCCAAGGCGTGCCGGAGGCGGGGGTCCTGGGCGGCTGCCTTCTCGGCTGGCGAGGCGTGCCGCACGGAGGCGACGCGGTGGCGGTCGTTCAAGTGACGCTCCTGTGGGGGTGATCGAGGCGAAGCCGGTGCGCGGCGTTCGCGCGGCTGTCGAGGCAGTCGGCGGGGTTCGGCCGGGCTTGGAGGGGATGTCGGTCCTCGTTCCCGGTGAACCCGTGGGGGTTTTCAGTGCATGCGGGCGTCGGTGTCGAAGAGTGTGAGTTCGTGGGGGTGCAGGAGGTGTTGGACGACGAAGCTTCGTCCGGCGACGCGCCACAATCCGCGTCCCTTGACCAGCGCGGACACTGCCTGGGTCTCGACGCTCGTCAGGCCCAACAAAGATGCGGAGGAGGCGAGTTGATCGGCTTCCTGGCGGTAGATGATGCGCGTGCTGCAGTCCGCGAGGAGGCCCTCGGCCAGGGCCCGGCCCTTTGATCCGGCGTCGCCCGCGCTGAGCAGGTCGGAGAGGCGGTGGATCACCATGAGGTTCGAGATTCCCAAGCCTCGGGAGAGCTTCCACTGGGATTGCATGCGCTCCAGGAGGGGGACGTGGCGCATGACGCGCCACGCCTCGTCGTAGACGACCCAGCGGCGGCCTCCGCCGGGGTCGGCGAGCGCGGATTCCATCCAGGCGCTGGCGCAGGTCATGGCGAGGACGAGGGCCGTGTCGTCGCCGGCGCCGCCCAAGCGGGAGAGGTCGATGGACAACATGGGTGCGCGGGCGTCGAAGCTGGCCGTGGATTCGGCGTCGAACATGCCGGCCAGGTCGCCGGAGACCAGACGGCGCAGGGCGTGGGCGAGGTCCTCGGCGGCCAGGCCCAGGCGCCCGTTGTGCTCGCCGAACGCCTCGTCCAGGAGGTCCGGATGGCCGAGGACGTGGGCGACGTCGCCGAGCAGCGGGGTGCGTCCGGCGGTTTGCGCGTTGTTGACCGCGTGGTCCAGGGCGACGTCCAACGCGGTGTGCTCCATGGGCAGCAGTTCGCGGCGCAGCACGGTCTTCGCCAGGGAGTTGAGGAGCAGGAGCCGGCGCTTGCGGACTTCTGCGACCCAGTTGCGTGCGTCGACGGAGGACGGGCGGGCGGGAGCGTCCAGCGGGTTCAGCCGGCCCGGCAGTCCGGGGCCCAGGGCGATGGTGGTGCCGCCCAGGGCGTGGGCGACCGCAGACCACTCGCCCTTGGGGTCGCACGGCACGTAGATGCGGTAGCCGCAGGCCACCGCCCGCACGGCGAGGCTCTTGGCCAGGGCGGACTTGCCCATGCCGATCACCCCGGCCAGCAGGATGTTCGGGTTGGTGAAGCCCTCCAGGCGTTGGTACAGGCTGAACGGGTCGTAGCAGAACGCTCCCTCGGCGTGGAGATCCCTGCCGATGTAGAGCCCTTCGCTTCCGAGTCCGCCCTCGGCGAGGAAGGGGTACGCGCCACCGGCGGTGGCGGTCGTCATGCGGTGGGCGGGGAGGCGGAGTTTGCCGCCGCGGGCGGACGCGGGGCCCGAGCGCCCGGACGTCGGGTAGGTCGGGCCCAGATCCGGGTCGGGGGCGGGGCTGGTGCGGCGCTTCTCGCGGACGGCCGCGCGGCGGGCCCGGCCCTGGGCGCGGTCGAGTTGGGCGCGGGCGGCCTTGCGTTCGGCGCGCGGGGCGGCGGCCGGGGTGAACAGCGGGCTGGCGCTGGCGCGGCGGAGGCTCACCTCTACTTCTCCTTCGTGCGGTGGGCCGGTCCCGGTGCGCTCTTGCGCAGGTCGGCGGGTGTGGCGTGGCGGCGGACTCGGGTCAGGGCGCCGATGTGGCGCTGGCACACGGTCAGTTCCGGTGCGCCTTCGGGGGTTCGGCGGTGGCAGACGTCGCGGTCGGGGGTGGCGCCGTCGGTGTGGGGTGCGTGGTGGTAGGCGTGGTGGAGTTGTTCGGCGGCCTGCCACAGGTGGGTGCGGGCGGCCTTGAGGTGGTCGCCCTCGGCGGCGGCGATCGGCGCGGTGCGGGTGGTGTGTGCGTCGATCAGGTGGTGCAGGGCGATCAGGTGGCCGTGGAGGTCGTCGAGTTCGCGGCGGGTGGCGGCGCCGGTGAGGCCCGGGAGGTCGACGGTGCGGTGGCAGTCGAGGGCGATGGCGGCGAACAGGAGGAAGTTCGATTCCGGCGCGTCTGGCTGCTGTGGGGTGCGGGGCATGGCGTCCGTCTTTCGCGGTGGGGGTGGGTGACGGCGCGTCAGCGTCAGGCGGCGAGGGCGAGGGGCAGGGCGGCCGTGGTGAAGGCTTCGCCTTGCTGCCAGGTGAGGCGGCGCAGGTCGACCAGGGCGGCGACGGCTGCGGTCTCGATCTGCGCACAGGCGGCGTCGAGGTCCTTGCTCGTCTCGGCGCTCACGGTGACCAGTCCGGTCAGGGCGACATCGGCGTGGCCGGCGATCAGTTCGCGTTCGCGCTGTTTGATGTCGGCGTATTCGACGCTGTCCGACTCGCTGTCGACCTGGCCCTTGCGGATGCGCTCGTTGGCGTCGGCGATCACCGTGGCCTTGCGGCGCTGGACGTCGCGCAGCGCGGATTCCAGGCCCTGCGGGGTGTAGACGAGGGAGAGGGTGCGCCGAACCCCGGAGGTGAACAGCAACTGGTGGAGGAACCCGGAGTGGGTCTCGGTGCGCGGCCAGTTCTCGATCCAGAACGTGGCGTGGAAGGCGGTGTCGGTGCGGATGCGGTCCGCCTCCTCGACGACCACCACGGGTCCGGCCGCCGCCGGTTCGGCCTGGGCGCGGCCCTCGTCGGACCAGCGGTCCAGGGCGGTCAGCGACGCGGGGTCGTAGGCGGTGCGCACAACGGCGGCGATCTCTTGAGCAGTTAGCCATCCGTTCGGTATGACCCCTGCCGGTCGCGCGGCCTGGTCGAAGGTGGTGGTCAACTGCGCAAGGACGGCGAAAGCGCCGGTGAGGCCACCGCCGGCCTGGTTGATCAGGCGCCGGGCGGCGGTGAGGTCCAACGCGACGGCCACGTACGCCTCGTGGGGCGCCGCCGCAGGTCCGGCGGCGGTGAGCAGGTCGGTGTAGATGTCGGCGGCGAACGGCGCGTCGGGGTTGCCGTTCTCGGCCCAGTAGCGCTGGAGGGCGTCGCCGCTGGAGGGCACGGTGCGTTCCAGGACCTGGACCCGGGCGATCTGCCCGGTCCGCGCCATCGACGCCAAAACCCGGCCCCAACCGTGCACGTTGTGGTTCTGCGTCGCCGGGTCCAGAAGCGCGAACGCCCTGGAGGCGACGCGAACGACGGCGGTCAGGGTGGCGGCGTGCGGGTCGTGGACGGCGGCGAGTTCCCCGCCGGGGGCGGTGACCACGCGCACCGACGCGGCGGTGCCGGGCAGGTGCAGTACGCCGTCGCGGCGCGGTCGTGAGGCGGGACGGGCGAGCCAGACGAGTTGGCCGCGGGCACGGCGGCGGGCGTAGCGGCCGGCGATGGGTGCCCATTCGGCGAGGGATCGGCCTCGGTGGCGGACGATCACCAGCGCGGCCAGCACGGCCCACAGGGGGATCAGTTTGAGGGCTGTGAGCAGGCCCAGGGTGAGCATGGTGGCCAGGAGCAGGATTCCGATGGTGGCGGCGACGATGAGCTGGGGCCAGGTGAGGCCGAGGAGGACGCCGCGCCGGGAGCGGTGCGGGAATCGCACGGTGGCAGGGGGTTCTTCGAGGGTCATGGGGTGGTTCCTTCGACGGATGGTCGGCGGGGCGGGGCCGTGCCCGCCGCCGCGTCATCGGCGGCGGACACGGCGATCGGGTGGCGTCCGTCAGTCGCCGGTGGGCGGCTTGTTCGGGTAGACCCAGCGGTTCGGCGTCGCCGAACCCTGCGGGGACGGACCGGTGCGACCCGCTCCGGGAGCGACGGCCGGATTGATCGGCGCGGGGCGTCCGCTCCCCGTTGCGGGCGAAGGGGTCGTCCCTCCGGCGCGAGGCGCGGAGCCCGGTGCCGGTGCCGGTGCCGACGAGCCGCTCCCTGTGGGGGCGGGGCGTGAGGGTGCCCCCGAGCGGACCGGGGCGGTGGCCGGTGTCGACCCTCCGGTCGCGGGCGGCGTCGATCCCGACTCGGGTGCCGGCGCGGCGGTGCCGGCGCTCGTGGAGGCGGACACGCCACCGGTGGGCGCGGGCGTCGAGTCAGGTGCGGCTGACGAACCGGACTCCGGGGCCGTGACCGAGGGGCCGGGTTCTCCTGCCCGGCGGATCAGCGGCTGGCCCTGGTCTCCGTCGGACTGCGGCCTCTTGATGAGCGGTTGGCCCTTGTCGCCCGAAGCGCTGGGGTCCTCGCCGAACTTGAACTGCGTCGGCCCGCCGCCGCCTCCGCCACCATCACCGCCTCCGCCGGAGGGGTCGATCCCGCCGAGGACGCCGTCCTTGCCCATGCCGGGGAACTTCAACGGACCTTGCGGGGCGCCGCCCTTGGCGCCGCCGCCCATGGCCATGCCGCCGGCCTTCTGCGCAGCCGCCGCGGCGGTGGACAGACCCGCCGAAGCGCTGCCGTGCAGGTCCTGGCCGTTGCCGCCTTCCCCTGCCCAGTGGATGAACTTGTACGTGATCATCGGGCAGCACAAGACGATCGCCATCACGACGATCCCCGCCATGACGTCGCTCAGGGCCGCCAGGCCGTCGGAGCTGTCCGACTTGCCCATGGCCGCGACGCCCAGCACGAAGACCACGGTCATCAGGAGTTTGCTCACGACGAGCGTTGCGGTGGCCTCGATCCAGCCGCGTCGCCAGCGCCGTGCCGCCTCCCAGCCGCCACCGGCCCCGGCGAAGACCGCCAGCGTGACCATGATCAGGATGGACACCTTGCGGAAGACCATCACGCCCCAGTACAGGAAGCACGCGACGGCGCATCCCAGGGCGACGAGTGCGGCGACGGCCCAGCCGAGCGGGTACATCGATCCGAAGCTGGACACCTGGACGATCCGGCGGATCGACGCCTCGATCGACGAGTCCGCAGCGTCGAACAGCCCGGCGGACAAGGCGTCCACGACGGTCAGGGCGACGGATGTGAAGGCGATCGCGCCGAACTGGAACATGACGCCGATGACGGTGCCGGTGACTGCTTGGGCGAGTGCCTGTTCGTCCCGGCGGAACGCGGCCCGGATGAGCTGGGCGCAGAACGTCCCGACGATCATGACCAGGCCGATGGGCAGCAGCAGCGCGTAGTTGTCGCGGAACCAGCTCGCGTTCAGGTCGACGCGGGTGGTGTTGTCGACGGCGCGTGCGGCCAAGTCGGCGGCGCTGGCGGCGAGTTCGCCCATGCTCTTGGCCATCCACGCGCCGATGCCGTCGGTGATGGCCGCGCCGGTACTGGAGACGACGCCTCCCACCGCGTCGCAGACCTTGTCGACCAAGGGCACATTGCAGACCCCCATGGGGATTCCTCCTTTCTACGTGGGCGGGGTCAGGGCGCGACGTTCGGCGTGATGCCGACGAGGGCGCAGTCCTTGTCCGGTCGGCACTGGACGGCGAGGGTGACCGTGCGCGGTTCCGCGCCGCCGCCCGAGCCGTTCCAGCGGATGGTCTGCTTGCCGGTGACGGTCACCGCGTAGGCGTAGGCGTCGGTGATCCGGTCCGGCTCGGCGTTCAGCGCGGCGGTGAACGCGGCGGGGATGTGGCCTTCCGCGACCTCGGCGGTGGCGTACTGTCCGCCGTCGCGCATCCGCGACCACAGGATCGGATCCGGGACCGCGCGGGCGACGGAGTCCGGGTCGGCGTAGTCCCTCTCGTGCGTCAACCAGCTCTGCAGCGCGGCGAGATGCCCGGTCTGGGTGTCGACGCGGGTGTCGTAGGACCAGAGGTCCTTCGCGAACGCCTTCGCGAACACCACCGGATCCGAGGTTCGGGAGAGCCCCGTGTCGGGGGCCGTCGGAGCTTCCTTGGTGGCGCCCTTGGGCGCCACCGTAGGGCGGCTCGCCGCGTCGGGTCCGCGATGCGAGGGGGCGTCGTCGGTGGTGGCCCAGGCCAGCAGCGCGGTGGCTGCCATCAGGACGAGCAGCACCGTGCTGCCCAGCAGGATGCGGGTGCGCATGTCCAGGTTCGCGCCGTACGTGACGGGGTTCTTCGTGCGGCCCTTCACTGGATTTTGGTGCCCATGGCCGAGAAGAACGTGACGATGCCGTTGGCGCCGCCCAGCAGCAGCGCGGCGCCGCTGCAGATGAGCACGCCCTTCTTGCCGTTGGCCTCGGCCTGGTGGGAGCCGGAATGGTTGCCCCAGGCCCACACGGCGCCGGACACGCACAGGGCGCCGACGATCGCGATGATCCCGAAGAGGTTGACGGAACTCACGACGTCCTTCAGGACGGACAGGCCCGGCAACCCGCCTTCCTTCGGCGTGACGCCCGGGTCGAAGGCGAGGTTCTGGGTCTTTTCGAGCAGCTTCATGAGAACTCCTGGCGCGATGCGCGATGAGAGGGAGGAGTGCCGCGGCAGAGCGCCTGCGGCGAGAGATCACGTGGCCCCTGGGGCGGCGCGAGGATGCTGTGGCCGGGTCAGCCGACGACGATGCGGCGGGCCGCGAGGATCTGCGGCTTCCACGCGGCGATGGTCGCGATCCTGGTCACGTCGCCCGTCTTGGGCGCGTTGACGATCAGACCGCCGCCGATGACCATCCCCACGTGTTCGGGGACGGCGGCGGTGCCGCGGGTGAACACGAGGTCTCCGGGGCGCAGGTCGGCGACGGTGACGGCCGTGCCCTCGTTGACCTGGGTGTACGTGGTGCGGGTGAGCTGGACGCCGGCCGCCGCGTAGGCCCGCTGCATGAGCGAGCTGCAGTCGCAGCGACCCATCGGGTCCGGGCCGCGCGGGTCCGTGCAGGTGCCGCCCCACTGGTAGGGCGTGCCGAGCTGGCCCAGCGCCCAGCGGATCGCCGTCTGCACGGCGGGCGGCGCGTCCGTGGGGATCGCGTAGCCCTCGGGCAGCGCCCCCGCGGGGATGGTTCCGAACCCCGAACCGTCACCACCGGCCCCGGAGCCGGCGGTGGAGGTGCATCCCGCCAGGCCGGCCCGAGCCGGCGGCGGGGGTGGTGCGGCTGGCGTCGAGGGCGTGGTCGACGACGGTGTGGTCGCGGGGGCGGGACTGATCGGCGGTGCCGGGACGCCCGGGGTCGGCCGGTCGATGGGGTTGACGGCGACGGGCAGCGCGGCGGGGTGGGCGGGCGTCGTTCCGATCTGGGGCAGGACTCCTTCGATGGCCTTCTGGAGGGCCGTGGCCAGGGGTTCCCATTTGTCGTACGCGTCGGGGAATCCGGATTGCTGGACGGTCTGTGCGGCCTGACCCAGCGTCAGTTGCTCCCAGCCCTTGACCTTCTTGAGGGCCGCGTAGAACTTCGTGCTGGAGTAGACCGGATCCATGATCTGCTCGACCGAGCCCCAGCCCTGAGAGGGGCGTTGCTGGAACAGGCCGACCGAATCCCTGTCCCCATAGGACAAGTTGATCAGCGTCGATTCCTGCATCGCCACGGCCAAGGCGATGCTCTGCCCGCGGGCCGAGACTTTGAGGGCCTGACCGGTGGCGACGATCGTCTGGGCGTTGGGGATCTGCTCGCGCGGGTTGGCCAGTTGCGGGATGTGCACGTTGCCGCTGAGGCCGGCCAGGATGCGTTTGACCTCCTCGGCGATCGCCGCCGAGTCGACCGCGCCCTCCGCCGAGGTGTTCGCACACTTGGCCGAGGCGGTGCCCGACAGCGCGATCACGATCGGCGCGATCATCACCAACGGCGACAGGGCGATCGCCCCGACGATGAGCCCCGCCTTCTTCACGGACGACCCTCGCGCATCCGACAGGGCCAGGAGTGTCGCTGCGCCCGCGAGATATCCGGGGGCGGTATCCGTTTCGATTTCATCACGCCTCGATTCATTGGCGGGCGCGCACCGCTTTCGGTTTCCGGTTGCGGCGCGCACCCGACTTCGTCCGGAGACCCGGTGTTACCGCACCGGGAATCCGATTCACCCCGCCTGGACACGGGGCAACACGCGGGCGTCGATGTGAATCCCACCATTTACGCCACGCTGTTCCGCAGATCGATCGGCTTCGCGCCTCACGGTCGGAGAACGCCCCGGGTGTCGGGGTCTTCCTTGGAACACGACCGGAGACTAGACCCGAGTCGTGACGCCGCAAAATCGTGAGGATTCACGAGTCCCGTGTGAATCAATGAATACGGACGGCACGGCATGGCGCGGCATTCCCCGACATTCCACAGGGTCTCTGCCTGCATGTTTGTTCCAGTCGACGCAGCTCCCGGGGGTCGTTCGACGATTCTGCGGCATCCGTGTGCCGCACCGGCGGAATCGGGAGAACGATTTTGTGGCGTCACACATCGGGTCTAGTCTCCGTTTCCCATCGCCGGTGCGGATTGATCTTCACGACCCCGGGATGGCCTCCTCCGTATTTCGAGAAAGGCTCGCGCCTATGCCCTACGCCCTGCATCGAGGTGACGCTTTGAGCGTTCTCTCGGGGCTCCCCGACGAAAGCGTCGACGCGCTCGTCACCGACCCTCCGTACAACTCCGGCGGGCGCACGAGCATGGATCGGACCACGCGCAGCGCGCGGTCCAAGTACACGTCCGAAAAGGGTGGGCTCCCGGATTTCGGCGACGAGAACAAGGACCAGCGCAGTTTCACCAGGTGGATGACGGAGATCCTGCGGGAGTCGTATCGGGTCACGGTTCCCACGGGCACCGCGATCGTGTTCATCGACTGGCGGCAGTTGCCGTCGCTCACGGACGCGATGCAGATGGCCGGGTGGACGTGGCGCGGCGTCGCCGCCTGGCACAAGCCCGCGAGCCGGCCGCAGAAGGGCCGGATCAAGCAGTCCTGCGAGTTCATCGTGTGGGGCAGTAAGGGGGCCGTCGATGCCTCCAGGAACCCGGTCTATTTGCCGGGGTTGTACACCGCGTCCCAGCCGCGCAAGGACCGCAAGCACATCACGCAGAAGCCGCTGTCGGTGATGCGCGAGTTGGTCACGTTGTGCCCGCCCGGCGGCGTGGTCCTGGATCCGTTCGCGGGTTCGGGCACGACCGGGGTCGCGGCCCTGATGGAGGGCCGCCGGTTCATCGGCGTCGAGTACTCGCCGCAGTACGCCGACATCGCCGAGGCACGACTGGCCGAGGCCGCCCAGTACGAACTCGCGGCCTGACCCCCGAGCGGCCGGGTCGAGCCCCGGCCTCAGGATCGACCCGGCCGCCTGCCCCCGCCCCGCCGAGAAAGGGCCATTTCCTCATGACCGAACCCGACTTCGAGCCTCTGTCACCGGGACTACTCACTGCCGACACCGACACCGACACCGACACCGACACCGGCACCGACGTCGCGCCCGATCCGGGCGCGGGCTCGGTCGCGACCGAGGAGGTCGCGACAGAGGAACTGTGGGCGATCATCGACCGCCTGACCCGGGAACTCCTCGCACAGCGCCAGGTCTTGGACCATCTCTCCGTCGCGAACGAGGACTCCGACGACGCCGCACCCGAACCGTCGAGTGCGGACGGCGCGGGGAGCGAGACGAAGCCGAAGACCACGTCGATCTGCATCCTGGCGTTCGACCCTCCGCAGTACACCGCCGAGCTGGCCGCGCTGCGCATGTGGGTCGAGGACCTCCTGCTCCCCGTGTACGGACGGGAGATCAGCACCAACCGGCCGTGGTGCGCGAGGTGGCAGGAACACCCGGAGGCGGTGGTGCGCCTGCACGGCCTGTGGCTGGCGTTCCAGCAGCTCACCGACGCCGAGGCCGGCCTCACCGGGCCCGCGACGTGGCACCGCGACCACCTCGACCCCACCCTCGCCCAACTCCGCGACCCGGGCGGCCCGTTCGGCGCGTGCACCACCAACGCCGCCCGCCCCAACCACCGCCTCCTGACCGGCCCCGCCGGCGCGCCGGTGGCCGCCCTCGTCCCCACGCCCGGCCTCGTCGACCTGCCGTCTGCGGCCTGAACCCGTCCGAAGGGAGTTTCGTGTACGACTTCGACCTGGAGGACTGGACACCGGCCGACGACGAGGCGGCCGAGGCGATCGAGGAGTTGTGCCTGCACGCGCCCGACCTGCTTCCGGTCTCCGCGCAGATCGACGCCAGTGAACAGTTCCTGGCGCTCGGCGACCTGGCCGCGCCGTGGGCCCCCGGCGGCTACCCGTGGCTTCGCGTGGTGCATATCGCACGGGATCCACTGACGGCCACCGCCCGCGTCGAGCACGCACAGGCCGCCACGCTCGCCCTCGCCGAGGGTTGGCTTCTGGAGCGCGGCGCCGATCCCGACCGGCTGGTGCGCGATCCCGACCAACTCGCACCCGCCGACCCGCAGACACACGAGATCGAGGGCCGCACGCGTGAAGCCGGCAACCGGCTCCGCGTCCTGGAGCACTCCAGCGACTACGACACCGACCAGAGCGCCGAGACCTGGGTCGTCATGCACGACGACCAACCCGTCGATGCCGAGCTGCCGTTCGTGGTGCAGATCGAACAGGTGCTGCGCGACCCCTGGCGCTACTCGGTGCGCGAAGGGCGCTTCCCCGACCGGGACACGGCCGTGCGATGGCTCACCACACGCGAAGACCCCCTGTCGCAGGCGACCCCCGTCGACCCGGTGGGCCGCTCACAAACGGCGGCGGCCCGCAGCCGCACCGCAGCGCCGTCGGGCCCGGGACCGACCGGACCGACCCTTGCCCATCCCGCACGGTCGGCGGGGACGGCTCCGACCACCGGGCCCGGTCGATGAGCGTCGTGCGGTGGGGATTCAACGCCCTGCCCGAAGCCATCGAGGACCTGGACCGCATGCCCCGCGACATCCGCGCCGACGCCCTGGCCCTGGTGCACGACGTCATGCGCACCCACATCCGCGGCCCCCGACTCGACAACCACCAAGCCCGCGAACTCGACGGCTGCCGCAAGCTCTACGTCGGCCCAGCCGCCGACTGGCGCGTGGTGTACATCGAAATGCCACAGCCTCCGGGGCCCCGCGACCACCAGGACATCGTCATCGTCGCGGCCGGCCCACGCGCCGACCTGAGCGTCTACGAAGCCGCGGCGGCACGCCTGCGGACCAACCACGCCGGCAACGACCGCACCCCGCAGGCCGCCCGCGCCCGCTCCTCGCACGCCGGCCCCGCACCGACCACGCCGACCGCGCGCGTTCCCGCTGCCGCGCCCTCACCACGCCCGGCACCGCGCCGCTGAACCACCCGTACGAGGACCCCATGGACAAGGAACTCCCCCCGCCCGGCCCCCTCCTGGGAACCCGCGTCCTGGACGAACTCCTGGGCCCGGACGCTCTGGCCACACTGCGCCACCGGCACCACGAGAACCCCGCGCAGGAACAGATGGCTTCGCTGATCTTCCACTGCGCCCTCAACCTCAACACCCGCGACCTGATCTTCCGACAGGTCGCGCACGCCGCCGCGAACGCCCTGGCGGCTATGGGCACCGACGCGGAAACACCACCACAAAACACGTCGGGAGTGGCCACCGCACGGATCGAATTCCTGGCGGGAGAACGCGAACAGGCCCGCCACCACCTGTGCCTGCTCATCGGCGCCTACAACGCCTGCACCCCACCACCACCCCCGGAGCACGGGCAACGCAGGACTCACGAAATCGACCCCGAGCACCGCGCGCTGTCGATCGTGCCCACCCCTGCCGAACCCGCGACCCACCGGACGGCCCAGCCCCCCGTCCCACCGTCGACCACGGCCGCCGGCGCCCAGGCCCCCGACCTCGGCCGACGCCGGGCCCGCTGAAACCGAACCCGCCCCCTCCCCACCGCACCTGTCAAGAGGACCGTCATGCCCACGATCACCTCCCCGCTCGCCGACGAACACACCGAACGTGCCGTGGCGATGCTCAACCCGCGCTGGTCGACCTGGGTCCTGCAGACCATGGCCCAAACCCCGGGCGAACATCTGCGTACGGGTGAGGTGGCCCGCGCGCTTCCGTGGCTCTCCGTCAGCCTGGTGTCCCAGCGGATCGCCCGCCTCGCCCAGGACGGCCTCGTCGAAGCCGCCACCCACCAGGGCCGGCACTCCGGCTACCGCTTGACGACGGCGGGGCGGTCGCTGGAGCCGGTGCACACCTCGCTCGCCGCCTGGTCGCGCGAACACCTCGCGCACACCGGCCCGCTCCCGCAGGCGGAGGCGGCCGAGCAGACGCTCGCCGCGTTGCGCAACCGCCACACCCTCCCGATCCTCCAAGTCCTGCGCGACCGGGACCTGGTCAGGTTCGGCGACCTCAAGCAGGCCGCCCCCGGCCTTCAGGACGCCATGCTGGGCCTTCGCCTGCACCAGCTCCAGGACGACGGCCTCGTCGCCCGCACCGACGGACATCGCGGCCAGTACGCGCTCACCGAACGTGGGCGAGCCCTGGACCCGGTCATCGGCGACCTGACCGTCTGGGCCCACCGGCACATCGCTCCCGCCAACAGCCCCTCCCCGACCGCCGTGGCACTCACCGCCGTCCGGACGTCGGCCCGTCCGACCACGCCGCCGAACGCACCTGCGCACGACGCGACCCGATCGGCGGCGACCGGCCGAAGCACCGTTCACGTCGCCGTGTTCGCGGTGACCTTCTCCCACCCCGGCGACACCCTCGGCCCCGGCCCGGCCACCCCCACCGTCGCCGGACCCCCGCGCGCCGGGCAGCGCCGGTGACGCCCGAGGAACTGGACGCCCTCACCGCCCACGACGACCTCGAAGAGCTGTTCGTCTCGCCGCGTCACCTGGCCGGGTCGCGCGCCGACGGCGACGAAGCGATCAAGCCCTTGCTGGACGCGGGCTGGTCCCACCGGTACGACGATCTCGGGAACGTGTACGTCGACTCGCCGTGCATGAGGGTACGGGTGGCCTTCACGCCCGAGGGCGAGGACATCGGACTGTGGCACGTCACCGCCGCGACCCTGCCGATGCACTTGCCCAGGTGGAAGATGGTCGCCGACGCGCGGGTCCCCGTCGAGGCCGTCGCCGCCTTCACCACCGCCCTGGCCGCGAGTGTCGCGGCAGACGGCGAGGAGTTCCTGGTCGCCCCCTTGGGTGCCACGCCGGGCTGGTACCCGCTCTCCGAGGCGGGCTGGCGCGAACGCATCGACGACGCCCTGGCCGAGTTCGTCTCTCCCGAGGGTTTGGCCCACCTGGTGTGCAATCGCTCCCCCAGCTCCTACGCGGGAGAGATGTCGAGCGGTCCACACGCGTGGGATCTGGAGATCGGGGGCGGTCGATATCGCGATCACGCCACGTTCACCAGCGACACCCCCGCGCACCTGATCGCCGCCTTCACCACGGCCCTCGCCGATCCGACGCCCGTGCCCCGCACCCGACGCGAACTCCCGAAGGAGTACCTGCGGCACCTGACCGCGACGCCCGCCGGGCACGCGCCTGCCCGCGCGAACGCGGCGGCGAGCCGCACCACCACAAATGCCCGGGCCGCGCCGCCCGTGGCCGCACACCCGACCGGAGCGGTCGCCGCGGCTCCGCATCGCACGACGGCGAAGCGATAGCACCCGCTGCACGCCTGCCTCCCCGCGTCGGGGTGGCGGCCGTGCCACATCAGGCGGATCGAGCCGCACGGAGAAGGGAGTTCCCTTGCACACGTACACGGAGACCTCCGAGATCTTGGAGGAGGACGTCGAGTGCGAGGCGTGGATCGCGCCGCCGTACCTGGCCGGGATCGGCGACAGCGACCTGGCGTTCCGCGCCCTCGAAGAGGAATTCGGGTGGACATGGGTCAAAGGCCCCGGACACACCGAGAGCGCCCACAGTCCATGCGAACGAGCCAGAGTCACGCTCGCAAAGCGTGAAGACGATCCGGACGAGCAGTGGGACTGGGAGATCCACGTCGACCCGGGCTTCGGCGCCGGTGAGGAATGGCGGGCCGAGTTCGAGCACGAGACGCCGGTGGAGGTTGTCCGGGCGACGGCCACCGCCATCGCCCGCGACCTCGCCGGCGACGGGCCCACGCGGACACCCACCGGCATCGGCTTCACCGCGGTGGTGGACCGCGCGGGTTGGCCCATCCACCTGCACGGCCACACGGCGGTGGGCACGATCGCCCCGAACGGGCTCCTGGCCGTCACCCGCTCGCACCCCTCGGCGGGACCACGCTCCGACGACTGGACCTGGCACCTGCGCGCGGGCGAGATCAACGACCTCGTCTGGGCCGGACGCCTGTCCGCGTCGATGCCACGGCACGTCGTCGCCGCCGCGATGGACGCCCTCACCGATCCCCAACCCGTCCTGCGCGAGGCCCGTTGGCTGCCCACCTCCTCCCTGCACCTGATCAGGGTCCGCCCCTCCCACTGGGTGCCCACCGCCGCGATGAACACCGCAGCCGTGCCACCGGCCCGCGCACCACGCGTCCCCACCGGCCTCACCCCGGACCAACTCGCCCTCGCCGCCCGGCACCACACGAACAACCCACCCACCACCTCGACCGCGCCCCCCCGATGACCAACCACGCCCGAAAGCAACGGAGTTGACGTGACTCGAATACGACCCCAGGCCCGAACAGTGTGGCTGACCGACCTCGACGCGATCCCCGACCGACTGGCGACGGCGGTGACCAGCGCCCTGGAATTCGTCGAGGAACACCTCGCCATCGAAACGAGCTTCACCGCGACGCTGCGCGACCTCGGTGTAGTCGTCTGTGAGGAACACGAGCTGTCACTCGGCTTCTCCCGGGTGATCGAAAGCGAGGTCGTACGCCGTATGACGGCCGCCGGCGGCGCATTCCCGCCGCCGCTGATCTCGCGGGACACGGACTACGAGGCAATCCAGGAGATCGAAGCCCTCCCCACGGTCCTCCAGAAAGCCCTCGCCGCGACCGCGATCACCCAACTACGCGCCAACACAAACCCGTTGCCTTCGACGCGAGCGCGTATCGCAGGACCCGACCGATCCCCCGAGGCGGCACCGACCGGCCCGCAATCGGTCGCGGGAAACCCCGCCCTCGTACCGGGCGCATTGTCTCGCCGTGGGCGCTGACCGGACCGCGCCACCCCGGCCACCTTCGTCTCGGCGCCGGTACGCCATGCCCACAGGAGTCCTGTGCACTACCACGATCTGGGCGACTGGCTCGAAGAACGCCCAAGGCGAGAGCTGCTCGTCGCCCCCCGATATCTCGCCGGATCCGTACAGCACGACAGCGTCATCGAGCGCCTGGACCAAGACCACGGCTGGGCACGCGAGAGCGACACCGCCGGCGGCGACTATCTCGCCAGCCCGTGCCGACGCGTCCAAATCGCCCACCGCCCCGAGCGTGGCCTCACGTTCTCCTGGCAGATCAGCGCCGCCGACCGACCGCTGGGACCGGCCCGCTGGGAGGCACTGTTCGACGAGGGGATCCCGGACGAGACGGTCCACGCGTTCCTGGACACCCTCGCCCAAGACGTCGACGACGGCCACGACCGCTTCCTGAACGGAGCCACGCTTCCCGGGATCGCCTACGGGCCGCTGCTCGCCGCCGGATGGGAACCCACCGTGGGTGATCGCCCCGGCGTCCTCGGGGACGGCCCACGCGTGATCACCGCACCCCGGGACACGGCCCAACTCGTCCACCAGGGGCACCTGCCCGACGACACCCGGATCGTCCGCGACCACCGATACCACTGGGAGGTACGGGGCGGAGACCCCTTCTGGGATCCGACCTGGCGCGCCGCCTTCGCCGGAGCCGTCCCCACCCACCTGATCGCGGCCGTCACCACCGAACTCGCCGACCCCCGACCCGTGGCCCGCACCGCGGACCAGCTCCCCTCGCAGAACTGGACACTGCTGCGCGTCATGCCCACCGAATGGCTCCCCGCCCCGGACGTGGCCACCGCAGCTCAGGCCCGCACCACCGCGGCTCCCTGCCCGCCGACCGCCGGGAGACCCACCACCACCGGTCACCACACCACCCGCCCCGCGACGCTGACCCACCGCTCAGCCCAGGAGAAGCCCATGGCGAACCCGGACACCGTCCTCCCCGGCCTCGACCACCTCATCGCAAGGCACCTCGGACGCTCCGTCGCCGACCTGTGCGCCGAACGCGAAACGGCCCCGTCCACCGACGCGCGCGTCGACCACATCCTCGACCGGTACCGCGCAATCCAAGACGCCGAAGAGGGAATGGCGGAGTTCCGCGAGGTCCTGGTCGAGACCCTGGCAGCCGGCGACTGGTATTTCAACCCCGAAACAGCCCAGGCCACCGTCGCCACCGCCGCCGACCTGCTCGCCCTGGCCGTGCGGCGGCACGAGACGACCGAGGACCTCTGGCGCGTCGTCCCCCTGACCAACCTCCACGCGTCGCAAGGCCCGATCCCGCAGGAGCCCTCCCGCGCCGCCGTCGCCCGGAACCGAACCACCATCCCCACGACCATGCCCACCACGAGCGACAGTACGACTCCCCGGCACCCGACCGAGGAACCCATCGCGCCCCGCCCACGCCGCTGACACCCACCGAGAGGCAGCCGATGACCGACACGACCGCCCCCACCAACCCGGCCGGCGAGACCGTGTGGCTCACCGATCTCCTGCCCGACACCGGACACGCCGTCCACGCGATCCTCGAATGCGTCGCGGAGGAGATGTCCTTCGACGAATCCTTCTCCGAGGCTCTCAAGGGATGGACCCAAGCCCTCCGAGGTGCCTTCAAGATGAAGCCCGACCTGGTGCCTCTCCTGGAAAACGAGGCCGTGCGCCGCGTCACCGCCGCAGCCGGTCACACCCCCTCCGGCCTGCTCGACCCACCCGACCACGCCATGATCGCCGCCATCGACGCCCAACCCGCCCCCGTACGCCAAGCCCTGATCGACCGAGCCCTGCACCACCTGCGGCTCACCCCCGCGCCCACCGGGGCCCTCGCCCGCAGCGCCGCACTCACCACCTCCGTTCCCGCCCCCGTGTCCGGGACCGCCCCCACCACCGTCGCGACCACCACGCCGACCGCGACCGCGGCACGCCGGACCGCCCACCGCGCGCCCTGACCACCCTGGAGACCCCGCCCGTGGCACCCACCCCTTCCGCCGACCGCGGCGGCATCCACGCGACACCCCGGCCCGGCACCCACCGAGCGACCACCACGCTGGGCGCGCCACCACGGAAGATGATGAACACCCTTCCGCCGGACGGCCCACACCTGGTGATCGTCAAGCTCGTCCAACGAGCCGCGACCCATCTCGACGAACTCGACGACGAGTTCCGCTCCCACGCCCAGTGGCTGGCCACCGACCTCACCCACGCCGCAGACCGCTCCCACCGCCTGTTCAACCCCTCCGGCGTCGTGCAGATGGCCGGGCAGAAGATCGACCTCCTCGCCACCCGCATCAAGGACGCCGACACCCACCTCCAGGCACTCCTGGACGCCTACACCGACCTCGGCCCCGCACCCGCCCCCACAACGACCCAACCCACCCGGGCCCACGCCGCCGACGCGGAGGCCGCGCCCACCCGCGCCGCGGCGACCCGCCGAAGCCCCACGTCCCGAAGCCGACCCACCCCACCCGAGACCGAAACCACGACCAGCGCCCCGGCTTCGCACGCCGGCGCATCGCGGGGCCGCCGCTGACCGAACCCCGCGACCCCACCCCATGACGAACCGTGGAGCACCGTGTTCATCCTCAGGCCGTACAACACCGACTACCGGGACCTGGAATACGTGCGGCGAGACGGACGTCGCGAGGGTTCCCTGCACGCGTGCCTCAACCACTACTTCGGGAACATGGACGCCGTGGTCCTCGCAGGTAGCGAACGAACGGTCTTCGACCGTCGGCACGCACAGCCGGGCGACCGCGTGCGCATCCGGGACTTCTCCAACCACGGCTTCAACGGCGTCCTGGCGTCGACCTACACGACGGACGGCCGATTCGGCGGACATCTCGCGCTGGACCGCCTCGCCGTCATCCCCACCGACATCGACCAGATCCGCGCCCACGCCGCACGCAGGGATCCCTCACTCACCGACGGCGCCGGAACGCCGCTGATCGACGTCGCCATCCTGCGGCGCGAGACGGGCCCCGCGGTGGCGATCACCCCGGGCGTCGCCTTGGGCGAGGGCTTCGTTCCGGCTGGATACAGCTACGTCGAGCCCGTTCCCAGCAACCATTCGGCGGCCCACCTGGTCGCCTACGCCCGCGAGGTCGCCGAACGCTACCTGCCGCACAGCCCCGTGCCTTTCCGATTCCGGACCCCCTGGCGGCCGGGAGCCCGCGAGAGCGCCCGAGCGGCCCCCGCCGAACGCACGACCGCCCCTATCCGTGCCGGCAACCTCACTTCCGCCCAGGTTCGTGCCCTGGACGCCATCGCCGACGGCGGCATCGTCCTGCGCGACCACCGGACCAGCATCAAGAACAACCCCGGCCGTCCACGCGTGTCGGCCCCCACCTACATGATCCTGCGCGACCACGGGCTCGTCGCCGCCGACACCACCGCGAACGAGGGCCGGGAACTACGCCTGACCCCCCTCGGCGAACAAGTCCACGCCCGCCTCGCCCGCGACGCGGGACCGCCCACACGGGCCGCCGCCGCGATCAGCCGCACCACCGCACCGACCCAGACCTCCCCGCCCTCACACGGCCCAGCGACACCCCACACGAGCCCCACCGTCGGCAACTCCACGCCGCGACACCGACGGTGACATCGCGTCACATCTGAGTGCCCATCACCACGCTGCCCTGCCCGGGAATTCGCTCCGGGTGGGGCAGTCCCGATACCGGGTGAGCCCTGTCAATCGGCCAGTTCGCCCACGGCAGACACACATGACTGGATACACCCCGCCGACCGATGCCAACGTACGGACGTCGGCAAAACCGCCGACGAAACCGCAGGTCAGCGAAGGGGTTCCGTATGCTCGACAACCCGTCCCACCACACCCGTGACGCCCTTGCCGATGCCGCCTCGACCGGCCCGCACCCCCGCACCCCGCCTCTCGCGGCCTCGACCGACGACGGTCGGGCGTGGCTCACCGACCCCGGCGCGCCCCACCACGTCCTGGCCACCTTGCGTGACGCCGGTTGGGGCGTCGCCGAGGACCGCTCGGCCAACGTCTACACGTCCTCGCCTGACGCCTGCGCGTTCGTGCGGTTCACCCCCGAACACCCCGGCGGTGCGCGCGGACCACTGTGGGAGGTCGCCGTCGACGACCACCGAGGCGACGACTGGACCCAGACCTTCGACGACTCCACTCCGAGCGAGCTGGTCCACGCGTTCGTCACCGCCCTGCTCACCACGCGGCGGCGCACCGAGTCCGTCTGACCGACCGGCAGCCGACCACACCCGACGTCGAAGGGCTCACCCGTGCACCTGACCCTCCTTCCCGCCCCCACCCGCCATGTCCCGACGACCGCCCCGCACCCGGATCTCGTCCACATGGAGGGCGACCGATGGATCAAGGGAGCGGGCACCCCCTACCCCGTGCTCGACCTCCTGGTCGCGGACGGCTGGTCGATCGTCCTCGACCACCGCGCCGACGTACACGCCGGTTCCCCCGACGGCCGTGCCTACGTCGGCTACCTCCCGGAATCTCCTCACACCCGCCTCGGCGACCTGTGGCACATCACCGTCGAGGGCACCGCCGACAGGCCCGGCTGGGAACAGGTCTTCGGCGCCGCAGTGCCCGCCGAGGTCGTCGCCGGCTTCGTCGCCGCCCTCCTGACCGCACGCGACCGGCCCGACGAGTTCTGACACCCCTCACATCACGGCGGGTCCGGCATCCGAACTCCCGGCGATACCCCGTCATCCCCCGAAAGGACCGGCGCTGCTCACACCCGACGAATACGACCTGATCCGCACCCGCGCCCTCGGCGGCAGCGCGGGACCGTGGTCGGTCCGCACCGAAACCCGCGACCGCCACGCCATCCTTCGCCTCCTCGACCGGCACGGGCGCATCGTCGCGACCACCGTCGCCTGCCTGCACGATGATTCCGACGCGTTGGACAGGGCCGAGAACGATCTCCTGTTCATTGCCTACGCCCACCAATGGACCACGAGTCTGCTTGAGCTTCCCCCGTTGTGTGGGAGGTGTTGATCAGCTGGCCGATCGGCTGCACGCCACGGATCGCAGCACGACACCGCACCGCGCCATCGCTTCACCGGTGTCCCCAGCCTGACTGCGCGCAAGGCCCGAGCCGCACACGCGAACGGCGTGTGCGGCTCTCGCCGTTCGGGTCGCCCGGGATGTCACCAGGGCGAAGAACCCCTTGATCGCGATCCGAACGACGGCGGCAGCCGACGCTCCATGGACATGAGGCCATCGTCCTCCACACGCTGTCGGGCTTCCTCGGCCACATGGGGCTGCTCATCTCACAGCAGTACCAAGAACCCGAGTGGCTCGGCGTCATGACACTCTCCGGGATCCCTGCGGTCGAGGTCCCCTCGGACGACTCCGCTGATCCCGCCATACCGCGTCGACGTGTTGACGAGTCCCGACCTTTGGCGCCCACCGCATTGCCGGGACACGACGCCGGCGTCGCCTGGCACACGGCCGGATCCGGCAAAGACGAGATGGTGGTCGTGCTCAGCGGCCTGCTTCCGCTCGGGGTGGCTCGCCGCAGGCCCGAGGTTCTCCCTGATCTCGACGGGTTCCTCGTCGAGATCGAGCGCAAGTCATACGCCGGCACGGTCATCCGCGAGGTACACGCGCGGCTTGCCCCGGCCGTGCGCCAGCACGACACGATCCTCGACAGCAGGTGCCTGGTCTGCGGGGACCCAGGCCCGACGCGCTTGTCAGCACGCGACGCCGGCCCGGCGCCATGCCGCCAGGACGTCGTCGCACGCCGCACGCGCTTCCGGGCCGACTTCCGCGTTCAGCACGAGGTGGATTACCAGCTTGCGGACGGCGGGCAGATCGAGACTGAGCACCGCGAGGACTCTCTCCAGAGCGTCGATCAGACTGCGCAGATCAATGCTGTGGATGGGGTCGGGGTAGTCCGACAGCAGGCTGACCAAGCACGCGCCGCCGTCGTCGCCGTCGGCGGTGGCTTGAACCAGTGCCGCGTGGCAGGCCCACACCGCGTTCAGGGCGTAGACGGGCAGGGCAAGGGCCCGCACGTGCTCGGCGTGGTAGTCCGTGGTGGCGCAGTCGCCGACCAACTCGGCGGCGATCTTCCAGGTCAGGGCCGGCTGCAGATAGCGGGTGTCGTCGAGGGTGCACGAGGCAGCCGACCCCACGGTCTCCAGGACCTCGCCGACCAATCGGGCGTCGGTGTTCCAGGCGAAGCTGGAGGGAAGAAGGACAGGGCGATCGCCGGCATGCGGGCTGCTCATACGGAAGGTCTGCCCGGACAGCCTGTGGGCGACGCCCCCCTTTTGGGCTACGTGGCAGCCGCCGCCGTGTCCAATGTCGGGAAGCCGGGCGGGAAACAACGGATGAGGGTCGCCACCGGTTCGGGTGGCGACCCTCATCCGTTCCATCCAACGTCGATCGTTCGTGTCGATCGTTGCGCTCGTCGGCGTGGGCGATGTTGTCGTGGAGACCGGGGCACACTCCGTCGGAACCTATGGAACGGCGACACCGCGGCCATCGGGGGAACGGTGATCGCTGCGCTCGGGGCAGACACGTCCACCAACGAGGTGGAACCGACCCGTGATGCGCTGACGCGCCACCGGTCAACGGCTAGAAGTACGTTCCGCGCAAGGTGCCGTCAAAGCCCATGGACGCGACGGCCTCGTCGAAGGAGGGCCAGTACCGGTCCGGGGGGCCTGCGCCCAGTTCGTCGAACTCGTCTACGGTCAGCTCGGGTTCGTGCCATTGGTGGGCGCAGCGGCAGCGGATCCACACGGTGCCGCGGTGGAGGATGACCAGCCAGTCGCGGCGCGCGGAGCAGGAGGCGCAGCGGATCGGGATTCCTCGTGCGCGCAGTTCGTCGGGGTGTTCGGTGCACCGTGCGAGTTCGTCGTGGTCGTAGGTGCAGGGGTCGGGCATGGGGTGGAGGTTGGGCGGCGCGTCCGGGTCGGGGGGCCGCCAGGCGAAGGGGTCCGTGTCGGGTTCGGGCTCGTGATCGGGTCGCTGCAAGGGTGAGCCTCTCCGTCGGGGAAGGAACACCATGGACGTGAAGCGGGCCGAAGTCCATGGTGTTCCGAATCACATCCGGGAGATTCCGTTGCAGGTCAACGTCGGTGTTCGCGTTGCGGGGTCTCGGGCCGCACGAGAGCTGCCGCAGGTGCCGGTGCAGGCTTCGATGGGCCCGACGTGCGCTTGGTGGCGCGTCGGGGAGCGGGCGCGGGTAGGTGGGCGATGTGGCGCAGTCGCCAGATGAGGACGTCGGCGGTGTTGTCGGCGCTGTCGAGTTCGCGCATGGCCGTTGCTTCGGTGAGGAGCGTCTTCGGGTCGTGTCCGGCACGTTCGGCCTGGTCCAGGGTGGCGGCCAGTGCGTCCCATCGCGCGTCGTCGCCGGGGCCGGTGGTTGCGTCGGGCAGGGCGGTGGCGATGGTGGCCCGGTGGCGGTCACGTTCCACAGCGGGCAGGGCGCGGCCCGCGTTGTGCAGGGCCCGCATGGGTGGTGCGGCGGCGTTGCGGTAGGCGGCGCGCAGGTGTTGGGCGGTGGCGTGTGCGGCGGCGGCTTGTTGTGCGTGGCCGTGGGCTGTGTGCCAGCGTGCGGCGGCGACGGTGATCAGGACGAGGGTGCACAGGACGGTGGCGGTGGCGGCGCCGTCCTCGCCTCGGCCGAGTGCTCCTCCGGCGTAGACGATTTCGCGGGCGATCGAGCGCAGGGCGCGTTGGTCGGCTCGTCCGGCGCGGATGTGGGAGCGGCTGGCGCGTTCGAATTCTCGGGCTGCGGCTCGTAGTTCGGCGCGGACGTCGGCGGAGGCGGTCTGGGAGAGTGCGTCGAGGACTTCCCCGACCCCGATCAGGCGGGCGGCCGTTCCGGGGTCGTCGTCCTCGTCGAAGTCGGCCGCGGCCCGGTCGAGGGCGTCGGTGGCCCGGCGCCGGGCCTGCGCCGGGCGCGAGCGTGTGGGCCCCGTACGTCCGCCGCCGTGGGGGCGTTCGTGCGTTCCGGTGGTGATCCATTGGTCTTCGGGGTCGTGGTCGAGGCGGCGTCGGATGGCGGGCAGGGAGAGGTCGGGGGCGAGTTTGGATCCCGAGTACCAGATCGGTTGTCCGTCGGCGTTGTGGTCTCCGGGTAGGGCGACGGTGTAGCCGATGATGTCGCCGGAGGGGGCGCGGCGTTGGTTCACGCGGACGCCTTCGCCGCGTAGGCGGGTGAAGAATTCGGTCTCGTCGGCGGCGCCGGCGAGGGAGCGGCGGACGGCTTCGCGGAGCAGTTCGCGCGGGGTGGATTCGAGGCCGCGTCGTTTGGCCTTGTGTCGTTCGGGGCTGGTGGGGCGCTTGGCGGCGGTGCCGTCGCCTGCGGCGAGTTCGCGCAGGCCCAGGTCCTTTTCGATGCGGCGGGCCTCGGCTTGGGCTCGCTTGCCCTCGAAGTCGCTGTCCGGTCGGCGGCCGTCCTCGCGGACGAGGTTGGCGATGATGTGGATGTGGTCGTCGGCGTGGCGCACGGCGACCCATCGGCATCCGGCGTCGTCGCCGTCGGGATCGATGCCGGTGGCGGCGACGATGCGGCGGGCGATGTCGCCCCATTCCTGGTCGGTCAGGACGCGGTCGGTGGCTGCGGCCCGCACGGAGCAGTGCCACACGTGTTTGTTCGGTCGCTCCTCGGTGGGAAGTGCGAGGAGCGGTCGGTCGAGGACGCGTTCGAGGGGTTTGAGGGAGTCGCTGGGGTCGCGGCCGGGGTCGGGGGCCATGCCGTCGAAGGAGGCGACGATGTGTGGGTCGACGTGTTCCTCGGCTTTGCCGGGGCCGTAGAGGTAGGCGAGCAGGCCGATGGTGCGTGGTCCACGTTTGTGGATGCGGGGGATCACGCGGCGTCGCGGTGGTCGAGGAGTCGGTCGGTCACCGCGTCCAGGCGGGCGACCGCGTTGACCACGGCGGTCAGGACGGCGTCGGTGTGGGGGGCTGGTCCGCCCGAGTTGAGGACCTTGGCGACCTGGTTGAGGTTGGTGCCGATGTGGGCGAGGTGGCGGCGGGCGGCGAAGAGTTCGGCGACCAGCTCGCGCTCGCCGGCCACTACGGCGGCGGTGGCGTTCAGGTCACGGGCGGCGGCCAGGGCCGCGTGGGCGAGGAAGCCGGCGGGCGTCATACCGCAAGCTGCTGCGGCGGCGCAGATCAGCGCGAGTTCTTCGTCGTCGAGGCGGGTGCTCTTTTGGTGGGCGCGCTTGTGCTGGGGGGCTTTGTGCGGGCGATCACGCACACGCGGCTCGGGCTGCGGGGCGTGTTCGCAGTCGGCGTCGTGGCAGAGGTGTTGCTTCTCCCCTGTCTGCGGTCCGCCCTCGGTCGCAGCCTCCCCCTCCGGCGCCCCCCGGCGCCGGAGGGACCCCGCCACCCCTGGGGCGGGGCTGCCCAAAGCAATGCTCCCGACGGGTGCATTGCTTTGGGGACAACTTGCTCCGGCAACGTCGGGAAGCTTTTGACCTGCGGAAACGCCTATCGGGGGTTCTTCGCGGGAGGTGTTCACGCCGCGTCCCGGAGTGCGGTTCGACGGGTGGCGAGCTGCATTCGCGCCACGAAATCGGCTGCCTTGTCGGGGGTGTGCAGGACTTCGGGGCGGGCGTCGCTGGTGCGGCGCACGATCCAGGTGCCGTTCGGGCCCTGGGCGGCGTCGTGGATCACGTCGAATGCGATCAACGCGAGGAGCCAGGCGTCGATCTCGGCGGGGGTGGTCGGGCTGTCGGACACGGGGAGCCTCCGTTGCGGCTGGAGTCGGGTTCGGTCCAGCCGGCGGGTGTTCCGGCCTCGCGAGGCGGTCGGAACACCCGCCGGCGGTTTCGCGGTCGGGTGGGACGGGTGGGGTGTCCGGCCGGCGGCTATCGCAGCTTGCGCATGAGGACGGTCAGCCGGTCGTTGGACAGCGGTATCCCCTGTCCTCGGATGGCGCCGGCGACCACCGCCCGGGTCACCTGTCCGCTGTCCGCGACGGCTGTCCTGGCCAGCGCCAGGAGGTCTTCTTCGGTCACCGGATCCCTCCGGTCACCCTGCTCCGCCGGCGTCTCCGGTCGGTCACCTGACGGAGTCGGCCGGTGACCGGGCAGGGTGGCCGGTCGGGTGTCCGCCGGGTGTCCTTGCTGGTCGTGGCCTTGGTCGGTGTCCGGGTCGGAGGGGACGGCGTGAAGTTTGCGGGTCGCTGTCCGAGGGTCGGTGCGCGGTGACCGGTCCCCGTCCGCCGATGTCGATGTCCCCGGGGCCGACGCTTGTCCGCCGAGGTGACCACCTTCGGGGGCGGTCGTCCGAGCGGGCGGCGGGGTGTCCCACTCGCCCTCGGGCTGGTGATCTGGCGTTGTCGCGCCGGTCGGCGTGAGCGGTTGTCCGCGGGTCTCGGACAGGGTCGCGGTGGCCGGTTGTCCGGTGTCCGGGCCGGTGGCGCGGGCGATGAGGATGTACAGGTGGACGGCGCCGGCCAGGGCCAGCGGCGCGAGCGTGGACAGGACGCCGACGGTCGCATCCCCCAGCCGTAGTCCGCCGGTCGCCGGGTCACTCCACTCGTTGAGGCGGACCGCGTGCAGGGCGTTGGCCCAGATGCTCGCGGCGGTGGCGCTGCCGAACAGTGACCAGGCGTAGATCCGGGCGGCCAGGGGTGCGGTGCGCAGGACCAGGAGCGCGCGGATGCCGTAGGCGATGAACCCGTCGATGAGCAGCGGGAAGAGGAGGGTGAGGGGTCCGCGTACGTGGACGGCCTGGGCCATCTGTCGCAGGGCGTCGTAGGACAGGGCGAAGCCGGCGGCGCCGAGCAGGGCGATGGCCGCGCGGTCCCATCCGGTTGCCCGGTGGGGTGTCGCGGGGGCGGTGTTCACGCGGCCTCGGTGCGGGGGACGACGATCGGCGGGCGGGTCTTGCGGCGGGGCTTGCTGCGGGTCTCGCGGAGCAGGCGCAGCACTCGTTCGGGTTCGCAGTCCAGGAGCAGGGCGATGCGTGCCACGGGGATCCGGGCGATGGTGGCCTGCAGGGCGACGGCGCGTTGTTCGGGCATCGTCAGGTGGATGCGGCGCCCGGTGAGGGCTGCGGCGACGCGGGCTGGGTCCAGGCGGCGGTACCTGTTGCGCCGAAGCGGCTTGCGTTCCTTTTCGGTGACGCCGCCGCGTATGCCCCAGCGGTCGCCCTCTTCGAGGGAGGCGTCCAGGCAGGTCGAGCGGACCGGGCACCAGTGGCAGATGGCCTTGGCGCGGTTGATCCGGTCGGTGAACTCTGTGCCTTCGCCTTCGGGGAACCACAGGTCGGGGTCGGTGTGGCGGCGGCAGGACCCGGTGTCCTTCCAACTCTGGTCACCCAGGGTGCGAAAGAGCGGTTCGGGCGTGGGCGGGGTGGTGGCGCTCATGGCGATGCTCCATTCCCCCGCCGAGCCCGGGTGTGGCAGGCCGGGGCTCGGCGGGGTTCGTGCGGGTCGTGGAAAGGCGAGGCGGGTGCCGGGTGTTCAGGCGGCGTCGCGGGCGTGCGCGCGGTCGAGTTCGCGTTGCGCGCGGATGGCGCGGCGCAGGTCCTCGCCGGTGAGGTGCACTTCGGTGGCCATCTCGATCAGGCGGGACGCGATGCGATCGCCGAGGTAGTCGCCGAGGTGGTCGAAGCGCAGGTTCGTCGTGATCAGCGTCGGGAGCATGTGCTCGTACCGGCGATTGATCAGCCGGTAGATCAGCTCCTCCGTCCATTCGGACGGCTTGGCCGCGCCCAGGTCGTCGAGGATGAGCAGCGGACTGTTGGCGACGGCCAGGAATTCGCGCTCGTTGTCGGCGTCCTTGCGCGGGCGCAGGTGGGCATGCAGGTCGGGCTGGTTGTACGCGGTCCAGCGGGTCGCGCAGCCCGAGGCGATGAGGCGGCGCAGGGCGCCGAAGGCGTTGTGGGTCTTGCCGGTTCCGGTGGTCCCGCCGATGAGCAGGGTCGGTCCGGTGGTGATCCTGCGCATGCCGGTGATGCCCCGGTCGGCGGCGCGCAGGACCTCGTCGACCCAGGACAGGACGTCGGGGTGCCACGGCTGGGCGTCGCGGAAGAGCGGCGGGATGCGCTCGCCGGCCAGACGCAGGGCCTCGCCTCGGGGGTCGTCGGGTTCGAGGCGGACCTCGATGGTGGGGTCGATGCCGCGCGCGGCGAGGATCTCGGCCATGCGGCGTTCGAAGCGGCCGATCCGCTGGGGCTCGGTCACAGCGACCCCCACGAACCCGCGCCGGCGCCGACCAGGCCCGTGTCGGCGGGGGCCGGGTTGGTCCAGGGCCTGTAGCCGGTCACGCCCGGTCGGCCTGCCATGGGGGCGGGCGGGTTGAGGGCCTCGTTGACCAGGCTCGGCAGGGTGCTGGGGTGCAGCGCCTTGGCACGCAGCCCCTCCAGGCCGGCGCGGACGGCGTCGGGGGCGATGCCCTCGTCCAGCAGTCGGGCGACCAGCTTGGCGGTGTGACCCAGGACGTCCTTGGGCGGGCGCGTTCGGCAGGCGCCGACGTGTTCGGCGATCAGCTCGCGCGCCGTCGGGGCGTCCGTCGTGGTCGCGTCCGTGGTCACCGGCGGGTTGTGGCCGAGGTGTTCGGCAGCGGTCGGTGCGGGCGCGCTGCGCCCCCCGGAGGGAGAGGTCCTAGGTCCTACGGTCCTAGGTCCAGGCGTTGAGCCTTCAGAGAACGTTCCGGGAGGGTTCGCGGACTGTTCCGAGAAAGGCGTTTGACCTGCGGGTTCGACACCCTCGGCCGTCGAGGCGTCGGATACGGGCACGTCGACAGCGGCGGGGTGCGCGGTGGCGGCGGGGACGGCCCCGGCGGTCGTCGCGACGACCGCCGGCGGCGTCCTCGCCGCGTCCGGAGCCTTTCGGGAAGGCTTCGGGAGGGCTTCGGGAGGCGTCGGGGCAGACCCGGAGTCACCGGTGCACGGACCCTTGCACTTGGAGCACGGCTGGGTCGGCTGGTGCACGGGGCACGAAGGCCAGTGGGGCGCGCCCGGCTTGTCGATCCGCTGGTGTTCCTTCCAGTTGACCGTGTGCAAGTAGGTCTTGCCGTCGCAGCCCACGTATCGGCAGATGACCCCGACGGCGGCGAGTTGGCGCAGGTCGTCGGCGACGTCTTCCTCGGAGTGCTCGTCGACGCGCATGCACCAGATCTTGGCGCGGATGTACTTGGGGTGGTCGCGGATGCGGCCGAAGTCGTCGGAGAACGGCCACAGTCCGCCGAAGGTGCGCTCGGCCGACAGGGTCACCATCGCCAGCGTCTCGGAGTCGTAGAACTCGGGCTTGGTGCAGCGGATCCTCGGCACTCAGCATCCCCTCGCCGTCGCGGCGGTCAGACGCGCGGTCGCGGGGTGGAAGTCGTGGGGCAGGTCCCAGGCGATCCCGGGGAAGGCGCGCTGCAGACGCCAGGCGACGATGGCCCCGAGGTGAACCGGCAGGTCCAGGAGGACGCCGCGCTCGTCGAGCAGGCGCGCGGTCAGGGTCCCGGTCGGGCCGAGGGCGGTGCGGACGAAGGCCAGGTCGCCGGCCAGGTCGCCGATCAACCAGGCGAGATCGTGGTCGACCGCACGGTCGCACACGCAGTGATGGGAGCAGGGGTTTGGCGGCGTGACGTGGACGTGCCCGGCGGCGCCGGGCGCGGGCAGGTCTGTACGCACGATGTCGGTCATGCGAGAATCCCCGAATCGTAGGTGAAGTGACCGGCGCTTCCCTGGACAGGTGGGCCGGTCGCTTCGGTTATGGAATATCCGAGCCTCTTCGTGGGGTTCGAGCCCGGCGTCCGGGGGTTACCGCCCCCGGGCGCCGTTGCGCTCTCACCACCCCGTAGCGGCGGTGCTGGTGAGCTAGGTCATGGGATCGCGCGCTCCTCGGGTGGGCCGCAGGGCGGCTTCGGACGGACACCATGGCACCCGTCCGGAACCAAGTCCACCCTCGTTCGCAACACCGGGTCACCGGGTCACGACAATGTGAAGCCACGTCGGGTGACTCCCCGTCGCTTCGCCGTGGGCTGTCCGTAGTAGATCATGAAAACCAGCCACCGCGAAGAGGTGATCTACACAACCTCGACTTGCCTCCGGATTGGTAGGTCGTGCACAGTGGGGGCCATGGGACACGACAGGGAGGTGACGCCATGACCGGCGAGGTGGACGAAGCGGTGCCCGAACCGGGCATGCTCGCCCGGCGCCTGGAGCACCTGTTCGCGACCGTGCATCCGCGCGACCGCGGCCCGTACTCCACGCCCGAGGCAGTGGAGTTGATCAACGAGATGGCCGGCGAGACGGTGATGGGCGCCACGTACATGTGGCAACTGCGCACCGGACGCAGGGACGACCCCACACACAGCCGCCTCAACGCCGTGGCCAAGTTCTTCGGCGTATCCGTCACGTACTTCTACGACGACGCGGTGGCCGAGCGCACCGACGCCCAGCTCGCGATGCTCACGGCCGTGCGCGACGCCGGGGTGCGTTCGATCGCCCTGCGCGCGAACGGTCTCTCGCCGGAAAGTCAGGCCGCCGTCACCGCAATGCTCGACCGCGTGCGACTACTGGAGGGCCTGCCCCAGCCCGCCGAGGACCCGGGACCCGTCGAGTAGTTCTCGTGCATTGCCAGGCCGCGACACGGCGAGCGCCGACCCGGACTCGAAGGACGCTTCCGCATCCCGCGTGGGACGACCGAGACCGGACGCGCCGTTGCCGACCGACCACGGACCACGAACCGACCCACAGGGAACGGCTCCGTCGTCATGCACTCGAATCGGGGCTCGGACGTCGGCACGGGTGACCACGCCCCCTCCGCATGAAGCCGAGACGCGCGACCCGAGTGCCGCTGATCACATATGTCGGATCTGATTCTTAATCAGCCGAAATCGTGTCCTAGCATTCGCGTGGGAGTCGCGCGGGTCGTCGGCTTCGCTGCGAGCGGGGGTTCGCGCTCCCGATCGTCGGAGCCTTGAGGACCCACACGTGGACGACTTGCGACGACTGCTCGCTGCCTGCGAGCGGCGGCTGGAGGGGATCGCGATACCTCGGCCCTTCGACCTGGACGTCTTCCGCCGCACCGTGGAGGAGCTGCGTGGGCGCGACATAGGGATCGCGGCGGCCACGGATCCCGATCTGAGCGGACGCGTTCACGCCGGACGTGGAGACCTCCGGGTTGCGCGGGCGTCACGGCTTCGCTCCCGCCCAGGAGCGCGAGGCGGAGATGCTCGCCTCGATGATCTACGCGCGTGCCACGTCCCCGCGTCTGCCCCCGCCTCCGACGGGCGATCCGTTCCTGGACCGCTTCGCGACGATGCTCGGGCACCACTACCGCGGCGGCAAGGGCCGCTGGTGACCGTTCTCGACGTCCTCCCGATCGTGGTGATCTGGGCGGCGGCGCTGTGGCATGCGCCCAAGCTCGCGGGCCCGCTGTGGCAGCGCTGGATGCCCGTCGGCCTGCTGGCCCTGGCCCTGTGTCTGACCATCCGCCTCGACCCGGTGTCCGACTGGATCAGCGAACGCACCGGCATGCCGAACCTCGCGGTCCTGCTCAAACACTCCCTCGCGGTCGTGGTGACCGGGGCCTGGCTCGAATGGGCCCTGCTCCTGCGCGCCACCGATGAGCCCGCGCATCGTCTCCTGCGTGTCACGAGCGTCCTGCGATGGACGACCCTGGCCGGCCTTCTCGTCACCTACCTGCGGGTCCCGGACTCGGCGAACGCGGAGTTCTTCGCCGGCCAGGGCCACGATCCGGCCGCCGCCCGGCACGAGCTGGTCTTCACGCTCTACCTGGCCGTCACCGGACTGCTCGCGGCCCGGGTGTTCTGGCACAAGAGCCGACTCGCCCGCGACCCCGCCGTCGTGTGGGGAACACGCCTGCTCGCGACGGCCTTCGTCCTGACCCCCGGCTACGGACTCGGGCGCCTGGTCGCGCTCACCGCCTACGCCACCGGACACACCGCCCCCGGCGCCTTCAACACCACCCGACTGAGCTGGCCCTTCGGCGCCGTGTCCGTCCTGCTCATCGTCGCGGGAGTCTCCATCCCGGGCTTCGTCACTCTCAGTCGGACCTGGATCGCCCGTCGGCGGCTGCGCAGGCTGCGCACCCTGTGGACCCTCGTCGTCCCCGCGATCCCCGACACCGTCCTGCCGACGCCCCCCGACGCACGCACCGACCCGCTGGGCCTGGGCACCACGCATCTGCGCCTGGTCCGCCGGGTCGTCGAGATCCGCGACGGCATGCTGGCCCTGCGCCGCTACGCCGACCCGGACCTGTGCGAACGCCTGCGGGCGGACCTGGAAGGACGCGGGCTCACGGATCCGGACCTCGAACTGGCGACCGTCGCGGCGTGGACGATCCTGACGGCCGACGCCTTGCACAACGGCCGGACTCCCCAGCGCGTGGTGGCGCCGCCACCGCGCCCGCCGAAGGCGAACCTCGACGCGGAGGCGCAACGACTCGTCGACATCGCCTCCGCCCTCCGCCGGCCCCGGACCGGCGCATGCGTCGAGGCGATCCGCGAAGCCACCGCCGACACCGTGGGGCGTCCTCCCGCCCGGGAGGACGCCCCACCGGCGGCGTGAGCGACTTGCCAACCTGGGATCAGCCGAGGATCCAGCAACCGGCGGCGAGAACGAACCCGACGGCGGCACCGACCACCGTCTGCGCAAACGTGTGCGCCCGCAGAACCACCCGCGACCACGCGACAAGCGGGACGAGCACGGCCGCGAACGCCCACCACGGGCCCAGGGCGTACGCGGTCTGCGTGACGGCCCCGGTCATCACCGTGGTGTGGACACTGATTTTCCACACGGTGGTGACGGCCGTGAGCGCCAACAGCGTCACCACCATCACCACGACGAGCAGGACCATGTCGTGCGGCGCCCCGAGCACCAGCATCGACGCCAGGCCGATAGCCACCAAGGCAACGACCACGGGCATCACGCGCATCCGTTGCGCCCGCTTGCTCAGGTGCCGATCCGCCCATCGGCCGCGCCGTATGCCGACCTTGACGAGTGCCAGGGGCAGCACGGCCGCGAACAGGATCGCCCACACCGCCCAGCCGACGCCCGACCATCCACTCGTGATCGCCCCAACCAACAGCAACAGCCCCATGACGATGTACTGCGGCGCCAGGGCTTCGGTTACCGCCCGCGCGAATCGCTCCCTCGGTCGGGTGGACGTCGAGGACCGGTGCAGCGTGCTCATGTCGCGTTCTCCGGGATCGCGTCGTGGACCCGACCCATCGTGGGCGAGGCGAACGCCCGGGCCACGCGCACCAGCCAGGCGGTCTCCGCCTCCGACTCCGCCGCCGGATGCGGCGTGTACGAGGGATCCCCCGATCCCGACAGGCCCTGTTCGGTCAGCCGCAGGACCTCCTTGAGCCAATACGCCTCGGCCACTACGGCGCGCTCGACCTCGGGCACCCCTGCTCGCTCCACCGCGAGCACCGCGTCCCGGTGCAGGCCCGGCGGTGCGGTATCGCGCAGAGTCAGGGCCGCGTCGCGGATCTCGATCCCCCGGCGATGCAGCCGATACGTCAACTCCACCGGGCTGTGCTCGCGGGGTTCGTTCTCGCCGCGCATGACCACGTGCGGCACCGCGTCGGTCAACACGGCCCACAGCGCGTACAGCCGACGCATCGCCACCCACTGCTTCCATCGGCGCAGGGCGAGGGCGAATACGGAGTACGACGTCCCGGCGAGGATCAACGTGATGGCGCCCAGTTTGACCACCTTGGACGCCGTCTCGAAGGCGCCGTCACCCCCGGGCCAGGTGCCGCCGGACGCCGTGACCAGCAGGTATGTCGCCCGCAGGGCGCAGTAGCCCACGCCCAGCAGGTTCCCCAGGGCCAACGTCGCCAACGATCGTCGCAGACCGCCGGCCGGGGCCACTCGGGATGCGCGCCCCACCAGCAGGGTGCCCACTCCGGTCGCCAACGTCGCGCTCGCGACGAACACGAGCTGATACGCGGTGGCGACCGCGTCACCGGCGTGGTCGGTGATGAAGTAGTCCCCGCCGTGGTCCCGTTCGGGGATGAGGAAGAACAGGATGACCAACGCGCAGATCATCACGCCGGCCGTGATGTACCGGGGCGAGGTGAAGGCCGGCGGTTCCTCCGTGGGAGAGACCAGGGCGGTGATCCAGTTGACGAGCAGGAGCATCGCCACGACCCCGGTGGCGTGCTTGAGCAGGGTGCCCACCTGTGCCACGCCGGTGACGTTCTCGATCGCCTCGGCGACCCGGGGCATGCGGATCGTGAGCGAGACGGCCAGGGCGACGAACGCCCCCCACAGCGGCTGGGTCTGGAACGAGGTGCGGACCGTGGGACGCCGCCACACGACGATGGTCCAGGCCAGCAGCACGACAACCAGTTCAAGTACGTGGATCATGAGCGCCTGCGGGAGCGTCGCGCCGGTTGGGTCAGATCCGCGTGCAGCCGCGACAGGACTCGGCCCGACAGCTCCGGCCCGGGCGGGGGAGCCGGGATCGTGAGCAAAGTCGCGAGCGTCTCGGCCTCCAGCTCCTGGAAGTCGTTGTACGAGGTGCGCCCGATGATGCGCCGGATCGTGGACGGATCCAAGTCGGGTGAGAGCTGCCCCGCCATGAGGGCGTCCATCCCGGCGCTGTGGTCGCACAGGATGTGCGCCAGCTCGTGCGCGACGATCTGCCGTTGGTGCGCCGGACTGGTCGAAGCGTCGTACCAGACCCAGTCCGCCGTCTCGGTGGCCGCCCACATCCCACACGGCATCCCCGCCGGCATGCCTTCCGGTAGCGGGAGCAACCGCAGCTCCCGCCCCCGGGACCGCGAGATGTTCTCGCACAGCAACTGCGCGTCGAACGGGTCAGGGATGACGATGTCCAGGCGTTCCAGCCGCTTGCGGGAGGCTTCCCGCAGGCGTTTGAGGTCCATGCGCGCAATCCTCCGTTGTACCCACGACGACGGAGGCCGCCCGTCGCCGCTGTTGCTGCGGGTGCAGATCTCAATCACGTTCGACGGCTCCCGGGACGCGAACGGCCCGGGAGCCGGTCTTGAGTCCTTCGAGGCGCCGCGCCTGCTCGATCACGGCGCTCACCATCCGCAGGCTGTCCGCCGACAGGCCGTCGGCGCGAAAGACCAACCTGTGGACGTCGTTCTCCCGCATCCGCGACCACGCGTCCCGCTCCGCGGCGATGCGCTCGGCCGCCGCATCGTCGAAGAAGTAGACGGGTTCGACGTTGAAGAACCGCGCGAGCGCGTCGATGGTCTTCAACGTCGGGTTCGTCTGCACCCCCGTCCGAAGCTGCTGCACCAGGCTCGCGGAGACCGTCGCCCCCTCGGGGCCCGCCTGCTCCTTGATCCCTCGCGCGACCTCGCCGTTGCTGTACGCGCCTCCGTCGGGTCTGCGCACGCTGGCGAACAGTCGGTCAAGCTTCGCGGCCAGCGTCATAGTCGGCACATCAGGCTTCTCGCCCACTCCGTCGCACCTCCCTCGTCGGAGGCACAGACTGCACGAATCGCCATCATCGCGTCCATCAAATTGGTGAATGACGAGAATCACATGCCAACGGACTGTGAGCCGTGCATGCGGAGGCGGAAACGAAGGCCGCCGAGGGCTCATCATCCGACCGGAACGCGGCATACGTTAGGGACCCGGGATACCGACCCGGGCAATCCCGCCGTACGTGAACAGTCCGGACGCGCGTCGGCGAGGGCCGGGGTGGACGTCGGGGTACCACGAGGACACCTCGATGAGTCCGGGTTGGACGAGGGGCAATCCCGCGAGGAGCCGATGGATGTCGTGTCGTTCGCGGATGCGACCCCAGTTGCCGCGGGTGGCGGCGAGCATGGTTTCGGTGATCACGTTGCGCATCGTCTTGTCGTCGCTGACGAGGTGGCTCACGGCGAGGTAGCTGCCCGGGGCCTGCCAGCGCGTGATGCGGCCGATCAACTCGGCGGGGTCGGCGCTGTCGGGAACGCATTGCAGGACGTTGGCGAGCAGTACGGCGGTGGGCCGGGCCGGGTCGATGAGTCGGGTGATGTCGGGGTGGTCCAGGAGGGAGTGGTCGGTGATGTCGGCATCAACGACGGCGATGTCGTCGTTCTGATCCAGGACCATATTGCCCGCGCCGATGGCGCTCGGGTCCCGATCTACGTAGACGACTCGTGCGTGAGGATGGGCACTCTGGGCGATCTGGTGGACGTTGCGCGCGGCTGGCAGACCGCATCCGAGGTCGACGAACTGGCGCACGCCGAACTCTTCGGCGAGCTTGCGAACGGCGCGTTCGGTGAACGCTCGGGCGGCGCGTACCACGGTCCACGCGCGAGGGGCGATGCGCAGCAGGGCCAGGCACGCGTCCTTGTCGCAGTCATAGTGGTCCCGGCCGTCGAGCAGACGGTTGTGGATGCGCGCGTCTGTGGCGGTGTCCGCGTCGATGGCACGGTGGGCGACGCGGGACGAGGCCGGGTCGGTCGACGGGGCCGGGGTGTCATGGGTCATGCGGTGTCTCCAGGGTCGGCCTGCGCGCGGTGTCGGCGATGGGCGGCTTCGCGTTGCCCGTTCGCCGCCGACGCCGGGGGCTTTGCTCAGTGGGCGCAGGGATGGTGGAGGTGTGCGACGCCTCCGTACATCGCCCATTCCCGGGTCGTCTGAAGTACTCCGCGGTCGGGGTCGGGGCGCCAGTGGGACACGTCGACGAGTCCGGGATCGAGAGGCTCGAATGTGGCGAGGAGGTGGTCGAGTTCGGCGCGGGTGCGTATGCGTCCCCATTGGCCGGCGGTGCTGGTGTTCATGTGGTCGGTGACGGCGGTGCGGTGGTGAACGTCGTCGGCGACGAGGTGACTGACGACGAGGAGGCTTCCGGGGACGAGTCGTTCGCGCAGACGTTGCAGGAGTCGGGTGACGGCGGTGTCGTCGGGCAGGCCGTGCAGTGCGGCGGTGAGCAGGACACCAGTGGGTGCGCCGGGGACGATCAGGGGGTGGTCGAGGATCGAGTCGATGTCGACCAAGTCGGCGTGGAGTGCTCGGGTGTGGTCGTCGTCGTGGAGGCTGCGGGTGTGGGCATAGGCGAGGGGATCTCGATCCACAAGCAGCAGGCGAACGCTGGGGTCGATGGCGCGGGCGATCGCGTTCACGTCGGCGGTCGGGTTCGGCAACCCGCTTCCGAGGTCGAGGAGTTGGGTAATGCCGTGCCCGGCGACCAGGACGCGGGCGGCGCGGGCGCCGAAGTCGCTGTTGTGGCGGGCGATCACTGCGGCGCTGGGAGCAAGTTCGAGGAGCCGCTCCCCGGCTCGGCGATCCGCGGCGTAGTTGGCGAATCCGCCCAACAGCCAGTCCCACAGGCGGGCATCGCTCGCCGTGCCCGCGTCGATCCCGTATCGCAACGGCAGGCGCCGCAAGCCGTCGGAGCCGAAGGGCGTCGGTCGGTCGTGGGCCGGTGTCACGGGTTCACGCTCTTGGGTGTCGCCAACGCCCGGTGGGCAACCCGGATCCAGACCGGGAGGTGGTCAGAGGCACGCTTCGCCTGGCGTGTGGTGACGACACCGCAGTCGAGGATGCGGTCGGCAAGTCCCGGCGACACGAGGATGTGGTCGCTGCGGTGCTCATCGGGCTCTCGGGGGTCGAAATGGCCCACGGTCGGAATGGGACCGACCTCCAGGTACGCGAAGGGGTCCACGAATCCGGCTGCGGCGAGGCTGCGGATCGCGCGTCGGTCGGCGGGGCCGAACGTGCCGTCGGGCAGCACGAGGCGATGGCGCGAGTGCAAGCGCGGCGGGAACAGGTCCCAGTCGGGCTCGGGGTCGTCGGCCCCGATCGTGTTGAGGTC
>NZ_WWJX01001117.1 GCF_009865215.1 Streptomyces sp. SID3343 | reverse complement strand
GTCACCGCCGTCGTCGCCGCGCTCACGTACGCCCCGACGGCGGCCCACGCCGCCTCGACCGACGCCGCGTCGGTCGTGCTCGTCTCCACCGCGTCGCAGCTCAAGGCCGCGCTGGCGGCGGCGACGCCGGGCGACACCATCCGCCTCGCCGACGGCACCTACACCGGCAACTTCAAGACGACCAGGCCCGGCCGCGTCGACGCCCGGATCACCCTCACCGGATCCTCGAACGCCGTCCTGCGCACCAACACCGGCGGCGGAAACGCGCTGTACCTCGACGGCGCCGCCTACTGGACCGTGCACGGCATCACCCTCACCCACGCCCAGAAGGGCATCATGATCGACGCGGCGCCCGGCGTGCTGGTGGACTCCGTCACCGTGCACGATCTGACGATGGAAGGCGTCCACTTCCGCGACTCCAGCAGCGACGGCGCGATCGTCGATTCCCGGATCTACGACACCGGCCGGGACGGCCGAGGCATGGGCGAGGGCGTATACGTCGGCACCGCCAACACGCTCTCCGATCGGAGCGACCGGGTGCAGATCCTGCGCAACGTCATCGGGCCCGGAGTGGGCGGCGAGGCGGTGGACCTCAAGGAGGGCACCACCGGCGGCCGAGTCGCCGACAACACCTTCGACGGCACCGGCCTGACCGGCCACAACTACGACGACTCGTGGGTCGACGTGAAGGGCAACGGCTACCTGATCGAGCGCAACACCGGCCGCAACACCACCAACGACGGCTTCGAAGTGCACTCCCAGGCCCCCGGTTGGGGATGCGGCACGATCTTCCACGCCAACCACGCCGACCTGACCGGCGCGACCGGCGCCGACCGGTGGGCGATCAACACCGTCAACCACAGCGCCGCGTGCCCGACCACCGTCACCGCGGACAACACCTTCACGGGAGGCAACGGCCTGGTGAACCCGGGCGTGTTGGTCACCCCCTGACGAGAATCCACGCCTTCGGGTCCCCAGGGGGCGCGAGGCCGCCCCGCCTCCCGAGGCGTTCCCGGCCCGGGTCGACGGCCGGTTTTGCCGTCACCCTGTACGAAGGCACCAGCCAGGTGCAGAAGCTCATCATCGGCCGCGACCTCACCGGCGTGAACGCCATGGTCTGAACGATTGCCGCCGCCGTCGCCGCCACGCAGGGAGAACTCGTACATGACCACCTACCCGCGCCCCACCGGGCCGCTGAAACTGGACGCCGCGATCGGCACCGCGCCGCGGATCGTCGAGGCCGCGGTAACCGCCGAACGGCACGGCATCCACCGGGTCCTCGTCCCCGAGACCGCCCAGGATCCCTTCCCGCTGCTCGCGGTGGCGGCGTCTCGCACCACCACCGTCGAGGTGGCCACCGGGGTGGCCATCGCCTTCGCCCGCACACCGATGACGTTGGCCTCCAGCGCCTGGACACTTCAGGGCATCTCCGGCGGTCGCGCCGTGATCGGCCTGGGCTCGCAGATCAAGGCACACATCACCCGCCGCTTCGCGATGCCGTGGTCCAGTCCGGCGGCCCGGATGAAGGAGTTCGTCAGCGCCACCCGCACCATCTGGAACAGCTGGCAGACCGGCGCGGAACTCGACTTTCGCGGCGAGTTCTACAGCCACACCCTGATGAACCCGTTGTTCGACCCCGGCCCGCTGGAGCAGGGCGAGCCGCTCGTGCTCATCGCGGCCGTCGGACCGCTGATGGCGGCCACGGCCGGCGCGGTCGGCGACGGCGTGATCTGTCACCCGTTCGGCACGGCGCCGTATGTCACCGAGCAACTCGCCCCGGCGGTGCTGGCGGCCCGCTCCAAGGCCGAGGCCGAGCAAGCCCCGTGGACCAAGCGGCCGTTCGAGATCGCCGGCAACGTGTTCGTGGTCACCGGCCGCACCGAGCAGGAGTACGAGCACAGCCTTGCCGGTGTCCGTGAGCGCCTGGCCTTCTACGGATCCACCCCGGCCTACCGGGCCGTGCTGGAGCACCACGGGTGGGGCGCACTCCAGGAGGAGTTGCGCGCGCTGTCGCTACAGGGTCGCTGGAAGGAGATGGGTCGGCTCGTCGACGACGACGTGTTGAACGCCTTCGCGGTGGTCGCCGAGGACCCCGCCACGGCGGGCAGACTCGTTCGCGAGCGCTACACCGGCGTCTACCACCGAGTGTCGGTGGCGCAGGCCCCCGAGTCCGACCCGGCCCTCGCGCTGGATGTCCTCGACGGCATCCGCCACGGCTGAACCGACCACCGCGAACGGCTACCGGGGTGCGCGGGCGGTGCTCGGGCTCGGGCCGGGTCGGTTCGGTGCGGCGGTGGCCGCGCAACGTCGGCACGAGCGATCCGAGCGGTCGCAGTGGCCACACGACGGGCAGATGTGGGTACGGGCGCGAAGGTGACACGGTTCGGCCAGCAGATCCTGGCCGAACGTGTGATCCAGATGGTCCCCGTGACCCCCGGTGCCGCGGTCCGCGCCGACGGCGAGCAGGACCGCGTACGACGTACCGCACCGGCCGCAGCGGCGGTTCTCCCAGGACACTCCGCACGAGCACACGCAACGGTAGGTGAGGCCGTCACGCGCCTGGAAGTCCCGGGCCCGTGCGGTGCACACGGGACAGCTCGGCAATCGCCCCAATTCGTCGACCGCGTCGCGCAGTTCAAACTCCAGCGGATCCGGCGCGTGGAGCCCGCCGGCACCTCGGCGGCCCGGGGCGCCTCCCGCGCGCAACGAGCGCAGTGTGGTCGCCAGCGTTCGCCACTGGGCCTCGGACGGCGGCCGGGTCGGCAACAGGCTCTCGTCGGGGCCCACTTCGAGCCAGTCGTGATTTTCGGCGAGTCGACGGGCCAGGCCGGACGGACAGCGCACCGACCGGGGATAGTCGGCGAGCGGTGCGCAGTCGAGGGCCGTGCGCAACAGCCTGGCCACCCGCGTGACGCTGTCCACGTCGGTGGGCCCGACCGGGACCAGGGCGGGTAGCGCGCGGCCGTCCCCACGGGTCCCGTGGGTGCTGTGCGCCGCGGCGCGCACGGCAGGCGGCAGCCGAGGGCGTTCGCCCGGATCGGCAGGGTACAGGACGGCCACGCGCGGTTCGGGCGGCGTGGGTTCGGATGGACGCGGTGCGGAGGGCACCTCGGGGGAGGGGACCCACAAAGTCTCCAACCACGCCTGCACGGCCCCCGGTTCGGGCACGGCGGTGACGGCGTGCGCGAGCGGGACCACGCGCAGGGTCGGTCGGGCGTCGACCACGAGCGTGAAGGTGTCGTCCGCGAGGTCTCGACGCAGGACGACCGATGCGTGTCGGTGATGGTGGAAGCCGAAGTCGTCGAAGCCGGGGGCACTGTCGAAGCCGTCGGCGTTGTCGGAGTCCTCGGTGCCCGGTGATTTCGGGGACAGACCGAGTTGTTCGAGGGCTCGGACCAGGAGCAGCAGGGAGAACTCGGAGAACGCGCGGCACCACACGTCCGTCTCCCCGGCCGCGTGGGATCGGTCGCGGGTTGCGTGCAGCCGCACGTGCGTGTTCCACAGCTCGTGGCAGCGGCGGTAGTCGTCGTGGTTGGCGAACAGGTTCGTCGGGCGCAACTGCGGCCGGCCGTCGTAGGGAACGCGGATCGCGCGGCGCAACGGCGAGTCGAGCAGCGGGCCGAGTCGGTGTCGCAGGGTTTCCAGGCGGGCGCGAGCGGCATCGACGCGTTCGGGGAGCCGCGGATCGGCGAGCAGTACGGCCAGGGTTCGGTAGTGGTTGTTCCGATCCTGCCATCGCGGCCGGTCGGCGGTCTCGGCCAACAGACGTCGGCCGCGTTCGACCAGCCGGCCGATGCTGTCGAGTTCGGCGACGCGCGCCGCCACGTGCTGCCACAGGCGGTCGAGGAGCGCCGCCACCACCCGATTCTCGTACAGATCGTAGTCGGGCACCTGGATCGGGACGAGCAGCCTGGAAGGTTCGACGCCGTGCAACCGGCGGGCGGCCCACGTCTCGGAGTGCGCCGACAGGTGTACCGCCGTACGCCACGTGATCCGTCGGGCGCGACCGGCCCGCACCAGGACGTCCTCGGTACGCAGACGCGCGTACGGAGACGCGCAGACCCGCTCCAGACCGCCGAGTTCCGCGCGGATCGCGTCGTCGAGCGGGTGCGGATCCAACCGGGTGTCGTCGTCGGCGATCAGCGGCGGTGTCGCGGCCCATCGCGCCGGCGACGCACCGTCGCGACGATCGGCGGTCACCGCGTTCGCGATGCGCACCACGTTGTCGAGGATCAACGGACCGGGCAGCGCCCCGGGACCGTGCTCGCCCTCCCACCGGAGGGGGCCGGCCGCTCGCTCGGCGCCACGAAGGGCTGCCGCGTCGACAGCGACCCCGCCCGCCGGTGGGGCGCTCGGCTCGGCTCCCGGGTCGTTCACGAGTACGTATCGGCCGAGCAGCGAACGCCCCGTCGGGGCGGCGACGCGACGTCCGGTCAGTCGGTCCCTCGGCGTCTCGGCGGAGCTCACCACACCCCCCGGTCACGGATCTCGTTTTCCAGGAATTCCAGCGCGTCCGTGGGAACGCTCGTGGTGCTCAACCGTGGCCAGGCCTGCTCGATCTCGGCCTGGATCTTCTCCAGTCGGGGCGCCGCGACCTCCCGGCGACCGCGTACCTTGCGCAGGATCCTGGTGGTGAGCAGATGGTCCGCGGCCTCGCCGATGTCACCGCCACAGGCCCGCACCACCGGCACGAACTCGCGTGCCTGGCGCGGGAGTCGGCTGCCCCACGAGACCTGTAGGTCGCGCCGCAGGACGTTGCCCAGTTCGTCGTCCAAAAAGGCCAGAACGGTCTCGGCGTCCTGGTGATACCGCTCGCGCGCGTCCGCGAACGCCTTCGACAACGCCTCCATCGAGAGCGGGGCGATCGGTCCGGCCCGGGGCGGGCAAAACGACACCGGCCGGTCCGGCAGTTCGAGCACGTGGGCGCGGTCGTACGTCTTGTCCGCGAAGGTCACCGTCGTCTCGTCGTTGTTGGCGGTCCCGATGAACCACACGTTGTCGGGCAGCACGAGAGCACGCCCCTCGTGCAGCAGACGCGGCGCGGGACCCACCTCCGAGGTCGTCAGGGGCAGGATCTGTGGGCCGCGCGCCCGCATCTCCAGGGCGTGCAGCACATCGCTGAAGTACTGCTCAGGGTGGGACAGGTTCATCTCGTCCAGCACCACGAGGAAGGGCCTGGTCCGAAACGCCGGAAGTTGTGCCCGATACAGCGCCTGGGTGAACTCGCTCTCGTAGAACTTGCGCTCGAACGCGTTGTAGTAGCCCATGAGATCCTGGGGCCCACGCCATTCGGCCGCCACCGCCACGGTCGCCGAGCCCGCGCCGATGGCCTTGGCGAATTCGAGCGGGAGCGCGGTCTTGCCGATGCCGCTGATGCCCTCCAACAGGTGGAGGCGACTCGCCGCCAGTCCGCCGAGGAAACAGCGCAGGTCCCGTTCGGAGTAGAACAGGCCCTTGCGACGGGCGATGTCCTCGCGGATCCGGACGGCCAACGCGGCGAGATCGGGGACCTTGGCCGACAGTTGGGGCTGCTCGGCGAATCCGGCCCGCTCGTCCAGGGCCGTGCACGCCGGGAAGGCGGACCGATGCTCGGGATCGGCCTGTAACTCGCCGTATCGAGCCGCCTGTTGGGCTATCTCGGTGCGCAGCACGTTGTTCAGCCCTTCGAGTGCCTGGTTCACCACCCGATTGGTCTCGCGTTCGGCGACCGCGATACGACCGGACGCGAGCAGGCGCCGATGCTCCTCGTTCTGCCGCAACAGTTCCTCGCGTTCGGCGACCCACTCCTGATGGCGAAGTTCGAGTTCGCGCAATCGCTCCTGGTCCTCCGGGGGACGGGCGGCCAAGGTGTGGCGCAGTTCCCGGTGGTCGGCGCGCAGGCGTCGCAACTCCGCGGCGACCTCGGGTATCGATCGGCCCTCGAAATCCAGCGCCGCCGCGTCCAGGGCGGCGAGTTGCCGGCCCCGCTCCTGCGCGATCTCGACCGCCTGACGGTGTCGATCCCGCCAGGCGTCCCGTTCCAGACGACAGGTTTCGAACTCCAGGGCAACGCTCGCCTCGGCCTGGCGGCGCACGTCCACGCGCTCGGATTCCACCTCCTGCTCGCGTGCGTCGAGCAGTCGCTCGCGTCGTTCGTGAGAGCGCTCGCGCTCCTCGATGCGCGCCTCGGCCGCGTCGAGCCGCGCGGACCGCGAGTGGAACTCGGTCTCGGCCGCGCCACGCCGATCGGCGATCTCCTCGTCCCGGCGCCGCGTCTCGGCGTCCGCGGCGGTACGCAACCGCGCCAACTCCTCGCGCAGGCCCGCGATCCGGTCCCGGCGATACTCGGCGAAATCGGTGTGCGCTTGCTGCTCCAGCTCGAACAGGCGGGCCTCGTCGGCGGCACACCGGCGGATCCGCTCGACGAGTTCGGCCTCGCGCTCGTCGATCCGGCTTGCTCGCGCCCGCAGCGCGTCCTCGTCCGCCGCCACCCCCTCGACCCGGGCCCGATGGGCGACCTCCCGGCGCTCCTCCTGTTCCGCGAGGTCATTGCGGGCGCGTTCCAGGCGCCGGATCTCCTCCCGGTGCTCCTGCTCCCGCCGCCGCGCCAGTTCCCGGGCCCGGAGCGCCTGTTCGACCGCGGCGCGCAGGTCGTCCACCCCCACCTCCTCGGCGACGTCGTCGATGTCGACGTCGTCGCCGAACGACGGTTGCTCGGGCGCCGAATCCCGCTCGCCCGCGGTGAGCGCGTACGCCTGCTCGACCAGCGCCACCGCGTCGTCGGCCGTCGCGGGCTCCCGGTCGCTTCCGCGCTCGTCGCCGGGGCCCGGATCCCGGGCTCCCGCAGCGGCCGAACCGGAACCGCGTTGCACGCGGACCCGGTGTGCGGACTTGGGACGTTTAGGCATGCGCTGGTGGTCCTTCCCGTTCCGGGGTGAGCAGTAGTACGGTCCGGCCGGCGTCGAGAGCCAGGTTCCGGCACAGCTCGACCAGCTCCGGCGCGGACGGTGAACGCTCGCTGTGCGCACCGCCGTTGCGCACGGAGTTGATCGTTTGGAGCTCGCTCAGCAGGGCGGGTCGACGGCGGGCGAGGTCGCGCAGCGGGTGGCGGTGTCGGTCGGGTGCGGCCGCGTCCGCGGCGGCGATCAGCGCCCACGGCACGATGTCCTTCGGCGAACCCTTGGCCACGCGCGCGGACACTTCCCTGTCCAGGGCCGCGGGTCGCTCCCGTGCATCGCGCAGGACGGTGTTGAGCCGCCGGATCACCTGGGTGTCACCGAACAGGTCGGTCAGATCGGTCAGGCCCACGTCGGCCGCGTAGCCGCGAAGACGTGCGCGCGTGCCGGTGTCGGTCAACGCCCCCGCCGCGGCCAACCAACCGGGTACGACCGGGCGGTACTCGTCGACCACGCGCCGAAACAACTGCTCGTAGGCGCGGACGGTGTCGCGTACCACCGTCTCCACGGCCGCCGCCTCCTCGCCCCGGGCGATGCCGTCCGCGACGCCGAGCAGCAGTTCCATCATCTGCGGGTGTCGTCGGATGTCCTCGCCCAGCCGCTCCACCAACGCGGCTTCGGCGCGCCGACGCACCTGTCCGGCCAAGCGCGCGTAGCGCGCGTGCAGACGCGTGTCGGCGGCTCGGGTGAGGCCGGACAGATCCTCGGCCAACCGCGGGTCCGCGGGCAGTCGACCCAGGATCAACTGCTCCAGCATCAAGGCCGGGTCCAGACCGAACGGGTCCCGAACCAGGCGCCGGGCCGGGCCCTCCCCGCTCCCGCCGTCGAGCTCGACCCAGGTCAGCAGGTACTCGGCGGTCGGCGGCCGGATGTCGGCGATCCGCGAGACGTCCTCGGGAAGCCGCCATTCGGTGTGCATGGCTTGGAGTTCCTGATCGGCCCGGTAGGCCTCGGGGCTCGGCTCGGCGGATTCGGCCGAGCGCGCCGCGGTCTGTTCCGCCCGGGCCAGGCGGTGTGCCCGAATCGCGTCGACGACCTGTTCGACCCGCGGCGGCACGGGCCGCGTCGGCGGCTGCGCGATCACGTAGGCCGTCTCGCGGCGAGGGTGGCCCGCGCCGGCCAACCGCAGATCGACCTCGTCCCGGCGTACCCGTGCCACCGGTTGGACCCGAAGTTCGGTGGACACGCGCGGCCACAGCTCACCGGTCGCCGGATCCTGGAAGACGTGCGTCACCACCAACTCGGGCGCTCCGACGACCGCGTCCGACGTGGTGGCGCGCCGCCCGGCGCTCGTCGGCGCACCCGAGGCGTCCAGTTGCCCGCCGGCCCGCAACTGCCGCATCACGTAGGCGCACAGGTCGACGTCCTGATGGATCCGCCGGGCCACCTCACCGGGTTCGCGCAACCCCGCGCGGCACAGCGCCAAGATCACCTTCTCGAAGATGTCCAGTCGTCGGACACGCACCACCGGCGCCGTCACCCGGTAGACCCACACCGGCCAGCACAGGAACAACAACCCCCGACCCCGAGGCGGTTCGTGCAACAGCAGGACACCCCGCTCGACATGAAACACTCAGCGCCCCCGAGCCGATCCGTCGATGGGCAACAACACCCCGTCGTCGCCCTGGCACATGCTCAGGAAGTCGGTGAGGGCGGCCACTTCCGGCGGAGCGACGTCGGGCCGAAACATCGCGTCGTCGCCGGCCACGACGAGCAGCCGTTGCTGCCGACTCAACGCGACACACATGCGATTGCGCAGCGTCAGGTGACCGTACGCACGCCGCACCCATTCGACATACGCCGAGTGTCGCGCGTGGTCGGGCTCACGCGCGGCCGCCTTGTCCGGCGATATCGCGGACGAGCGGGTCACCGACAGGAACGAGACGTCGAACTCCTTGCCCTGAAAGGCGTCCACCGTGCCGACCAGCAGGCGGGTACGTTCCGCGCCGTTCGCATCGCGCAACAACGCCTCCACCGGTCGATACCCGCGTCCGCTGCGCACCGCGAGCCCGACGGCGACCAGTTCGTGCCACAACAGCCGCACCTGCGCCGCGTAGAAGCTGATCACCCCGAACGTGAGGTCGGGTCGATCGGTGGTCAACCGCTTGAGCTCCGCGGCGATCCGTTTGGCCTCCACCGGGCGGGACTTGCTGCGCCCGGCCACCTCCCGGCCGGCTTCGCCGGGAACGCGCAGCCAGGCCGCCGGACGGTCGGCGTATCCCGGCAGGCCGTGCGCGAACGCGGAGTCCGGTTTGGGCGAGGCGAGCGCGCCGTCGTAGAAGTTGCGGCCGACGAAGTCGCCGAGTGTGCGATGCATCCGAAACTGGGTGTCGAGTCGGACCGCGCGCGGCGCCTTGGGATCACGGGCCAGCAGGCGATACAGCTGCTCGAAGACACTGCGCCGCAGGGTGTCGAGCTCGTCGGTGCGTTCGCGGTCCCGCAGTTCCCGTTCGATGTCCGGCTCCAGCATGTGCGGGAGCTGGCGGTGATCACCGACCAGCACGATGCGGCGGGTCGCCATGGTGAGCGGAATCAACAGGTCGAGCGGGTTCGCCCGGGCCGCCTCGTCCACGATCACGGTGTCGAACCGCACCGGCCCCGAACTCACCTCCTTGGCACCCGCCACGCCGCGCGAGTCGGCCTGTTGACAGGTCGCGGCCAACGACGTGGTGTAGAGCCGCAGTGTGTGCAGGACCGCCTGCGGGTCGCCGCGCAGGTCCTCCAGGTAGTCGGCCAAGGCTCGGTCCACGCCTTCGTCGCCGTCTCGGACGCGATCCTCCAGTTCCGCGACGACGGTGTCCAGCAGTCCGAGCACGTCGGCTCGCGGATACGGCTCGACCAATCGTCGGGTGGGCACGAGCCGATCGAGCAACGCCGCCCGAACCTCGGCCAGTTCGGCCAAGAACGACGGGACGATCCCCTCGGGAGCCTCGGCGGCGCGCCGGACCACGTCCACGTGGGCGGGGTCGATCGCATCGACGCGCCGCAGCCGCGCCAGCGCGACGGCCGCGGTGAGGGGGCCGTCGTCGGCGAACGCGGCCGGCACGTCGCGCAGGCCGCGGACCGCGCGCAGCGTGCTTTCGCGCGTGGGGTCCACCTGTAGTCGCGCGGTGCGACGGAGCACGTCCAGGTCGGTTCGAAGATCCTCCAGTTGCTCGACGAGAGAGTCGGAGCACAACCCGCGCACCCGGGTGACGACGCGTTCCAGCAGCGCCGGCAACTCCTCGACCGCAACCGGGGCCAGCGCGTACTCGCTCGCCTGGCGGGCGACCTCACGCAGCGCCAGGGTCAGCCTGCCGCCGAGACTGCCCTCCAACTCGGCCTCCAACGCGTTCAGCGTCTCGAAGCGCCAGGCCGCGACGTGTTCCATCGAGCCGCGATCTCGCGAGTCCACTTTGATCGCGGGCAGATTCCACACCTTCGAGCGCTCGACCAGATTGTCCACGGCCGCGTGTTGGAAGCTGGTCAGCAACATGCTGCGGCTGACCACCGCGTGCGCCTTTCCCTGCTCGGCGAGTCGCACCTGGAGAGCGGCGATGAGCTGCGTCTTGCCGGTGCCGGGCGGGCCCTGGATCACCGCGACGTCCGGGGTGTTCAGCGCCGTCTCCAGGGCCAGGCGCTGAGCCGGGGTGGGTTCGCCCTTGAAGCAGGCCCACGCGGCCGGACTGTACTCGCGAATCGGTGGGTGTTCGCGGCCTCGCACCGACTGCCCCTGCAGGAGCGGAAGCAACTGGGGCAGCGGGATGTCCTCCCGAAGCACCCGGTCCAGCGCCTTCCGACGCCGCTCCAGGCGCCGTCGATCGCCGGCCGTCGCGGCGTACAGAAATCCCGGTGCCGCGGGCAACGCCCGGGCCAGACTCGGCCCCACGCCCGCGACCCGGCGCTCGCGGTCCGTCGAGCGCAGATCCACCGTGCCCTCGGGCTCGTCGACGGCGACCACCACGCCGACGTCCTCACCGCGGCCGACGGGAAGCGACAGCAGGCCGCGATCGTCGGCGAAGGCACCGCCGGGGTGAGTGCCGTCCAACCCGTCGGGCCGATCCCGAGCACACTCCAGCTCGAACTCCTCGCCCGCCTCGACCGATTCCGCCAGATGCCGCAGCATCGCCCGTTGCCGCGCGCCCCCCTCGCCCTCGACATCGAGCCGAAAGCGCAGCAACTCGGGGGAGCCGTCGACGCGTTCGCAGTACGCGTACTCCAGGCAACCGAACTCGCGCACCCGGCCGAGTGCGTAGCGATCCTCCAGATTCTGATACTCGCGCCAGCGGGCCAGGAAACTGTCGTCCCGCTCGCCCGCCTCCAGTCGGCGCAACTCGCCACGCATCCGCTCGCGCAACAGCGCACCGACGGAGGCGTCGGTGAAGTCGAGATCGCCGTGCACCAGAACCAGCCGTTGGCCGTCCTGCGGCAGCATGTCGTGCCGGCGGATCCCGGTGACCCGCCATCCCAGTTCCGCGCGAGCGAGGTCGACGACCAGTCCGCCGCCCACGAGCCGGCCCGCCTCCGGCTCGGATAATTCCTGGCCGGGCCGGGCCAGGACGAAGAAGCGACACGGCGCGGGTCCGCCGGGCAACGCCGGCAGCGAGACGCGCTCGCGCAACAGGGCCGGCACGCCGGTGCCCGCCCCGTCGCGCGCGCCGCCTTTGGTGACCCGGCGCAGCACGTCGATCATCCGGTCGTCGAGGCCGATGGTCATCCTCGTCGGCCAATGCCGGGTCGTGTCGAACACGTGTGCTCGCACCCGTAGCCACGAGTGCTTCGGCCGATCCCCCTCCTCGTGCGAGTACACGACCGCGACCGTCGCGGAGGTCTCCCGGACGAGCCGGTGCAGCAGTTCCGCGTCGGCGGCGCCGCGCGGTCGCACCGGCCAGGACGGCCCGCCGTTCGCGTGCGGCAGCCAGGCCGACACGATCGTCGCGTCGCGGGTGAGCACCACCTCGCGCCCGACCGGGTCGGGCGGCAGCGGTTGCGAGACCGGGCCTGACAGTTCCACGAACAGCGGCCGGCCGGGCAGCGGGCCGAGGATGCCCTCACCGCCCGGGTTCCCGCTCATCGCGCACTCGTGCGCTGGGCGGCGAAGCGCAGGAACCGGTGCACCCGGTCCGGCGGTCCGAACCGCACGGTCCAATGCCCCGCCGCCGAGATCGGGACCTCGACGGCCTGGCCGCGGTGCAGCGCGAGCCGGCGATCCTCGACCGGATGAGCGAGGTGCACCGGGTGTCGGCTCGTCGACTCGACCGTCACCGTCGACACTCCGTCCCACCGCGCGACCGCGATCACCTCCTGCGCCTCGACCGTTTCCCCGGACGGACCACCGTCCAGGCACACGAGCGCGTCCCGCGCGCGAACGGCGACGGGTTGCCCGGCGGTGAGCACCAAGGTCGCCAACCGCCCGGTCTCGCCGCCCGCAGCCAACCCCGGCACCCGCGCCCGAGCCGGCACGCACGCGTACGCGTCGAGCCGCGCCAGCAGCGGCCGTG
>NZ_WWJX01001116.1 GCF_009865215.1 Streptomyces sp. SID3343 | reverse complement strand
GCCCGCCGACGTCGCCATGCCCGGCTGATCGCCGCCCCGACCACGGCGGTCGGTGCCTGTGGGTCGGCGGCGCGGGCGGTGTACCAGCCGGTCGCCGACGCCCCGCCCGGGCGGGAGGCGATCGTGGTGGACCCGTGTCGGTCGTCTGCCTCGGCCACACGGCGGCCCCGCTTCTGGAGGCGGCCCGGGCCGAGGACGAGGCCCGGTGGCCGGCCGCCGTCGCACGGG
>NZ_WWJX01001115.1 GCF_009865215.1 Streptomyces sp. SID3343 | reverse complement strand
CGCGCCGAGCGCGCGCAGCACGAAGTGGCTGGTGAGCTTCTGGACCTGCGGCTTGACCACGGACGGGCCGATGACCGGCCGATCCTCCGGCGCGCCGACGAAGCCCAACCCGGCCACGACCCCGGCGAGCGTCAACAGCAGTGCCCACGTGGGTCCGGCGAGTACGAGCGCGGTGAACAGCACGCTCGCGCACAGGCAGGCCGCGGCGAGGATGGTCCCGCGCAGCCGCGCCTTGCCGTCGCGGTGCTTGGCGAGCTTCAGGTACTCGTTCGCGTCGGCCTTGCGGATCGCTTCCGCCCGCACGGGGCG
>NZ_WWJX01000115.1 GCF_009865215.1 Streptomyces sp. SID3343 | reverse complement strand
TCGCGCTGCACCTGGGCGAGTTGGTGGCCGTCGCCGCCGGACCGGTCCGGGGCGAGGCCGCGGGCTGGTTGCGCGAGAGTGCGGTGTGGGGGGTGCGGTGGCGCGGCGCGAGTGCGCCCTTCCCGGGGTTGCCGAGCCCGGGGTTGCCGAGCCCGGGACTGCCCGGCTCCGGGCTGCCGGCCGACGCGGCCGCGAGGAACGGTTCGGGGACACCGACGGCGGGGAGCCGCGAGTGAGCGTTCGAGTCGAGGTGCCGCAGCGGCTCGCCCGTACGGCGTTGCGCTGGTGCGGCGAGCAGGCCGCGCGGCCGTGGCTGGCCCAACTGCCGGACGCGGTCGCGGAGTTCGCCGATCGATGGGACCTGACCGTCGAGCGGCCGGTGCTGCCGGGCGGCGCGCTGAGTCTGACCCTGCTCGTACGCCGGGCCGACGACTCGCCGGCCACGCTCAAACTCGGTCTGGTGGACCGCTACACCGCGCACGAGGCCGACGCGCTCGCGCTGTGGGACGGCGTGGGGGCGGTACAACTGCTCGCGGCCGACACGGAGCGTGGCGCGCTGCTCCTGGAGCGCCTCCAGCCCGACGTGTCGTTGCGTTCGCTCGCCGAGGATCGGGCCATGCTGGAGGCCGCGGAGGTGGTCCGCAAGCTGTGGGTGACACCGCCCGCGGACTGCGCGATCGAGCCGGTCGCGGATCGCGCCCACCACTGGGGCGAATCGATCCCGCAGCGCTACGCCGACCTGGGCGAACCGTGCCCGAAGGCGCTGGTGGACGAGGCCGTCTCGCTGTGCCGGGAGTTGGCCGCGTCGCAGCCGGAGACGGTCGTGCTGCACACCGACTGCCATCACGGCAACGTGCTCTCGGGCACCCGCTCGAAGTGGCTCGCGATCGATCCTCGGCCGATGCTCGGCGAGCGCGCGTTCGACCTGGGCCCGCTGGTGCGCGACCGGATCGACACCGTGGTCGCGGAGGTGCGCCCGCAGGCGATCGTGCGCAGGCGGGTGACGTGGCTGGCGAACGCGTTGGACCTGGACCCCGAGCGGGTGCGCGGTTGGGCGCTGGTCCAGACGCTCGCGCTCGGGCTGTGGTGCATGTCGGTGGACGACCCGGCGGCCGAGGATCTGCTGTCGGTCGCGGAGTGGCTTTCCTGAAGGCCGAGGGTCCGGCTCAGCCGAAGGGCAGGTAGGCGCCCATCACCGTGTACGGCCGGTTGTTGCCCGGGAAGAGCACCGGCCGGGCCAGGTCCACGAAGCCCAGGCCCCGATAGAGCCGGCGGGCCGGGGTCTGGTCGTCGAGTGCGGACAGCAGCACCCGCGAGCACTCCTGGCCGCGGCACAGCACGGTGATCAGGGTGCGGCCGATGCCGTGTCCCTGCCAACGCGGCAGCACGTGCAGTTCACCGACCACGAACGAGTCGTCGAGCCAGCTCCGGTGTCCGCCGCGGGCGAGTTCCGGCTCGATCACCAGGCTCCACCACTGGTCCTTGAGGTTGGGATAGCCGTAGGCGAAGCCGACCAGGGTGCCGTCGGCGTCGAAGGCGCCGAGCGAGCGAGCGCCGGCGAAGCCGCCGTGTCGGCGCATTATCCGTTGCCGCACCGCGATCTCGTCGTCGGCGAGCCCGAACGCCCGCGCCTGCACGTCGACCGCGTCGTCCGCGTACTCGGCGAGGTCGATGACCTTGCACGTCCACTCCATCAGGTCGGCCACTCCCTCAGAAAAGCACACTCATGAAGGCGCCGGTCTCGGCGAAGCCGACCCGACGATACGCGGCCCGCGCCGGGCTGTTGTAGCTGTTCACGTACAGGCTGGCCACCGGCGCGATCTCGCGCAACGCGTGGCCGACGACGGCCGCCATGCCGATCTCGGACAGGCCCTCGCCGCGACGTTCGGGCGCCACCCACACGCCCTGGATCTGGCACGCGTGCCGGGTGACCGCACCGATCTCGGCCTTGAAGACGACCTTGCCGTCCTCGATCCGGGCGAACGCGCGCCCTGCGTTGATCAGTTCCGCCACGCGCGCGCGGTACAGCGTCCCGCCGTCGCCGATCAGCGGCGAGATGCCGACCTCCTCGGTGAACATCGCCACGCACGCGGGCATCACGACGTCGAGTTCCTCGCGGCGGACCAGACGCACGAGGGGGTCCGCAGGCACGTCCCGGGGCGGCTCGGTGGTGACCATGAGCGGTTGCGTGGGGCGGATCTCGCGGGCGGGACCCCACGCGGGTTCGAGCAGGCGCCACAGCGCGGCGGCGGCCTCGACCGGTCCGACGATCGACGAGCAGCGGCGGCCCTGCCGGCGCGCGCGCTCGGCGAAGGAGCGTATGGCGTCGGGGCCGGCCTCGACGGGCACGAGATTGGCCCCGGCGTAGCACAGCGACGTGAGCCGGCCGCTCTCGAAGTAGCCCCACAATTCGCCGCCGAGTCGCCACGGGTCGACCCCGGCGAGACGCACGCGCGACGCGACGAACACGTTCGTCACGGGGTCGCGATCGAGCAGCTCTTGGACAGCGGACAGGTCGGTCCCGTCCAGGACTTTGGTGGAAACCGAGCTCAGCACGTGCCTCACCATGCCATCAGGCGGACCTTGGGGAAATGCCACTCATTGCGGCACCACCCTATGCAGGTCACGCCCTCGCGTGCCGCCCGGGAGGCGACGGCCGGCGCCGGGCGGTCCGCGTGGCCTCAGCGGCGGGGC
>NZ_WWJX01001114.1 GCF_009865215.1 Streptomyces sp. SID3343 | reverse complement strand
ACGGCGGCGCGGATCTCCACGGGGTGCCTCCAGGGGTTGGTTTGTGCCACGTACCAAAAGTAGTACGTGGCGCAAACCTTTTCAACTATGATCGGGCCCATGACTTCCTCCGAGGGCGCCCGGCCCGCCTCCGCCTCCGCCCCTGCTTCCGCCCCTGCCTCCGCCTCGGCCTCAGCCTCCGCCTCCGTGGCGGACCTCGGCCTGGT
>NZ_WWJX01001113.1 GCF_009865215.1 Streptomyces sp. SID3343 | reverse complement strand
CCCTTCGAATACCTGGTCGAGCACCTCAACCCGACCCGCACCCTCGCCCACCACCCGTTCTTTCAGATCATGTTGGCGTTGCAGAACGCTCCCGAGGCGACGTTCCGGCTTCCCGGTCTCGACATCGAGGTGGCTCCCGGGCGTACGCACACCGCCAAGTTCGATCTGTTCATCAGTCTTGCCGAGCAACGCGGTCCGCACGGCGAGTCGCAGGGCATCGGCGGCGCCGTCGAGTACTCCAGCGACATCTACGACGCCCCCACCGTGCAAGCCCTCTTCGACCGCTGGATACACCTCCTCGACGCGGCCACCACCCACCCCGACCGACCCCTCGGCCACATCGACCTCCTCACCCCCCAAGAACACCGAGAGACCGTCGTCGACTTCAACGACACGGCCGTGCCCGTGCCCGACGCCTCCCTCGCCGAACTCTTCACCCGACAGGCGGCCAAGACCCCGGAAGCCCCCGCGGTCACGGATGGCGACTCCGCTCTGACGTATGCGGAGCTGGACGCTCGTGCCAACGGGCTGGCCCACGAGGTGATCGCGTGTGGTATTCGTCCCGGTGATGCCGTGGCCGTCCTGTTGCGCCGATCCCCGGAAAGTGTCGTCGCCGTTCTCGCGCTGATGAAGGCCGGCGCCGTCTACGTTCCGCTGGACGACCGTTATCCCGCCGAGCGCATCCGGCACGTCCTCACCGACACCGGCGCTTCGCTCGTCGTGACCGACACGGCCTCGCAAGCCGAACTCGCCTCGCTACCAGTCGAGTTGCTCGTCATCGACGACCTGGCCCGGGTGGACGAGGAGCACCAACAACCGAACGTGGTCGTGTCTGCGGATGGTGCGGCGTATGTGATGTATACGTCGGGGTCGACGGGTGTGCCCAAGGGTGTGGTGGTGACGCATCGCAATGTGGTCGCGTTGGCGGTGGATCCGGGTTTCGATGTGCGGGTTCACGAGCGGGTGTTGTTGCATTCGCCGGTGGCGTTCGACGCGTCGACGTACGAGTTGTGGGTTCCCTTGCTCAACGGGGGG
>NZ_WWJX01001112.1 GCF_009865215.1 Streptomyces sp. SID3343 | reverse complement strand
GGAGGCCGGCACGCTCGTGCGCCGTCTGGCCGAAGCGATTCCGGGAGCGTTGGCGTCCCAGGGTGAGGAGCAGCAGGCTGCGGGCGCCTCCGCCGCTGTTGCCTCCGCTGTCCGCTCGGCCGTTCTGGCGGAATTCCGTACCCGGGCACAGTTCGCCGGTCGTATCTGCGAGATCGACGCCCGTATATGGGGACAGGAGGGCATCCCGGACGCCATGCGGAGCACCGCTGACG
>NZ_WWJX01001111.1 GCF_009865215.1 Streptomyces sp. SID3343 | reverse complement strand
GTGGTGAAGCCGCTCCACGCCGCCGTCCCGGTGAAGGAGCCGGCCGCGAGCGCGTCGTTGCTCGTGCGTACGACGACGTCGATCCGGTCCCCCGTCGCGACCGCCGCCGGCGCCCCGCCGATCCTGGTCTTCGCGTCCACCCGGGTCCATTCGCCGAACCGCCCGTCGGCGAAGCTCGCGCGGTAGAGCAGGCGGTCGCTCGCGCCGACCGCGAAGACGTCGAGCCGGCCGGGTCCGCCGCTGACCGCGGCGGGGTCGTCGGTGGTCCGGAACGCCGGGAGCCTGCGCCATTCCCCGTAGCGGGTGCCGTCCCCGGTGATGTACCAGAGGTTGCCTTCGCCGTCGCGCTGCACGACGTAGGTCCGCTCGCCGTCGGGGCGGGCCGCGGCGGGG
>NZ_WWJX01001110.1 GCF_009865215.1 Streptomyces sp. SID3343 | reverse complement strand
GAACGCAACGGGTGGTGCGGGTGGGAACCACCGCCAAGCCCACCAAAAGCGAAACGGCAGCAGCGCGACCCCGCCCGTCCCGCTCACGGGCGAGGCCCATCCCATAGCCGTGAGCCAAAGGCCGCCAGAAGCGAAACGGCGGCGGTGGTCGCGGCCGCTACTCGACGCCGACGAAGAGGGGGTAGACCTCCTGGCCGCCTTCGTAGACCATGACGTCCACCTCCGGGCGAGTCGCCCGCAGGTGGCGTTCGATCGCGGTGGCGAGGCCGTATGGGACGGCGTTGCCGGTGACCAGGGTGACCAGTTCGCCGCCACCCGCGAGCATGCGGTCGACGACCTCGGTGCCGGTGGCGACCACGTCCTGGCCGATCACCGCGATGTCGCTCTCGATCACGCCCAGGACGTCGCCGGCCTGGCAGACGCCGGCCATGGTCCACGCTTCGCGCACGGCGACCGTGAGCGCGCCGTAGCGGGTCGCGCCGGCGGCCGAGGTCATGCCGACCACGTCCTGGTCGAAGCGGCGTCCGGGTTCGTGCACGGCGAGCGCCGCGAGGCCCTGTACCGCCGCCTTGGTCGGGATGACCTGGACCCGGATGCCCTCGGCCTGCGCCTGTTGGGCCGCGACGCCGGCCACCGCGTGGCAGTCGGCGTCGTTGGGCAGCAGCACCACCTCGCGCGCCTCGGTGCGCCGGATCGCCTCCACGAGCACGCCCGTGGAGGGGCGTCGGCCGGGGCCGGCCTGGACGATGTGCGCGCCGTTCTCGGCGAACAGCGTCGCGAGGCCGTCCCCGTGGGCCACGGCGACGATGCCGCGGGTGGGGGCGGGGTCGGGGGTGGCGGCGCCGACGAGGACGCGCTCCAGGTGGGTGATCCGGATCCGGTGCGGTCGGCCCGCCGCGATGCCGGCCTCGACCGCGGCGCCCGCGTCGTCGACGTGCACGTGCACGTTCCACAGGCCCTCGCCGCCGACCACGACGAGCGAGTCGCCGAGCGCGCCGAGCCGCTCGCGCAGGCCCGGCAGCGCGTCCTCGGGAGCGTCGAGCAGGTAGATCACCTCGAACGCGGGGCCGGCCGAACGCACATGGGCGTGCGCGGCGACCGGACCGGCGAACGGCATCGGTACCGGCGTCGGCGCCTGGTGCGGGTGGATCCGGTACGCCGAACGCTCCCCCGTGACCACCGCGAGCAGCGCGTCGAGCAGTACGGTCAGGCCCCGCCCGCCGGCGTCCACGACGCCGGCCAGGCGCAGCACGTCGAGCTGCTCGGGGGTGCGGGCGAGCGCGTCGCGGGCGGCGTTCGCCGCGGCCCGCACGACCGGCCGGATCT
>NZ_WWJX01000114.1 GCF_009865215.1 Streptomyces sp. SID3343 | reverse complement strand
CAACTCCGGCAGGCCCTCCAGGGGCGGCCGGAGCCACGCCCCCGGTCGGCGCCCGGCCCGGGCGAGCGCGGCCGCCAGCGCCCGCTCGGGTTGCAGGGACGGGTGCAGGTAACCGCTGTTGAGGTCGATCACCTCGGGCGTGGTCACCGCGAGCGCGCTCAGCACCCAGGACGCGTCGGTGCTGCGGTTGGGGGGCAGACCCGGTTCGGCGCTGAGTGCCACCTCCTGCCACGACGTGTCGCCGGCCGGCGGGGCGGTGCGCCGAGGTTCGGCGCGATACACGCCGGCGCCCGGGCGCGAGACCACGAGCCCCTCGGCCGCCAGGACGGCGATCGCCCGAGAGACGGTCACCGGACTCACCCGGTGCCGCTCCACCAGGACCCGACTGGACGGCAGCTTCTCACCGACCGAGTAGCGATCGAGGTCACGCCGCAGGAAGGTGAGCAGATCGGGACTACCGCTACTGTGGTCCATGACGATACAAGATAGCGCTACTCGGCCGCCCTCGATAGCACTCGGCGGCACCGCCCTCGCGGCCGTCGCCGTGTTCTCCTTCTCGCTCAGCTTCCCCGCGACCGTATGGGTACTGGAGGGCTTCGGCCCGTGGACGGCGGCCGGCCTGCGCGGGGTGCTCGCGGCGCTGCTCGCCGGCGGGTGCCTGCTCGTCGGCCGGGTTCCGCTGCCCGCACGAGCCGATCGGCTCGGACTGTCGGTCGTCGCGCTCGGGTGCGCGGTGGGCTTCCCGCTGCTCACCACGCTCGCGTTGCAGACCTCCTCGGCCGCGCACTCGGCGGTGGTGATCGGGCTGTTGCCACTGGCCACCACCGTGTTCTCGGTCGTGCGTACCGGTGAACGGCCCAGCCGGGGGTTTTGGTGCGCGTCGACGGCAGGGGCCGCGGTGGTGCTCGGATTCACCGTGGTGCAGAGCGGCGGCGGCATCGGGCTCGCCGACGGCTACCTGTTCGCCGCGCTGCTGGTGTGCGCCGCGGGCTACGCCGAAGGAGGCAGACTGGCCAGGCACCTGCCGGGTTGGCAGGTCATCGCGTGGGGGCTGGTCGCCGCCCTGCCGATCACCGGGGCGACCACGATCCTCGCTTTGGGCGCGGAACCGATACACGTGAACGCGCACGGCGTGATCGGGTTGTTCTACCTCGCCGTGGTCTCGCAGTTCGGCGGCTTCGTGCTGTGGTACCGGGGGATGGCGGCCATCGGGGTACCCGCCGCCAGTCAACTCCAGTTGGCCCAGCCGCTGTTGACCCTCGTGTGGGCGGTATCGATCCTCGACGAGCGGCTGTCGCCGGCGATGCCGGTGGCCGCACTGGGCGTGCTCGCGTCCATCGTGGTGACCCAACGCACGCGGTCGTGAGCGAAACTCGGGTGTGGTGCGGGCCCTTCCCGTGATAATCCACGGTGTCATGGACGACCTTGTGACGGCGCGGCTCGTACTGCATCCGATGACCGTGGACGACGCGCTGCGGGTGATGGCACGGGAACCGGCGGCCGATGCGCGGTGGGCGCCCGGCTATCCGGACGCGGGGGACGTGACCGGGGCGAACCGGTTCGTGAGCACGTGCGCGGCGGTCGGCGATCCGCAGCCGTTCGGCGCGTACGAGATCCGGCGTCGCGAGGATGGTTGCGCGATCGGCGGCGTCAACTTCCACGGGCCGGTGGACGAGGACGGCGCCGTCACGATCGGATACGGCCTGGTCCCCGCGGCCCAGGGCCGCGGCTATGCCTCCGAGGCCCTGCGTGAAGTCCTGCGCTTCGCCAAGGCGTCGGGCGTCGCGCGGGTGGACGGCGACACCGAGCACCACAACGTCGCGTCCCAACGGGTGATGGCCGCGGCCGGCATGCTCCTCGTCGCCGAGGACGAACGGCTGAAGCACTATCGGATCACCTGGTACGACGACGACACGCGACCCTGGTCGACCTGACCCGGACGCGCGCCCGGCGCCCGACGCCCGCGAACTCCCGGGGCGAACCACCGGACGCGGCCCGCCGACACGCCGGCCCCGGACGCGGACCACAGGAGCATGCGGACTGCCGCGTCCTCCCGGGCCGCCTCGCCGGCCCACATCACCCGCTCGTGCGCGCCGCCGACCGGACTCGGTGCGGCCCCGAACGCCCCGGTGATCAAGCCGTGTTCGGGCCGCGGCACGTACGAGGCCGGCGCCGACGTCGCGGCGAGCGCGGCCGATCTGCCACCGCCCAGGACCAGCGGCACCCGGGCCGCGTCCGGCTGCACGCGGTCCACCGCCTCCGCGAACGCGTCCGGATCGTCGGCCGCGACGCGGATCAGACCGGGCATCGGGAAGCTCACGGAACACCGCCGATGACCCGGTCCGGGCCGGCTCTCCGCGGAAGACCGCCGACCAGCACGCCCACCCGGATCCGGCGCGCCCCGACATCGGCCACCGCCGCGTCGGCCGGTCCGGCGAGCAACCCGGCGCCGCGCAACGCGCAGGCGGGCCGCTGCCGAGCGCCGAACCCGAATGCAGACGCAGGTAGTCCAGAACCCGGTCCCGCATCCGTCGGGGCTCCGCGACGCCGCCGACCCGCTCGACCGTCACCGTGGACGACCCGACCATGCCGACCTGCCTCACGATCGCGTCGGCGGGCAGTTCCCGGGCGCAAGACCGTGACCGGACCGTGCTCGGCGACCGCCCGCCGGGCGCCGGCCGGCGAGACCGACGCGGACCCACCACCGCCCGAGCCCAGCACGGCGCAGCCACGCGCGAAGTCCGGAAGCAGTCCGGCGTCGAGTTCCATGCCTCAACGGTACGAACCGCCCGCGAATGAGAGGTGTGCCACACGCACCCGAACGAGCGGAACATGTGCGGCCGGCACACTGAGCGCCGTGACCGTACTCGCCGATCTCCTCGACGGCCCCGACACCGACGGAATCGATGTCGTGGCCGGGCCGACCGACGCCGTGCCGCTGACCGGCGTACGCCTGGAGACGCGCGCGGACCGCCTCGCGGTTGCGCCCCCCGGCTGCCTGGTCGTGCTCGCGGCCCCGCTCGGCGGCTACCGGCTCGACGTCGCGGTGCGCGACCTCGCGGCGGCCGGCGCGGCGGGCCTGGTGCTGACCGCGACCACGCCCGAGACGCCCGTACCGGCC
>NZ_WWJX01001109.1 GCF_009865215.1 Streptomyces sp. SID3343 | reverse complement strand
GCTCTCCGGCGGTCAGCAGCAGCGGGTCGCGATCGGCGGCGTCCTGACCGCGCATCCGCGGGTCTTGGTGCTGGACGAGCCCACGTCCGCGCTCGATCCCACGGCCGCCGAGGACGTGCTCGCGGCGATCACTCGGCTCGTGCACGACCTCGGGATCACCGCGATCGTGGCCGAACACCGGATGGAGCGCGTCGTGCAGTACGCCGACCGGCTCGTGCACCTGCCCGGCGATGGCACGGTCCGCGACGGATCGCCCGCCGACATCCTGACCACGTGCGACATCGCGCCGCCGGTCGTCGAGCTCGGCCGGCTCGCCGGATGGTCGCCGCTGCCGCTGTCGGTGCGTGATGCGCGCCGTCTGGCGCCGCCGCTGCGCGAACGGTTGGCCGGCCGCGCCGTGCCGG
>NZ_WWJX01001108.1 GCF_009865215.1 Streptomyces sp. SID3343 | reverse complement strand
GCCCGCGCCGCCCGGCTCACAGGCGCTGGCGGTCTCGGCGGCGGACCGGGCCGCAGCCGGCGGCCTGGACGTCCTGGCCAAGGGACCCGACGAACAGTACGAACGGCAGACGGTGACGCCGTGGGTCGACGATCTGTACTCCGTCGCCTACGAGCGTACGTACCGCGGCCTGCCGGTCGTCGGCGGCGACGCCGTCGTCCTCGCCGACGGCAAGGGCCGCGTCCGCGCGACCCAGTCCGCGACGAACGCGCGCATATCAACCCAGGTGCAACCGACCGTGGCGGCCTCCGCCGCGGAAACCACCTCCAAGGCCAAGCTCGCGTCGGTGGACAGGGTCGAGTCTCACCGCCTCGTGGTTCGGGTCAAGGACGGTCGGAGCAACCTCGCGTGGGAGACGGTGGTCG
>NZ_WWJX01001107.1 GCF_009865215.1 Streptomyces sp. SID3343 | reverse complement strand
GGGTCGCCTCGGGGGCGACGACGAGCACGTCCGCGCCCGCGTCGAGCAAAGCCGGCAGCCGGCGCTGCGCGACCGTGCCGGCGCCGACCACGACGACGCGGCGGCCTTCCAGGCGCAGGCCGGCGGGATAGGCGGGGGGACCAGGAAGACGGGACATCGTTCTCACATTTCCGGGTGGGGCGGGTGCTCTGCGTACATTCATCGGAGCGCGTGAAGGGCACCTCGGCCACTCCATCGTGGCCGAGGTGCCCTGTACACCGTGCGGGCGGGGGTCGAGATCAGTCGGTTTTGCCGCTGACTCCCGCCGAGTCGAACGTGGCCACATCGTGCAGTACGCGAACCGCGCTCTGCACCAGGGGCAGGGCCAGCACCGCACCCGTGCCCTCGCCGAGCCGCAGTTCCAGCTCGACCAGCGGGCGCAGCGACAGCTTGGCGAGCGCGGCCGCGTGGCCCGGTTCGGCCGAACGGTGGCCCGCGACGCACGCCGCGACC
>NZ_WWJX01001106.1 GCF_009865215.1 Streptomyces sp. SID3343 | reverse complement strand
GACTCGATCGCCTTGGACGCCATCGCCGCACCCGCCCACGCAGCACCCTCGGACATCGAGGTCACCAGCACGGCGAGCGCGGGATGCATCCCGAGAGCGAGGTAGAACGACATCTGCGCGGGCCACGCCGTGCCGACCGAAGCGGCCATCATCGACGTGACCATCACGAAGTCGCGACGCGTCATCAGGGCGTCGATCCGGTCGAGCCAACGACGCCTGCGCGCCTCGCTCGCTTGGGCCTTGTCCTGCTCGGCACCGGCCCGCGCGGCGCGGTCGGCCTCACGCTGAACGGCGGCGATCCTCGCGGCGGCCTCCGCCTGGGCGAGCGCCGACTCCGCCTGCTTGGTCTGTGCGGCGGCCTGCGCTTCGGCGACACGAACTTTGTCGAGCTGTCGGCCGGCGCGCATCGAGTAGACGGTGTCTGTCACGACGTCACCCCCGTGACGATCAGGGCAGCCACGAACAACCACCCGGTATGCCAGGACTGATCGAGCAGGTACGGCGCCTGCGGGTCGTGGTCCCACCAGCCGCCCTTGCCGGTCCGGCGAGCGAGCCTGGCGAGGGTGTGCCGGCGGTCCGCCCACCAGTGCGACAGCGCGTCGACCACCAGGCCCACGACCACCGCGAACGGCGCGAGCGACAGCCCGAACACCAGCCACACCGCGGCGAGGAACAACACCTTGACCGCAGTCAACGACGCGACGTGCCGCGCGGCGAGGTAGCGGCCGGACCAACCGGCCGCACCCTTGCCGAGCGCTTCCCGCTCGCGCTGCACCCAGTGGCCACCCACCATGTGCGCGGCATAGAGCGCGAACCCGACGGCGGCGAACGTGCCCGCATCGGCGCTCACGCGGCCCACCGCCGAGCCACGAAACGGCGCGGCAGGACGTGGACGGTCGCCGACTCGCCAAGCAACTGCTCGGCGTACGCGGCCAAGTCCGGGTCCTCACGCCGCAACGCGGTCAGAATGTCGTGCGCGGCATCGACCCGGGCGGCCCGCTCTTCGGCGGACTCCCCCTCGACACCCTCGAACAGCTCCGGGTCGACGCCCAGCGCCAACTCGTTGAACTCGAAGTTCGTCACGGCCAGACGGCCGTTCACAATGGTTCTCACGGTCGTGCTCCTCTCGTGAAGGTCACGGCCCACGGGGCGGCTGCCTCCCGGCAAGGATCGGCAGCCGCCCCGGAACACGTATGAAGTAGCCCCGTCGGTAACGACGGATGGCAAAGCCCCTGTGCAGACCGGCGCGAGCGACCCGGGGCCGCGGTCACTCGCAGGATTCAGTTCTCAAGGGACGAGCTGTCCCGGCACTTACGGGCGCGCAGCCGAAGCCGCCTTCCCTGGCAGGTCGCACAGTGCTCTGCGCCGCTTCAATAGATGAAGCAACACTGCGAACGTACTAACAGAAAAACTGCGAGTCAAGAGAAACTGCTAGTCGCAGGAAAACAGCGAGCGTGTGAGACTGGCTGTTGCCCTGTGAGAGGAGCGAGACGTGGCCTTCGGCCTGAACGTGCGCTTCACTGCCCGCGACGAAGCGGCAGTGCGAGCCTTTGACGCCTTGGTGGCAGAGACGTTGATCGGCATCCGGGAACTCGAACCCGGGACGCTCATCTACGTGAGCCACGCAGTCGACGGAAAGCCGCTTCAGCGGATCTTCTACGAGCTGTACGCGGACCGGGCCGCGTTCGACCTGCACGAGCAGCAGCCCCACGTACGGCGCTTTCTCGCGGCCCGGGAGCAGTACATCGAGTCTGTCGCGGTCGATTTCCTGGAGTCCGGAGACGGCAAGGGCATCCCCGAGGAGGAGGCGCGTGGTGTCTGACGATGAGCGCAGAGCTTTCGGCGCACGTGTGGCCACGCTCCGGAAGCAACGCGGCATCAAGCAGACAGAGCTGGCGACCGCGGTAGGCCGCACGGCAAGTTGGGTCTCCCAGGTGGAGCGAGGCGTACAGCCCGTCTCACGACTCGATGTTCTGCAACTGCTTGCCGACGCGCTCGGCGTCTCGGTCCAAGCCTTGAACCCGGATGCACCCGTGGCGTCGGTGCCGCCACCCGTTGTGCCGGAAGGACCGAACGATCTAGATGCAGCGCGCCTGACGATCTCCGGACATCCAGCTCTCGGCGCTTTGCTCTCGAACCGAGCGACTTTCGAGCGCACTCCGCTGGTCGAGCTGATCGACCAAGTAGACGAGTTGTGGGCGCTCACTCACGCCGCCAAGTTCGCTGAACTCAGCGCGCTGGTAGGACCCTTGCTCGATCGTTTGGAATCGGCGGCAAGGACCGCCCCCAACAGCGAGCAGGCGACGTTGTACGCCCTGCTCGCGCGCGTCTACCAAGCGCTGGCCGCTGCCTTCGTCCGGCAAGACGAAGCCGATGCCGCATGGATCGCAGCGGATCGCGCCATTCGAGCCGCTGAACAGTCGGGCGCGGTGCTGTCCGTGTTTGCAGGCATCTACCGCCTTGCGCAGGCATTCATCAGGCTCAAGCGGCTCGACCAAGCTGAACACGCAGCGGCGACCGCAGTACGAGCCTTGGAGACTTACGGCGATGCCGAGTTGGCCTCACCCGAAGGACTCTCCGTCCTCGGATCACTGCGCCTGATTTTGGCGCTGGTGAACGCCCGATCAGGGAATCGTGACCAAGCCCGAACCGAGATCAGCGAAGCCCGAGCCGTCGCTATCCGACTCGGCGCCGACCGCAACGATTTCAACCTTGAGTTCGGCCCAACGAACGTCGAGATCCAAGCAGTCTCAACCGCAGTCGATCTCGGCGACGCTGGTGAAGCTCTCGCCATCGGTGGCCGCATCGACGCAGATCAACTGTCCCCGGAGAGACGTTCACGGCTCCTCATGGACCTTGGGCGCGCACACGCTCAACGTCGCCACGTCGGCGAAGCTGTCGAGTGCCTGCTCCGTGCAGAAGAGCTTGCGCCCGAAACAGTGCGCAGCCACACGGCATCACGAAGTGCCATCCGTGAACTCACCCTGATCGCAGGCCGGGCAGCGCCCGCCGAACTGCTCGCTCTAGCCGAGCGTTCCGCCGCCTTGGACTAGACGAGGCATACGGACCGACGTTGCGCGACAACATGTGCCACCGAGGAATCGATCATGTGACTTCCATCACGGTAGAACGTGGAAGTTGATGGAAGTTGATGCCCGTTGGGTTCCTCTCGGTTCCCGTTGGTTCCCCGTTGGGTGCGGACACACAGCGGACACACACTTTCGGTTCAAAGGAGGCGTTCTTCCACCGGTACGCTCTTGCCTCAGCACCAAACCTCCACCCACCGGGTGTCCTTGGACCACCCATGGGGCCCATGAGCACGTAACCGGGCTCGGGAGGAGGTGATTTCGTTGACGACGTCAGAGTGGCTGCGGCGGCGAGATCTGCGCAGGAACGCCGGGAAGGCTGTCTCCGCGGTCCGCAAGTGGGGACCGATGCTCTACACGTTCGCGCGTGGAGCTTGGAGCTTCTACAACGGCAGCGGCCCTGGAGACTAGTAGTCACCAGGGCCCCTGAGCGGCACGTTGGTCCCGTCTCATGCTTGGCCGGCCTGGGCGGGACCTTCGTGATCCACCTAGCTCTCTCGCGAGAAAGTTAGGAGGGGTCCTAACTCATCATGCCGCATCGTTCTGGGTACTCGAAACTCTCCGCCGCCTCAGTCGAGGTGGTCCCGAAGCCTCGCCCGGTCCCTGATCGGAGTGCGGCGGCCTTCCGTCTCACTTTCCGTCTCATTCATCGGCGTTCAGCGTCGTTCACCGCGGCCCCTCGCACCGTCGCTCCGGTGCCTCCGATGCAGGCCTGAACAGTGGCGAACTGTCGTGAACTGCTGTCCGGAGCAGGCCATCAGACTTGGAAAGCGTGTTGGGTTCACACCCTCACGAGTTCGAATCTCGTATCCTCCGCCAGCCTGCTGACCTGCTAGAACAGCCGGCAAAACTGTCAGCCCCGACCTCTCGCCAGGTCGGGGCTGATTTCATTCCGTCTCAGTTCTGGTTGCAGTTGACCCAGAAGGCCAGGGCGGCCGGTGGATCCCGGCCCTTCACCACCTGCCGCCCGATGCGGTTCACGTCGGTCCGGCAGGTGGTGCACCGCCCGTCTGTCATCGCGGCATGGATGGACCGGAGGCGGAGGAGCACCAAGCGCCTTCCCTGTACGCCACGGCTCTCGGTCGGAGACCCCACGACCGGTCACCAGCCCCAGGCTTGGACTTCGGAACACATTCCGAAGTATCATGCATCCATGTCCACTCTCACCGTGGCCTTCTCCGACCTGTCGAAGAACTCGAAGCGAGTCGCCGAGACCGTCGAACGTGCCCAGCGTGTCCACGTCACACGTCGTGACGGAGAGGATCTCTATCTGACCACCGAGCGCCATGATCGCCAGCGGGAAGAAACCGCAGATGTCACCTCCCGACTGTTTGCCGCGCTGATCGGTAGCGATGAGGGTGCCCGAGCGGTGCTCCTCGCCTTGCCGACGGTTTTCCCGTGGGTTCGACACTTGTCCGCGGATGAGGTTCGCGAGTTCGTCGTGGACCTAGTGGACGCCACACGTGACGTCGCGGAACTGGATGTGCACTCGACCCTGCATCGCGTCATCGTCGAGTGGCGCGCGACCGCCAGGATCCTGGCCGATCCCGAGTTGGCCGCCCTGCTCGCCGAGCCGTTGCAGGATGAGGATCACGGTGAGGTACTCGCGCCTTGAGTCCGAAACGCGGTGATGATGTCCCGCCGCCACCCATCGGTGACGAGTGGAGATTGCGCTTCGCCACCACCGAGGCTGCCAAGGGGTGGGGTGATCTCTGCGCCGAGACGGCGACCAATGCCCGTCGCTGCTTCAAGTCTCTCCGCGCCGATCCACTGTCCACCCGCGACCCGGACCGACAGCACCGCCTGCGCGGCCGCCTCGCCACCCGGGTCTTGGGCAGCCGAGAGCTGCCGCAATGGGAATTCGAAGTAACCGCCGGTGGCCGCGTGCGCTATCTCGTCGATGAGGTCGGACATACCGTCCACCTCGTGTACGCCTCCACCCGGCATCCGAAGGACACTGACACCTGAGCCATGGGTCCGCTGGTCTCAGTTCTGGTCTCATTCACCTTCGTTCACCGAAGTCCGGGCGCCGAGAGGACCGGAGCTTCGCGGCAGGTCAGGACGCTGACGAGTCACGCCGAACCCTCGGGCGGCGACTTGGAAAGCGTGTTGGGTTCGCACCCTCACGAGTTCGAAGGTCGTATCCTCCGCCGGCCTGCTGGACTGTTCGAACAGTCGGCGAAACCCTCGGCCTCGACCTCTCGCCGGGTCGGGGCTGATTTCATTCCGTCTCGGTTTCCGTCTCACTTGGGGCCTTCAGCGCCTTTCGGAGCGCCCCGGAGCGCGGCCCCGACCTGCCCGGCCACCTTCCTCGGTGTCGGGTCGGTGGCGTGCATGTTCGGCCGGGCCTCTGTCGGACGACCCGGTTCTGTCGTTGATGCGGTCGGCGCCGGAACGTGGTCCGGCCGAGCTCGATCGCTCGTTTGACGAGCCTTTGGTGGGACCGCCGTCCGGGCAGGAGTCGGGGCATCGCAGGCCGCAGTGTTTGGCGTGCCGACAGCGCGCTGACGACGGCAGCGGGCCTGTCCTGTACCGCTGCGCGTGGACGAGTTCGGCGCCGATCCGGCCGACCTCACCCCGCTGACGGGGGCCGCATTGCTTACACCGGCTCACCAACACCCCAGTGGTGTTGTGCTGTCGCCCGCGCGACGTGGCGAGTTCGTCGCCTGGGCCGAATGCTGCGACGGCTTCCTGATCGAGGACGATTACGACGGCGAGTTCCGCTACGACGGTAGGCCGGTGGGGGCCCTCCAGGCGCTCGATCCCGAGCGGATCGTACTCGCCGGCAGTGTCAGCAAATCTCTCGCTCCGGGCCTGCGTTTGGGCCAGCTTGTGGTGCCGCCGACGCTGCGCGTCCCGGTGACCGCAGCCATGCGCGAGAGTGGCGGCGGTGTGTCCGTGATCGAGCAATTGACGCTCGCCGACTTGGTCGCGCGAGGTGACTACGACCGGCACGTGCGCCGTGTGCGTACGGTGTACAGGCGACGGCGCGCCGAGCTCGCCGATCGCGTCGGCGCGCTTACCGGGCTCAGGCTCGTAGGCGCGGCCGCCGGTCTGCACGCGTTGTTGCCTCTGCCGTCCGCCGAGTACGAACGTCGACTGATCTCCACCGGCGAGTACGTCGGGCTGCGGTTGCACGGTCTACACGCCTCCGGCTACCGCCATCCGCCCGACACGTCGGCCCCGGCCGCACTGGTCCTGGGCTACGCCACACCGGCGCCGCACGCCTGGGGACAGGCGCTGGACCTGCTGGGCGAAGTGTTGGAGGCGGAGGGATTGCGGGCGGGGCCGAGAGGCACTCGACCTTAGCTCCGCACCTTGGCCTCACGACCTTGGCCTCGCGCTTTTCTCGCTCTGTGAGTCGCCGATTTGCCCACCTGGGTCTTCGTCGTGTCGCGCGTCGCCTTGAGCCGCCGCCGTGGTGGCCGTGACCCGGTACGCCGGAACAGTGCGCCGGCGGCAGGTGGTCCGCCGCCGAGGACCGTCGCCCGGGGGGCCGCGGGTCCGCGCGTTCGGCATCCCTGACCTCGCCCTCGAACCAGGGGCGCCATGGGCACTCGACCGAGGGCTCCTGATCCGAAACCGCCCCCGTCACGGTCCGGCGCGCATGCCCGCCGAAGTCGCACTCGCCTTGCGCGGGCCCGACTGGCTGGCCCCTTCGGCCCGTTTCCGCCCTCCGCGCGGCTCGTGTCCGTCACCCCGGGCAAGGTGGAGCGGGAAGCCGCGGCCGCGGCGTTCGCGACCCAAGCCACCTCGGTCCTGTCGGAAATCGTCGCCGGATACGCCAAGCACCCGTCGTACGGCGACGTCCGCCGGCTCGCCCGCACCATCACGCCGGCACCACCATCACCACTGTGCCGTGCCGACCGGGCGGAGCGTCACAGGACGGCCCTTATGATCCTGCGCATGGACTGGCCGGCGCGAGTCGCGACCCTGAGGCAATGGACGAACAACGGCGTCCGTGCTCCGCACAAGCCGCTGCTGCTTCTCTATGCCCTTGGCCGCTACCAACAGGACGCCGATCAGGAGCTCGTCTACAGCGCGGTCGAAGCGGACCTCAAGCGACTGCTCGCGGAGTACGGGCCGGGCAACCGGACCACCCCCGCGTATCCGTTCCATCACCTGGTCAACGACGGGATGTGGGAGGTGCGCACGCGCCGAGGGGCGGGAAGTCCCGGAAGCGGTGTACGGGAGTTGCGGGATTCGGGGGCCGCCGGACGGCTGTCTCCGGACTTGCGGGCCGCGCTGCGCCGCGACCCCGCACTGCTCGGACAGATGGCGCGCACGTTGCTCGAATCGCACTTTCCGCCCTCGCTTCACCAGGAACTGTGCGAGGCCGCCGGCCTGGAACTCGACTACGCCGAGATGCAACCGCTGATGTCGAGACGGCGGCGGCGAAGCCAAGCGCTCCGCGAACTGGTCCTGACCGCCTACGAATACCGCTGTGCGTTCTGCGGCTACGACGGTCGGATCGGCATGATCCCGGTGGGGCTGGAGGCCGCGCACGTGCACTGGTGGGCGCTCGGCGGACCTGACGAGACGGACAACTCGGTGTGCCTGTGCTCGCTCCACCACAAGCTCTTCGACAAAGGCGTTCTCGGGGTGAGCGACGAGCACCGCGTCATGGTCGCGCAGCGATTCGTCGGGCACAGCACGGCCGCGCGCGACCAGGTCATCGCCCTCACCGGACGTCCGCTGCTCGGCCCCCAGGCGGGGACACCCTCGATAGCCCCGGTCCACCGCTCCTGGCACACCGCACAGGTCTTTCACGGGCCTGCGCGCCCTGCGATCGCGGCGTAGTCCGAGGGCGGTCCAAGTCGGTTCTGTGCCAGTCGAGTTCGTTACGGTCGAGTCCGGTCCCGTCGAGTCCGGTCCCGTCGAGTCCGGTCCCGTCGAGTCCGGT
>NZ_WWJX01001105.1 GCF_009865215.1 Streptomyces sp. SID3343 | reverse complement strand
TGAGCACGCCGACCCCGCCGCGCGCCGCTGCCGGCACCGCGGCCAGCAACTCCCTCGTGTACGGGGCCCGCGGGCTCGCGAAGACCTGCTCGGCGTCGCCGCTCTCGACGACCGCGCCGTCCTTCATCACCAGGATCCGATCGCTCACGTGCCGGATCACCCCGAGGTCGTGCGAGATGAACAACAACGCGAGACCGAGCTCGGCGCGCAGATCCGCGAGCAGGTCGAGGATCTGCGCCTGGATCGACACGTCGAGGGCGGAGACCGGCTCGTCGCACACGATCAGCTCGGGAGAGGGCGCCAGTGCCCGGGCGATGGCGACCCGCTGGCGCTGCCCGCCCGACATGTCGCGCGGCCGACGGTCGAGCAGATCGGCGGACAGGCCCACCAGACCCAGGAGTTCGGCCACCCGCGCCCGATGCGCCGCCCGGGTGCGCCGGGCGAACGGCCCACCCGGCAGGCCCGCCGCCGCGACCGCCTCGCCGAGAATGCGGGCCACCGGGTAGCGAGGGTCGAACGAGCCGAGCGGGTCCTGCTGCACCGCCTGGATCCGCCCGCGCGAGGGCCTGCGCACCGCCTCGGACACCCCGCTCCACGGCGCGTCCGCAAAGCGCACCGAACCCGTGTCGGGAACCTCCAGACCGAGCACGATCCGGGCCGCCGTGGTCTTCCCCGACCCGGACTCGCCGACCACCCCCAAGGTTTCGCCGGCACGCACCACGAACGACACGTCGCGCACCGCGTCGTGCCACGCGCCGTCCGGAGCCCGGAACCGCTTGCCGATCCCGGCCACCTCAAGCAGCACCTTGCCCACCGGAGCCGGCGTGGGCACGGGTTTGCGTGCGGCGGCGCCCGCGCTCAGCCGGGCCCCCTTGGCATGCGCCGAGGGCACGGCCGCGAGGAGCGCGCGGGTGTACTCGTGCCGCGGATCGGTCAATACCTCGCCCACCGGGCCCTGTTCGACGATCGAGCCGGCGTACATGACCGCGATGCGGTCGGCGAGTCGGGCCACCGCGGCGAGGTCGTGGCTGATCAGCAGGACCGCCGTGCCCTCGTCCTTGAGCCTGCCCAGCAGTGCGAGCACCTGCGCCTGCACGGTCACGTCGAGCGCGGTGGTCGGTTCGTCCGCGAGCAGCAACTCCGGGTCGGCGGCGAGCGCCGAGGCGATCAGGCCGCGTTGCCGCAGCCCACCGGACAACTGGTGCGGATACTGGCGGGCCCGGCGCGCCGGATCGGGGATGCCGACGTCGTCGAGGAGTTCGACGACGCGTTCGCCGATCCGGCCGCGAGGGACCACCCGATGCGTGCGCAGGGCTTCGGCGACCTCGGCACCCACGGTGCGCAGGGGATCCAGCGAGACCAGGGCATCCTGGAGTACCAGGCCGATCCGTCGACCCCGGATCGTGCGCCAGCGCGGTTCCGACAGCGACGTCAGGTCCGTGCCGTCGAAGCTCAACCGCCGGGCGCTCACCCGCGCGCCACCGCCGGTGAGACCGACCAGTGTGCGGGCCGTGACGCTCTTACCGGAGCCGGACTCACCGACGATCGCGAGGCATTCGCCGCGCGAGACGGTGAAGGACACGCCGCGTACCGCCGGTTCCCGCCCCGGAAAGGCCACGTCGAGCCCGTCCACGACCAACAGCGGGCCGCCCCGTGCCGCTTCGGTACGTGCCTCGCCCGGCTGCGTCGCCTCGACCCCTGCCTCGCTCGACCGGGTCGCGCCGGCCCGCGCGCGGTTCGGTTGCGCTGCCTCGACACTCATCGAGCGATCCCTCCGGCGAAACGGGTCCTGGCATGCCGGCCGGCGACGTTGACCGCGATCACCGCGCACGTGACGGCCGCACCCGGGAACACCCCGATCCACCACGCCGTCTCCAGGAAACCGCGGCCCTCCGAGAGCATCGCGCCCCACTCCGGGGACGGCGGCTGCGCGCCCAGGCCCAGGAAACTCAGCCCGGAGGCGTAGATGAGCGACGTACCGAAACCGACCGTGCCGAGCACGAGCAGCGGCCCGATCGCGTTGGGTAGTACGTGCCGCGCGATCAACACCGGGCGGCGCAGGCCGAGGCCGGTCGCGGCCTCCACGTAGCCCGAGCGGCGCACCACGAGCGCTTGCGCACGGACCAGGCGGGCGTACCCGGGCATCGCCGCGATCGCCACGGCGACCATCACGTTGACCGTGCCGCGCCCGAGCAGTGTGACCACGAACAGCGCGAGCAGCAACTCCGGTAGGGACAGCGATACATCGGCCAGGCGCATGCACACCTGGTCCGCGATCCGCCCGCCGAGCGCGGCGGCGAGGCCCCACAACGTCCCGCCGACGAGGGCGATGGCCGTCGCGCCCAGTCCGAGCAGCAGTGACGGGCGGGCGCCGTGCACGACCCGGGCGAACACGTCGCGCCCGAGCTGATCGGTGCCGAACCAGTGCTCGCCACTCGGACCTTGCAGCGCCGCGAGCGGATCGGTGTCGATCGGTGACGTGGCGGTGAACAGAGCGGGAAACAGGCCGATCAGTGCGAACAGCACGAGCAGGCCCGTCGCCACGGCCACGCTGGGCCGGATCGACCGGCGGCGAACGGATCCGACCGGTGTGTCGGCGGTCAGGGTGTGCGGCACGTGATCACCTCCCGCGCAGTCGTGGATCGATGACGGCATAGAGCACGTCGGTGAGTTGGGAGATGACCACGAAACACAGCGCGGCCAGCAGGACGACGCCCATCACGACCGGCATGTCCTTGGTGTTGACGGATTGCAGGGTCAGCGCGCCGATGCCGGGGCGGGCGAAGACCTTCTCGACCAGCACCGTCCCGCCGAGCAGGGTGCCGGTCAGCCACCCGGACAGCGTCAGCAGCGGGACCGCAGCGTGTCGGAACGCGTGGCGCACCCGCACGGCGGTGCGGCCGATCCCGCGCGCCCGCGCGGTCACCACGAACGGCTCGGCCAAAGCGCTGTCCAGACTCTCGCGCAGCACCTGCGCGAGCACCCCCGCGATCGGCAACGCGAGGGTGACCGCCGGCAGCACCAGCGTCTCGATCCCCTCCGACCCGGCCACCGGAAACCACCCGAGCCGGAACGAGAACACCGTCAACAGCACGATGCCCAGCCAAAACGACGGCGTCGAGACGGCGACCAACTCCCAGGCCCCGAGGACGGACCGCAGCACCGAGCGGCGGCCGGCCGTGGCCAACGCCGACACGACCGCGATGACCACAGCCAACCCGAGGGCGGCCAGCGCCAGTTGCGCGGTGGGCCAAAACTGCTCGCCGATCAGGGCGGAGACCGGCTGCCGCAGCTGGTACGACTCGCCGAGTCGGCCGTGCAACAGTTCGCCCAGGTAGTGCAGGTACTGACTCGACACCGGATCGTCGAACCCGTAGTCCGCGGCGATCTGTTCGCGTACCGCGGGCGAGGCCGTGGTCTGTGGGCCGAGCAGTGTGGCCACCGGATCGCCGGGAATCAGCTTGAGCCCGGCGAACGCGAGGGTGGCCGCGCCCAGCAGGACGAACCCCACCGCGAGTACGCGGACACCGACCGCCCGTGCGACACGCGCCCAGTCGATTCCGGGCTGCTCTTCGTCTCTCGGGCCGATGTCCGTCGCGTACGTCGTACCTGTCGTACCAGTCGCATCCGTCGCGCCGGTTGCCTCGGTTGCCTCGGTGGCGTCCACCGCCTCCGGTGGTTCGTCGGCCGACGCGGACGCCGGGCGCGCGTGCTCGGGCGCGCCCGGCCCTGCGGAGGTCATCGCCGAGTGCTCCACACGTCGTAGAACAACGGCCACGCGTTCGGGTCGAGCCGCAACCCGGCTACCTGTTTGCCGGACGCGAACAGCGTGGTCGCCGAGTACAGCGGGACCACTGCCGCGTGCTCGACCACCCACGCCTGGGTCTTCGCGTACAACGCGTCCCGAGTCGGTCGATCCAGGGTGGCCGCGGCGGCGTCGGTCCACTCGTCGATCTGCGGATCCTTGAGCCACGCCGCGTTCTGGCCGCCGGTGCTGGGCAGGTTGGCCGAGTTGAAGTAGAGCCGCAGCACGTCCGGTTCGAACCTGGCCCAACTCATGTCGAGCACGTCGTACTTGCCGGCGTAGGCGTTCGTGGTGAACGCCCCCAGGTCGAGCGCGGGGCGCTGGACGTCCACGCCGACCTTCTTCAGGTCGGACTGCACGGCCTGCGCCAGGATGTCGCGCTGCTCGCGCACCGCCGCCGGGGCGTTCGGCCAGGTCACGGTGAGCCGCTTGCCGCCCTTGGTTCGATACCCGTCACCGTCGCGGGCGGTCCAACCGGCCTCGTCGAGGAGCCGGTTCGCCAGTGCCGGATCGTAGGGCCAACTGTTCTCCAACGACGTGTCGTAGCCCGGGGTCGCCGAGCCGAGCGGACCCCACGCGCGCTTGTACTGGTCGAAATAGATCGACTGCACGTTGGGCCCGATGTTGATCCCGCGCTGCACCGCCTTGCGGACCCGCTCGTCGTCGAACGGCGAGCGGGTGGTGTTCAAAAACAGGCTGTACACAGCGCCCGCGAAATCGTGCCGCGAGATCCTGACGTCCGAACGCCCCTCCAGACCCTTGACGTTCACCGGCGGGATCGACCCCGCGATGTCCACCTGCCCGCTCGCGAACGCGCCCACCCGCACCGAGTCTTCCGGCAGGAAACGGTAGGTGAGCTTGTCCAGGTAGGCCGCGCCCTGGTGCTTGGCGCCGGCCGGGCCCCAGTTGTACGCCGGGTTGTTCGCCAGGACGAGGTCCTGGCCCTTGGTGTGCGACGCGAACTTGAACGGCCCGCTGCCCACCAGGTTCGACCCGCCGGCGCACAGCTTGTCCGCGTTCGCGGCCAGCGCCTGTGGGGAGTAGAAGCCGAGGTAGGCGGTACTCGCGGCCTGAAGGAACGGCGCGAAGGGCTTGGCGAACGACACCTTGACGGTGGCCGGGTCGATTACCTCGGTACCCGTGTACGGGCCCAACAGACTCGCCGCGTACTGCGATTTCGTGGTCTTGGCGGCGATGTGGTCGAAGTTGGCCTTGACCGCCGCGGCGTCGAAGGACGCGCCGTCGGTGAACTTCACGTCGGTGCGCAGCTTGAACGTGTAGCTCGTGAGGTCGGGCGCGGCCTCCCACGAAGTGGCCAGCCAAGGCGTGAAGTTGCCTTGGTCGTCCTCGGAGATCAGCGAGTCGAAGACGTTGCGCTGGATCGACGCGGTGATGTCCTGCGGGCTGACGTGGATGTCGAAGCACGTGGGTTCGGTGTTGACGGCGACGGTCAGCGCGCCGCCGCGCACCGGCGGACCGGCATCGGCCTCGGCGGCGGCGTTGTCGGTCTTCGAGGTGGACGTACAGGCGGACAGGACGAACGCGGCGGCGAGTGCCGCACCGACGGCTCTGGGTAGGCGGGGTCGGAAAACGCGCATGGTCGAGTCCTGTCGAGAGATGAGTACCGCGGAAGCCGGATCGGGAGAACGCGGACGGTGGCGCAGCCGGGCAGGGCGGAACGACCGCCGGCCGGCACACCAGGAAAGTAGTTGTGGGCTCCCTCGACGGAGCACCCCTAACGAACCCCTAGACACCCTGTACTTGCCGGCGCCGGCCTTCGACCGGAGCCGGCGACTTGTCACGGTTGCACGGGATTCGCCCGTGCATACGTGCTATGCCCGACAGTCCGGGTCGGTGGACAACCGCTCGGTGGTGTCTTCTTTCGCGCTACCTTCGTGTTGACGCGACGCGGACGGATTTCTAGACTGCCGAGCAGCTATCCAGTAAAGGGCCCGATCACCGTTTCGGGCTTTACTGTCGACGCTTTCTACTTTTTCGGAGACGGCCGTGCAAGGGACCCGAAGTGCGGGCGCGTCGCGACTCGCCCTGGTGTCCCGTCTCGACGTCGACCTCGCGCGCATGTCCAGCGGGCTCTGTCGCTGAACCGATCGCGGTAGGGATCGTTCGTCGGGAGCGAACGCCCGAGGGCGCCCACACCCTGCCCGGACGCGGGCCGGTGCGACGCCGAAGTCGAGCCGGCGCGATGGCGATGCCGGGCCGGAGTGGCGAAGCTTTCGGTTCGGGAACGAACGACCCCTTCGTGCTCCTCAGCCTCCGGAGTCCACGGGCGGGCCGGCACGTCCGGAGCCCCGGCGAAGTCCCGGCATCCGAAATGGCGCGCCTCGTTCCCGCCGGGTGACCGTGGATATCTCGCCGCGTCCGGCGATTCCGTGCTGTTCGCGTGCGGAAATACACATCAGAGTTTACGGCGAATTCAACATGCGGAAACGCGTTGATTTCCGCACGGGGGAGTGGCACGTGCTGTTCGTGGGGCGAACCGAGGAAATGGAACGACTGGATGCCGAGCGGGCCCGCTGCGCGAACGGCGGCGGCGCGGTGGTCACCGTCGGCGGGCCCGTGGCCGTCGGCAAGACCGCGCTCCTGCACGCCTTCGGCGACCGGGTCACGGAGCAAGGGGCGCTGTTGCTCAGAGCGGTCGGCACCCCGATGGAAGCGGATTTCCCGCTCGGCGTCGTGCGCCAACTCCTCCAGAGCGCACCGCTCGACGAAGACGACACCGGGAGAGTGGACCGGCTGCTGGACAACGGTGCCTACACCGCCGCCTTCAGCGGAACCGACGCGCTCGGCGCCCCGATGGTGCGCGCGGTCCACGAACTGTGCGCCGTCGTACTCGCCTTGGCCGAGAAGTCGCCCGTGGTCGTCGTGGTCGACGACATCCAACAGGCCGACTCGGTGTCGTTGCAGTTCGTCGCCCACCTGATCCGGCGCATCCGCACCGCCTCCGTGCTCGTGGTTCTCGGTGAACGCGAGCAGGCGGCGGCCGGCTCACCGGCGTTCGTCGCGTTCTCCGCCGATGTCGAGCGCCAACCCCGACACACCCGTCTGCGGCTCGGACTTCTCTCGCGTACCGCCGTCACGGCGCTGATCGCGGATCGGCTCGGGACGGGAGCGGCGGCGCGGCTCGGCGCGGACGTACACCAGGTCAGTGGCGGAAATCCCCTGCTGGTGAAGGCTTTACTGGACGATCTGGGACCGTCGGCTCGTTGGGAGTCGTCCCGGCGACCGGTGCGGGTGACGGTCGCGGACGCGTACTGCCGCGCCCTGGTCGGCTGCCTGTACCGGCTCGACCCGGCGGCGGCCGAGGTCGCCCGGGGCATGGCGATCCTGGGGGAATCCGAGTCCAGCCAGGGCCTGGCCGAGTTGCTCGACCTCGAACCCGCGACCGCCGTCAGGGCGGCCCGCGCGCTGAACGACGCGGGACTGGTCGCGTGCGGCCGGTTTCGCGACGACAGGGCTCGGATCGCCGTCCTGGACACGATGACCCGGCCGGACCGCGAGCGCGCCCACGGTCGGGCCGCCACGTTGCTGCACGTGGACGGCGCGGCATCCGAGTCGGTGGCCAAACACCTCGGCGCCGCCGGTGAGTTCCGGGCCCCGTGGGTGGTGCGCACACTGCGCGAGGCGGCGGAGGCGGTGGCGGCCGAGGGCGATCTGCGACTGGCCGTGGACTACCTCAAGCTCGCCGAACGAGTGGCCCCGGACGAGTGCTCGCGCGTATCGATCAAGGCGTTCCTGATCGGCCTGGAGTGGTTGGTCAACCCGGCCGCCGCCGCCCGACACGTGCCGTGGCTCGCCACCGCGGTACGCGACGGACGACTCAGCGGCCGCGACGCCCTCGTGTGCGTGCGGTACTTGGCCTGGTACGGGCGCCTGGACGAGGCCAAGGCCGTGATCGACGCCGGTTGGGGACCGTGCGCGTCGGGCGATGAGTCGGCGTGGGCCACCGCGGCCGAAATGCGATCCGCCAGAGTCTGGCTCAAATACTGGTATCCGGCGGCGGATACGACCCCGCCCGGGCACGGTACCCAGGTGTCGCCGCTGCCCGCGACGATCAGCCGCATCGAGGGCTTGGACCTGCTGACCGCCGTGCTCGGCGACCGGCTGAGCGGCAACGAGGTGTCGCATCGGGCCGAGCGGATCCTGCGCGGATCGCGCCTCGACGACACCACCGTCGAATCGCTCACGTCCACGCTCACCGCGCTGGTCTACGCCGACCGCGCCGCCGAGGCCCAGGACTGGTGCGTCGCGCTGCTCGACCAGGCCGCCGACCGGCGCAGCCCGATCGCGCACGCGCTGCTCGCCGCCGTGCTCGGCGAGATCGCGGTCCGCCAGGGTGACCTGCTCGGAGCCGAGGAACAGGGGCGGACCGCCCTGACCAGGATCCTGCCCGAGGGATGGGGGGTCGCGGTGGGCGTACCGCTCGCCGCGCGAATAACGTCGGCGGTGGCCCGAGGCGATCACGACGCGGCGGCCCGCCACCTCGAACTCCCCGTTCCCGGGGCGATGTTCCACACGCCCTCCGGCCTGCACTACCTGCACGCGTGCGGCCGATACAACCTGGCCACCGGCCGCGCGGACGCGGCGCTGCACGACTTCACGTCGTGCGGCGAGCTGATGACGGCCTGGGGCATCGATCTGCCGGGCATCGTGCCGTGGCGGGTCGAGGCAGCCCGCGCGCACCTCGCGCTCGGCAACGACGACGCGGCCAGGGCATTGCTCGACGAGCAGTTCGACCGACTCCGGCCCGGGCCGTCCCGAACACGCGGGCTGGCCCTGGCGGTCCGGGCCGCCGTGGTGGATCTGCGCCGCCGCCCGGCATTGCTGTGGCAGGCGATCCGGGAACTCCAGGCGTGCGGGGACCGGTTCGAGCTGTCCCGGGTCTACGCGTCACTGAGCCACGCGTACCGCGAGCTGGACGACTTCGGTCGGGCGCGGCGGGCGGCGCATCGGGCGGCACACCTGTCCGAGGTCTGCCGGGCCGAACCGTTGCAGGCGTTGCTGCGCACCGATCGGCTCTCGGCGGTACCGGACGGGGACCCGATGTTCGAGACGGACTCGGAGATGGAGACGAACTCCGAGGCCGGGGTGGGATCGGGGATCGGGATGGACTCGAAGCTCGGGACCGAGGTGGCGGCCGGGGCGAAGGCGGTGGCCGGCGTCGAGAGCGGGTCGGGTGTCGGCGAGGGGAGCCGGATGGACAGCGAGCGGAGCCGGATGGACACCGATCCGGCCCGCGGCCCCGGTTCGCTGCCGCCGAACGGTCGTCCGGTGCCCACGGGAACCGGCGGGCCACCCATGCCGGGCGCGCCCGCGATGGCTGCGATGTCCGCGAGTTCGGCGATGTCCACCGGTCCCGCGCCGTCCGGCGGCCCGACGATCGCGGCGAGTCGTGCGATGTCGGCGGCCCGGGTGGGGATGTCCGCCGCGAGCGCGGGCCCCGATGAACAGGCCACCGTGGAACTGAGCGACGCCGAACGTCGGGTCGCGGCGCTCGCGGCGCAGGGCCAGACCAACCGGGAGATCTCGCGTCGGCTGTTCGTGACCGTGAGCACCGTCGAGCAGCACCTGACCCGGGTGTATCGCAAGCTCGGCGTGGCTCGCCGGATGGATCTCCCGCCGTGGCTGGAGGAGGAGATCGCGGGCTGACCGACGCCGCCGGGTGCCTTTCGTAAAGCCCAGGTCAGGGGCTTCTCATCGGCGTGCGCGCGGCCTCGGCGAGGCCCGTCCCCTATGGGGTCGGTAGGGGATCGACAGGGGTTATCGCCCCGTGTTCGTACGGCGAATCTTGAGACTGTCCGGCGCACTTGGCGGCGGACGGGATCGGTTCGTTCGGTACGAGGCACGAGGCAATGAGGGGCGACGACTCCGCGATGATCAGCCGCGAGAACAGCACCACCACCCGTGACACCCACGGCACCGCGATCGCCGTCGTCGGACTGGCGTGCCGACTGCCGGGGGCCGCGAACCCGGCGGCGTTCTGGCGGCTGTTGCGCGAAGGCACCAGTGCCATCGGCGAACCGACCGCGGCGCGGCGGCACGGGGCCGAGCTGCGACCCGGCGGATATCTCGACCGCGTCGACGGGTTCGATGCCGCGTTCTTCGGCATCTCGCCACACGAGGCGGACGCGATGGACCCGCACCAGCGGCTCGTGCTCGAACTCGGGTGGGAGGCCGCCGAGGACGCCGGCCTCCTGCCCGCGGCACTTGCGGGCACCCGAGCCGGGGTGTTCGTCGGAGCGATCTCGAACGACTGGTCCACCGTGGTCCATCGACACGGCACCGACGCCGTCACCCGGCACACGTTCACCGGCGTCGCCCGCGGCCTGGTGGCGAACCGCCTCTCCTGGGCCCTGGATCTGCACGGGCCGAGCCTGACCGTGGACACCGCGCAGTCGTCGTCGCTCGTCGCGGTTCACCTCGCCTGCGAGAGCCTGCGTCGCGGCGAGTCCACCATCGCCTTCGCAGGCGGCGTGCACCTCAACCTCGCCCCCGAAAGCACCGTCGGCGCCGAGCGGTTCGGCGGGCTGTCGCCCGACCACCGCTCGTTCACCTTCGACGCCCGGGCCAACGGCTTCGTACGCGGTGAGGGCGGCGGCCTGGTGCTGCTCAAGCCGTTGGCCGCCGCGCTCGCGGACGGCGATCGGATCCACGGCGTCGTCCACGGCAGCGCGGTCGGCAACGACGGCGACACCGACGGCCTCACGGTGCCGGACGCCCGCGCGCAGGAGGACGTCGTGCGGCGGGCGGTCGCCCAGGCCGGGATCGGCGCCGAACGGATCCAGTACGTGGAACTGCACGGGACCGGGACGCGGGTGGGCGATCCGATCGAGGCGGCGGCGCTGGGCGCGGTGTTCGGGGCTGCGGGATCCGGCCGCACCGGTGCGGCTGCGGGCGACTTGGATTCGGGCGACTCGGATTCCGGCGGGAAGGTTCCCGGTGGTTCGGTCTCTGTCGGTTCTGCGAAGACGAACGTCGGTCACCTGGAGGGTGCGTCCGGGATCGTCGGGCTGCTCAAGACGCTTTTGGGTCTGCGACACCGGGAGTTGCCGCCGAGCCTGAACTACGCGACGCCCAACCCCTTGATCGACCTCGACGCGGCGGGATTGCGAGTGCAGGACACGCTCGGACCGTGGCCTCGGCCCGACGAGCCGCTGTTCGCCGGGGTGAGCTCGTTCGGAATGGGCGGGACGAACTGCCACGTGGTGGTGGGAGAGGGCCCCGTAACGGCCGATACCCCCTTCGTGGGGAGCGCGTTCACCGACGCGGCGGTGTCGGTGTGGCCGCTCTCCGCGAAGAACCCGCACGCGCTACGAGGGCAGGCCGAGCGGCTGCACGCGGCCGACCCGGTGGACCCCGCGGACGTCGCTCGCTCACTCGCGGTCGGTCGTACCGCCTTCGCGCATCGCGCGGTCCTGATCGGGGCGGGAGACGAATTGGTCGCCGCAGCCGGGGATTTCGCCGTCGCGAGTCCGGCCGCGGCCGCCGTCACCGGTGTCGCCACGGCGCATGCCCCGACCGTGTTCGTCTTCCCCGGCCAGGGCTCGCAATGGGCGGGCATGGCGGTCGAACTGCTCGACAGCTCGCCCGTGTTCGCGGCCCACCTCGACGCGTGCGCCGACGCGCTCGCAGCACACGTCGACTGGTCGCCGCGCGACGTCCTGCGCGACGTCGCGGGCGCGCCGTCCCTGGAGCGGGTGGACGTGGTTCAGCCCGTGCTGTTCGCGGTGATGGTGTCGCTGGCTCGGCTGTGGGAGGCGTTCGGGGTGCGCCCCGACGCGGTGATCGGCCACTCGCAGGGGGAGATCGCGGCCGCGCACATCGCAGGCGCACTGTCCCTGGAGGACGCCGCGCGGCTGGTCGCACGGCGCAGTCGGCTGCTCGCCGGTCTCGCGGTCGGTGGGGGCATGGCCTCGATCCCGTTGCCCGCCGCCGCCGTTCGGGCCCGCATCGCACGGCACGCCGATCTGATCGGCATCGCCGCCGTCAACGGACCGGCATCCACCGTCGTGTCCGGCGACCGGGACGCGCTGGACGAACTGCTCGCCGGATATCGCGCCGACGGCGTGGACGTGCGGGGCATTCCCGTCGACTACGCGTCGCACTCGCCCCACGTCGAGGCGCTGCGCGACGCGCTGGCCCGGGAGTTGACCGACCTCGCGAACACCGGCGGCGGCGCGGATACCGGCATCGCGTTCTACTCCACGGTCACCGGTGGCCTGCTCGACACCGCCGAGCTCGACGCCGACTACTGGTACCGCAACCTGCGCGGAACGGTGCGCTTCGAGGACGCGGTCCGGGCCGCGCTGGCCGACGGGGCACGCACGTTCGTCGAGTCGAGCCCGCATCCCGTACTCACCATGGGGCTCCGGCAGATCCTGGACGCGCACGCCGACGACGACACGCTCACGGTCGGCACGCTGCGCCGCGGGGACGGGGGACCGCGCCGGGTGCTGACCTCACTGGCGCAGGCGTACGTACACGGCGCGCCCGTCGACTGGACGGCCGCGCTGCCGGCCCGGGCCCGACGTACGGACCTGCCCACGTACGCCTTCCTGCGCACGCCGCACTGGATCGCCCGGTCACCGTCGGCCGCCGTCGCGCACGCGACCCCCGATGCCGGGTCGGGTCCGGTCGAGGTCGTCTCGACCCGCGACACCGGGCCGGCGCCGATCGGGGACGTCTCGGCCCCCGATCCGCTGGTTCTGGTCCGGGCCACGGCGGCGGCGGTGCTCGGCCACGCGAGCGCCGCCGCGGTCGACCCGGACACCACGTTCAAGGACCTCGGCTTCGATTCGGTCGGCGCGTTGGAGTTCCGGGACCGGCTCGCCGCCGCGAGCGCGACCCGGCTGCCGGCGTCGCTGACGTTCGACCACCCGACCCCCCGGGCCGTCGCGCGCAATCTGGCGGACCGCACGGCCGGCACCGTGCCCGCCGGAGCGGGCCGGCCCGGGGACCACCAGGCCCCGGCCGCGCGCGACGACGACCCGATCGTCATCGTCGCGGCCGCCGGCCGGTGGCCCGGCGGCGCGGACACCCCCGAGGCACTGTGGGACCTGCTCGCCGCCGGCACCGACGCGATCGGGGCGTTTCCGACCAACCGGGGCTGGGACCCGGAAGCGCTGTACGACCCCGAACTGACCCGACCGGGTACCTCCTACGTCCGCGCCGGCGGATTCCTCCACGACGCCGACACGTTCGACCCCGGGTTTTTCGGGATCAGTCCGCGCGAGGCCACCGCGATGGATCCGCAGCAGCGGTTGCTGTTGGAGACCGCGTGGGAGGTCGTCGAGCGGGCCCGGATCGCGCCGAGCACGCTGCGTGGCACCCGGGCCGGGGTGTTCGTCGGCGCCATGCCCCAGGACTACGGGCCCCGCCTGCACGAGGCGCCCGAGGGCTTCGAGGGACACCTGCTCACCGGTGGCCTGAGCAGCGTCGCGTCCGGGCGACTCGCCTACACCCTCGGCCTGGAGGGCCCGGCGCTGACCGTCGACACGGCCTGCTCGTCCTCGCTGGTGGCCCTGCACCTCGCCGCCCGCGCGATCCGGGCCGGCGAGTGCACGCTCGCGCTGGCCGGCGGCGTCACCGTGATGTCCACGCCCGGCATGTTCACCGAATTCAGCCGACAGCGCGGCCTCGCGCCCGACGGTCGGTGCAAACCTTTCTCGGACGCCGCCGACGGCACCGCGTGGGCCGAGGGAGCCGCGCTCGTACTGCTCGAACGTCTCTCCGACGCACGGCGGTTCGACCACCCCGTGCTCGCCGTGATCCGCGGCAGCGCGATCAACCAGGACGGCGCCGGCAACGGCCTCACCGCCCCCAACGGCACCGCCCAGCAACGGGTGATCCGCCAGGCCCTGGCCGACGCCCGGTTGACCCCCGCCGACATCGACGCGGTCGAGGCACACGGCACCGGCACCATGCTCGGCGACCCGATCGAGGCCGAGGCACTGCTCGCGACCTACGGCGTCGACCGCCCGGCCGAACGGCCGCTGCTCGTCGGCTCGGTCAAGTCCCACCTCGGCCACACCCAGGCCGCCGCCGGCGCCACCGGTGTGATCGCGGTGATCGAGGCGATGCGGCACGGCACCCTCCCGCGCACGCTGCACGTGGACACCCCGTCCCGGCACGTCGACTGGGATCGAGGCGGCCTGGCGGTGCTGACCGAGACCACCGCGTGGCCCGCGCACGAGGACCGGCCCCGGCGGGCCGCGGTGTCCTCCTTCGGGATCAGCGGCACCAACGCACACGTGATCCTGGAGGAGCCGCCGCTCGAACGGCCGTCGCTCGCCGCGGCGACGCCGAGCGCGGACACCGCCGGCCCATGGCTCGTATCGGCCGTCGGCGAAGAGGCGTTGCGGGAACAGGCGGGGAAGCTGCGCGGGCACGTCGTTGCCCGGCCGGACCTTGCGCTCGGCGACCTGGGCTTCGCCCTCGCCACCACGCGCGACCCCCTCACGCACCGCGCCGTCGTCACCGGGACCGGCCGCGACGACCTGCTGCGCGGACTCGACGCACTGGCCGACGGCCGCACCGCCGCCAACCTGACCGAGGGAGCGGTCCACCCCGGCGGCCCGCTGGCCGTGCTGTTCAGCGGGCAGGGCAGCCAACGTGCCGGCATGGGCCGCGAACTGTACGCCCGCGAACCGGTGTTCGCCCAAGCTCTCGACGAGGCGCTCGCGCACCTCGACGCCGGCCTCGGCCGTTCGCTCGGCGACCTGATGTTCGCCGATCCGGGCAGCGAGACCGCCGCGCTGCTCGACGCGACCGAGTACACCCAGCCCGCGCTGTTCGCGATCGAGACCGCGCTGTACCGGCTCGCGGAGTCGTACGGAGTGCGTGCCGATCACCTGATCGGCCACTCCATCGGTGAACTGACGGCCGCTCACATCGCGGGCGTGCTCTCTCTCGCAGACGCCGCGACCCTGGTGGTCGCGCGCGGTCGGCTGATGGGCGGCCTGCCCGCCACCGGCGCGATGGTCGCGCTCCAGGGCACCGAGGACGAGATCGCCGCGCTGATCACCGGACACGAGGCGCACGTCGCCGTCGCGGCGGTGAACAGTCCCGACTCGGTGGTGATCTCCGGGACCGCCGGGCTCGTCGACGAACTCGCGGGCCGGTGGCGCGAGACCGGCCGCAAGACCAAGCGACTCCAGGTCGCGCACGCCTTCCACGCACCGCACATGGACGCCGTGCTCGACGAGTTCCGGGCGATCGCGGCGAGCCTGGACTTCGCGGCGCCGCGCATCCCCGTCGTCTCCAACCTCACCGGTGACGTGGCGACCGCCGCCGAACTCGCCGACCCGAACTACTGGGTCCGGCACATTCGCGAGGCCGTGCGATTCCGCGACGGTGTACAGCGGCTTGCCGCGCTCGGCACCACGACCTACCTCGAACTCGGCCCCGACGCGGTACTGGCCGCCCTCGTCCACGCAAGCCTGACCGAACCCGCCGTGGTGGTGTCCGCGCTGCGCGGCGACCGACCCGAGCCGGCCACCTTCACCCGGGCCCTGGCCCGGCTGCACGTCACCGGCACCCCCGTCGACTGGACCCGCGCGTGGGTCGACCGCGACGTACGCCGGGTCGATCTGCCCACGTACGCGTTCCGGCGCCGCCGGTACTGGCTCGACACCCCGACTCGGGCCGCCGACATCAGCGCGTCCGGCGTCGACCGCGCCGACCACCCATTGCTCGGCGCGGCCGTCGAGCGGGCCGACGGCTCCGGCCTGGTGTGGACGGGCCTGCTGTCCACCCGCACCCACCCATGGCTCGCCGACCACGCCGTGCACGGCACGGTCCTGGTGCCCGGCACCGCGTTCGTCGACCTGGCGCTGTTCGCGGCGAACCACGTGAGCGCGGCGAGCCGCGCCCATACTGCGGGCCGCAGCGGCGGGGGCGAACTCGGCCCGAACACAATCGACGTGGTCGAGTACGGTTTGGGTGAACTCGTACTGGAAGCACCGCTCGTGCTGACCGACGACACCGCGGTACGCCTCGAACTCGCGGTCGGCGCACCGGAACCCGACGGCTCCCGGCCGGTGACCGTGTACGCACGCCGTGACGACATGCCGGAATGGACCAGGCACGCGGCCGGTCACCTGGTCGGCATCGGCGTCGGCCTCGGTGCCGAAGCCCGACCGGCCTCGGCCGCGTGGCCGCCGCCCGGCGCGAGTGCCGTCGCCGTCGACGACCTGTACGACCGGCTCGCCCGCGCCGGCTACGACTACGGGCCCACCTTCCGGGGCCTGCACGCCGCGTGGCGGCTCGGCGACGAAGTCTTCGCCGAGGTCGCGCTGCCCGACCCGGCCGACCCGGCCGAACATCGCGATCCGGTGGGCGAGAACGCGTATCGGATTCACCCGGCGCTGCTCGACGCCACGCTGCACGCGGTGGTCGGCCTGCTCCCCACAACGGACCCGAACACCGACCCCAACACCGACCCGAACAGCGTCCCGAACACCGACCCGAGCCCACCCACTCGGCTGCCGTTCGCGTGGAGCGGGGTCGGCGTACACGCGGCCGGCGCCGCCGAACTGCGCGTACACATCACACCGCTGGGCCCCGACACCGTCACGCTCAGCGCGACCGACGACGCCGGCCGGCCCGTCGTGACCATCGATCGGCTCACCCTGCGGGCGATCCCGACCGATCGCCTCGGGCCGCGACCGACCCCCGCCGACGACGCCTGGTATCGGGTCGACTGGCTTCCCCTGCCCGGTCCCGACGACCCGGTGACACCGGCGCGCTGGGCGGTGGTCGGCTCCGCTGCCGACGACCCGCTCGGGCTCGGCACGCACGTCGTATCGTCCGACGGACCCGTCTCGTTCCACCCCGACCTGGCCGCACTCGGCGCGGCCCCGGGGGATCGGCCGACGCACGTTCTGGTGCCCTTCGTATCGCCGCCCATCGACCCCGACCGCGTCGTCGCAACCACGCACGACGTCACCACGCGCGCCCTGGCCCTGCTGCGGCAGTGGCTCGGCGACACCCGCTTCGCCGGGGCCGAACTGGTCCTGGTGACCCGTCGGGCCGTCGCGACGCATGCCGGCGAGGATGTGCGGGACCTGACCGCGGCCCCGCTGTGGGGCCTGGTCCGCGGCGCAGCCGCCGAACACCCGGGCCGAGTCCGCATCCTCGACCTCGACGCGCACCCCGACTCGGTGGCGGCCGTGGTCGCCGCGTCGGCGACCAACGAACCGCAACTCGCGGTACGTGCCGGCGAGATCCACGTGCCGCGCGTGGTGCGGGCTCGGCCCGAGGACGTGCTCGAACCACCGGCCGATTCGCCCTGGCGACTCGACGTGACCGAGGCCGGCTCGATCGACAACGTCGCGCTGTTGCCCGCCCCCGAGGCGGCGGCGGCGCTCGCGCCCGGCGAGGTCCGGATCGCGGTGCGAGCGGCCGGACTCAACTTCCGTGACGTGCTGATCGCGCTGGGCGTCTACCCGGGTGCGGCTCGGATCGGCGCCGAAGGCGCGGGCACAGTGGTCGAGATCGGCACCGGCGTCACCCAACTCGCGGTGGGAGAGCGGGTGATGGGCATCCTTCCCGGAACCCTCGGCTCACACGCGGTCGTCGACCACCGACTGCTCACCCCGATCCCGACCGGCTGGACCTACGCCCAGGCTGCGACCGTGCCGGTGGCGTTCCTGACCGCCTACCACGGGCTCGCCGAACTCGCGGGCCTGCGCCGGGGCGAGAGCGTGCTGATCCACGCCGCGACCGGCGGCGTCGGTACCGCTGCGGTCCAACTGAGCCGACACCTGGGCGCCGACGTGTTCGGCACGGCCGGTCCGGCCAAGTGGCCGACGCTGCGCGGCCAGGGACTGGCCCCCGACCGGATCGCGTCGTCGCGCGACCTGGCCTTCGAGGGGCTGTTCCGTACCGCGACCCAGGACCGCGGCATCGACGTCGTGCTCAACTCGCTCGCCCGCGAGTTCACCGACGCGTCGCTGCGACTGCTCGCGCCCGCCGGCCGATTCGTCGAGATGGGCAAGACCGACCCACGCGACCCGGCCGCGGTCGCCGCCGCCCATCCGGGCGTCGACTACCGGGCGTTCGACCTGCTCACCCTCGACCCGGCACACATCGGCCGGATGCTGACCGCCCTCGCCCCGCTGTTCGCCGACGGGACACTGACCCCGCTGCCGGTCACCGCGTGGGACATCCGGCACGGTGCGCAGGCGCTGCGGCACCTCGGGCACGCTCGGCACACCGGGAAGCTGGTGCTGACCGTGCCGGCCGAGCACGGCCCGCTCGACCCGGCCGGTACCGTGCTGATCACCGGCGGTACCGGGGCGCTCGGAGCGCTCGCGGCGCGCCGACTGGTCACCCGGCACGGCGCCCGGCACCTGTTGCTCGTGGGCCGCTCGGGGCCGAACGCGCCGGGCGCGGCCGAGTTGCGCGACGAACTTCGCGAACTCGGCGCGACGGTAGGCATCGCCGCGTGCGACGTCACCGACCGAACCGCACTGGCCGAACTCCTCTCCCACATCCCCGCCGAGCACCCGCTCACCGCCGTCGTGCACACCGCCGGTATCGTCGCCGACGGCGCGCTGACCTCGGTCGACGCGGAGCGACTCGGCTCGGTGCTGCGGCCCAAGGTCGACGCGGCCTGGAACCTGCACACGCTCACCCGAGACCTCGACCTCACCGCGTTCGTGCTGTACTCGTCGGCGGTCGGCGTCCTCGGCAATCCGGGACAATCCGCGTACGCCGCTGCCAATACCTTCCTGGACGCCCTCGCCCAACACCGCCGCAGCCACGGTCTGGCCGCCACCTCGGTGGCCTGGGGCCACTGGGCCGAGGCAGGCGGCCTGGCCGCCCACCTCACCGACGTCGACCGACGCCGGATGGCGGGCAGCGGCCTGGCCCCGATGAGCACGGACACCGGACTCGACCTGCTCGGGCGGGCATTGGACACCCCGCTGCCGACCCCGATCGCGGCCCGGATCGACACCCGGGCGCTGCGGCCCGACGCCGGCGGCGATCTCCTCTCGGGCCTGATCCGGGCCGGATCCGGATCCACCCGGGCCCGGACCGGCTCGCCGCGACCGCCGGTCAGAGGAAGGAAGGCGGCGGCAACCGTGCGGGACCGGCTCGCCGGCCTGCCCGCCGACGACCAACTGCGCGAACTCGTCCTGTTCGTCCGCCTCACCGCGGCGGCCGTCCTCGGGCACGAGGGGCCGGCGGCGATCCGGCCGGAACGAGGTTTTCTGGAGGCCGAGTTCGACTCGCTGGGGGCGATCGAGCTGCGCAACCGGATCAACGCCGAAGCGGGCCTCGACCTGCCGTCGACGCTCGTCTTCGACCACCCGACGCCACTCGCGCTGGGCACGCACCTGCGGGAACTTCTGTTCACCACCGACCCGGCCGCCGTCACCCGTTCGCTGCTCGCCGAACTCGACCGCTGGCAAATCTCGTTGGACGGCCTGATAGCCGGCGGAGGGGTCGCCGACGCGGCCTTCCGCGACGGCGTGGCCGCACGCCTGCACGGACTCCTCGGCCGGATCGGCGCGGCCGACGTGGTCGACGAACTCCCCGGCGTGGTGGCGGACCTGGAAGCGCGGTCCGACGACGAGCTCTTCGACTTCATCGACAACGAACTCGGCATCTCCTGACATGGCCACCGAGGCCCCGCCGGCTCGGTCGACGCACGCCGCCTCCCTGACGCACGCCGCCTCCCCGACGCATGCCGCGCACTCCCGAAGCCCTGACCCTCCCGGCCCCGAATCCCCGAGCCCCGACTGCCCGAGCCCCGAATCCCCGAGCCCCGACTGCCCGAGCCGCGCGCGTCGCCCGAGTGCTACGGCCTACCCGAGCCGCGCGTACCCCCCGAGCCTCACGACCACCCCGAGCCCCACGCAACACCCGAGTCCCACGCATGCCCCGAGCCGCACGATCGCGGCGAACCCGCCGCACGGAAAAGGCTGATACCCCATGGCGAACGAAGAGAAGCTTCGTGACTACCTCACCCGCGTGACCGCCGACCTGCACCAGGCCCGGCGTCGGCTGCGCGAGACCGAGGAAGCCCGCAACGAGCCGATCGCCGTGGTCGGGATCGGTTGCCGACTCCCCGGGGGCGTGCGCTCGGCGAGGGACCTGTGGGACCTGGTGGACGAGGGCCGCGACGCGATCGGCGGCTTCCCCACCGATCGCGGCTGGGACCTGGACGGGTTGTACGACGCGGACCCGGACGCGGTCGGCAAGACCTACACGCGCCAGGGTGGATTCCTGCACGACGCGGGCGACTTCGACGCACGCTTCTTCGGTGTCTCGCCCCGCGAGGCGCTCGCGGCCGACCCGCAGCAACGGCTGCTCCTGGAAACCGCCTGGGAGGCCCTGGAGGACGCCGGGATCGACCCCACGGTCGTCCGCGGCTCCGCCACCGGCGTGTTCGCCGGGGTGATCGCCCAGGAGTACACACCGCGCCTGTACAAGACCACGCCCGACCGGCTCGACGGCTACGTCCTGACCGGCAGCACCACGAGTGTCGCGTCCGGCCGGATCTCCTACACGTTCGGCCTCGAGGGCCCGGCGGTGACGGTGGACACCGCGTGCTCGTCGTCGCTGGTCGCACTGCACCTCGCGGCGCAGTCGCTGCGCCTGGGCGAATGCGACCTCGCGCTCGCGGGCGGTGCCACCGTGATGGCCTCGCCCGGCATGTTCGTCGAGTTCGCCCGGCAACGCGGCCTGTCGGCCGACGGCCGTTGCAAGGCGTTCGCCGGCGCGGCGGACGGCACGGGTTGGGCGGAGGGCGTGGGCCTGCTCGTCCTCGAACGGCTCTCCGACGCCCGCAAGGCCGGGCACGACGTGCTCGCCGTGATCCGGGGCAGCGCCGTCAACCAGGACGGCACCAGCAGTCAGTTGACCGCGCCGAACGGCCCGTCGCAGCAGCGGGTGATCCGTCAAGCCCTCGCGAACGCCGGGCTGACCACCGCCGATGTGGACGTGGTCGAGGCACACGGAACGGGAACCCGGCTCGGCGACCCGATCGAGGCGCAGGCACTGCTCGCGACCTACGGTCGGGACCGCCCGGCCGAACAGCCGCTGTGGTTGGGCTCGTTGAAGTCCAACATCGGCCACGCCCAGGCCGCCGCCGGTGTCGCGGGCGTGATCAAGATGATCCAGGCCCTGCGCCACGGGGTGCTGCCCAAGACCCTGCACGTGGACGAGCCGACCACACACGTGAATTGGTCCTCCGGCGGCGTACGGCTGCTGACCGAGGCCCGACCGTGGCCGATCTCGGCCGGCCCGCGCCGCGCCGCGGTGTCCGCGTTCGGGGTGAGCGGGACCAACGCGCACGTGATCCTCGAACTCCCGGACGACGAGGACGCGCCGGCGCCGCGTCCGGACGCTCCGCAGCCGGCGTCGATCCCTTGGGTGCTGTCGGCCAAGACCCCGGAGGCGCTGCGCGCGCAGGCCGCGAGGTTGACCGACGCGTTCGACACCGACCCGACGCTCGAAGCGGCGGACGTGGGCTGGTCGTTGGTGTCCTCACGCGCCGTGTTCGGGGACCGCGCGGTGGTCGTGGGCACGGATCGGGACGATCTGATCGCCGCTCTCGCCGCCGTCGCGCGCGGCGAGGGCGCGGTGGGCGTGGTGTCCGGCCCGGCGCCCGAGGGAGCGTTGGGCCGAACCGTGTTCGTGTTCCCCGGCCAGGGCTCGCAATGGGTGGGCATGGCCGCGGAACTGTACGAACAGTCGCCGGTGTTCGCGGAGCGGTTCACCGAATGCGCGAAGGCCCTCGAACCGCACGTCGACTGGTCGCCCACGGACGTTCTGACCGGCGTCGCGGACGCACCCTCGTTGGACCGCGTGGACGTCGTGCAGCCGCTGCTGTGGGCGGTGTTGGTCTCCCTGGCCGAGGTGTGGCGGTCCTACGGAGTCGTCCCGGACGCCCTGGTCGGCCACTCGCAGGGCGAGATCGCCGCCGCGGTCGTCGCGGGCGGGCTCTCCCCCGAGGACGGCGCCGCGGTGGTGGCGTTGCGCAGTCGGGCGATCGTGGCCCTGTCGGGGCATGGCGGGATGGCGTCGGTGGCCGAGCCGGTCGCGGCGGTGCGCGAGCGGATCGCCGCGTGGGGTGGTCGGGTCTCGGTCGCCGCGGTGAACGGCCCGGGGCAGGTCGTGGTGTCCGGTGAGCCGGATGCGTTGGCCGAGTTGGTCGCGCAGGCGACCGCGGACGACGTTCGGGCCCGGTTGATCCCGGTGGACTACGCGTCGCATTCGGCGCAGGTCGAGGAGAT
>NZ_WWJX01001104.1 GCF_009865215.1 Streptomyces sp. SID3343 | reverse complement strand
AGACCTGTACCGCGGCGCTGCTCGACCCGTACGTCGACGCCGGCGGCGCCGGGGCGCCCGGCCACGCACACGGCCGCGACCACCGCGGCCTGTCGTTCGTCGACCCGGTCGCCCTGGCCGAGCACGTCACCCGGCTCGACGCCGCCGGCCTCCAGGTGCACTTCCACACCATCGGCGACCGCGCCGTCCGCGAGGTGCTCGACGCGCTGCAGGCCGCGCGCGAGGCCAACGGCTGGACCGACAACCGTCATCACCTCGCGCACATCCAGGTGATCCACCCCGACGACGTGCCCCGCTTTCGTCGGCTCGGCGCCGGAGCGAACGCCCAACCGCTGTGGGCCGCCCACGAGCCGCAGATGAACGAGCTGACGATCCCCGTCCTCGGCCCCGAACGCGCCGCCTGGCAGTACCCGTTCGCGGACCTCGCCCACGACGGCGCGGCCCTTGCCTTCGGCAGCGACTGGCCGGTGTCGAGTCCCGACCCGTTGTGGGGCATGCACGTCGCGCTCAACCGGACGCTGCCGGCCGGCGCCGCCGGATTCGACGCCGCCGCGCCCGCATTCCTGCCCGCCCAGCGGCTCGACCTGCCGACCGCGCTGCGCGCCGCGATCCAGGGCGCCGCGTACCTGAACCACCTAGACCACGAGACCGGTTCGATCACCGTCGGCCGGTCGGCCGACCTGGTCGTACTGGACCGCGACCTGTTCGAGACCGGGTCGGGCGCGCTCGCCGAGGCCCGGGTGCTGCTGACGCTCGTCGAGGGCCGCCCCGTATTCGCGAGCCCCGACCTCCACACCGCCGGGGGATCCTGATGATCGCTTTCCTCGTCCGGCGCGCGATCGGCTTGGTGGTGACCCTGTTCGTCGCAAGCTTCGCCGTGTTCGGCGCCTTGTACCTCGCCCCCGGCGACCCGCTGTCGTTCATGCTCGGCGGCCGCAGCGTCACCCCCGAAGTCGTCGCGTCGCTGCGCGATCAGTACGCGCTCGACGAGCCGTTCCCGACCCGCTACTGGGACTGGCTCACCGGCCTCCTGCACGGCGATCTGGGCGAGTCCCTGGTCTTCCACCAGGACGTCGGCACCCTGCTGGGCCCGCGTGCGGCGACGACGCTGTGGCTGACGGTGTACGCGTCGCTGGTCATCGTGGTCGTCGGCCTGGCGCTGGGTATCGTCGCCGCGCTGCGCGGTGGCAGGACCGACACGTCCATCCTCGTCGCCACCACCGTCGGCGTCGCGGTGCCGTCGTTCGTGGCGGCGATCCTGCTCATCGCGGTGTTCGGCGTGTGGCTCGGCTGGTTCCCGGTGTTCGGCTCGGGCCAGGGATTCACCGACCGGCTCCACCACCTGACCCTGCCCGCCTTGGCGCTCGCCGCCTCGGCGAGCGCGCTGATCACCCGGATCACCCGTACGTCGCTGCGCGTCGAACTCGACTCCGAGCACGTGCAGACCGCGATCAGCCGCGGTATCCCGCGCCGCAAGGTGTTCACCCGGCACGTGCTGCGCAACGGGCTCATGCCGATCGCCACCGCCGCCGGGCTCGTGGTGGTGTCCCTGGCCGCCGGGGCGGTGGTCGTCGACCGCGCGTTCGCCCTCAACGGCCTCGGCAGCCTGCTCGTCACCTCCGTCCAATCCCACGACTTCGCCGTCGTCCAGGCCATCGCGCTGCTGCTGGTGGTCGTCGTCGTGCTGGTCAACACCCTGGTCGACGTGCTGTACGTCGTCATCGACCCGCGCATCCGGAAGGGAGGCCGGGCATGACCGCCCTCGCCCCGCCCACGACCCCCGGACAGGCCGCCCGGCCGATCCCCGCCCGCCGCCTGTCCGCGCTGCTCGCGCCGCTGCGTTCGCTGGGCGTCGTGGGACGGATCTGCGGTGCGATCATCGTGCTCCTCGCCGTACTCGCGTTCCTGGCACCGTGGATCGCCCCGTACCGGCCCAACGAGATCAACCTGTCCGAGGCGCTGCAAGGCCCGTCCTGGTCCCACCTTCTGGGCACCGACGGCACCGGCCGCGACATCGCGTCCCGCCTCCTGTGGGGAGCCCGCTCCAGCCTGCTGGGCCCCCTCGTCGTCGTCACCGCCTCCACCGCGGCGGCCACCGCGTCGGCCCTGCTCGCCGCGTGGCGGCGCGGCGCGGTCGACACGCTGATCTCGCGGCTCTTCGACATCGTGTTCGGCTTCCCGGGCCTGCTGTTGGCCATCGTGGCCGCGGCGCTGTTCGGTGGTGGCCTGTGGCCGGCGGTCGTCGCGCTGTCGATCGCCTTCGTCCCGATGCAGGGCCGGATCGTGCGCGCGGCGGCCATCCGCGAACGCGAACGCCCGTACATCACCGCGCTCACCCTCCAGGGCTTCTCCGGCTGGTGGATCTGCGCCCGCCACCTGCTGCCCAACCTGCTGCCGATGATCGTCGCCCAGTCCACCATCGCGTTCGGCTACGCGATGGTCGACCTCGCCGCCATCTCGTATCTCGGGCTCGGCGTCCAACCGCCCACCGCCGACTGGGGCGTCATGCTCGCGAGCGGCCAGGCCGGGCTGCTCCAGAGCTACCCGGAGGAAGCCGCGTCGGCCGGTGTACTGGTCGTCGTCGCGGTGATCGCGTTCAACATCGTCGGCGAGCGCCTCGCCGACCGCGCCGACAAGGACACGCGATGAGCACCCTCCTCGACATCGAATCCCTGACCGTCGACCTGGTCGTCGGCGGCGGATCGCGCACCGTCGTCCACGACGTGGACCTGTCCATCGGCGCGGGCGAATCGCTCGGCCTGATCGGCGAGTCCGGCTCCGGCAAGTCCATGTCGGTGCGCGCGATCGCCCGGCTCCTGCCGCGCGGAGCCCGCACCGGCGGCCGCATCACCTTCGACGGCCGAGACGTACTCGGGTTCGACGCCAAGGCGATGCGCGCGTATCGCACCGAGGGGATCGCGATGATCTTCC
>NZ_WWJX01001103.1 GCF_009865215.1 Streptomyces sp. SID3343 | reverse complement strand
CCGTGGTCGCGGCGCGGCCGGGCCCCGCCGAGCAGGTGGCCGCACTGCTCGCGGTGGTCGACGCGGGTGGGCAGGCGCTGGAGGAGCTCGACCACGTGCTCAGCCGGGCCCACGGGGCGGCGGGCGGTGATCCGGGATTGCAGGCCAGGGTGGAATTGCGCCAGGCGATTCGGGCGAACATCTGCGGGGCGGGTCCGTACGTCGCGCGCGATGCCTCGGCGCGAGCGGCGATTTTGGCCCGTGAAGCGGGTGATCGTCCGCTGGAGGCGATGGCGTTGACCATGCGCGCCCGGGTGGAGCGGGTGATCGGCGATCCGGGCTCCGCCGAAAGCCTCGCCGAGGCCCTCGCGTTGGCGGTCTCGGTCGAGGAGATCGGGGTGGCGGAGAGTCCGCAGTATCTGGCCGTGCGGTTCGCCCTCTTCGACGACCGCCTCCAGGAGGCACGCGAGCGACTGTTGGAACTGTTGCCCTTCGCCGAGCGCAGCGGCGTCAGCGAGGATCTGATCGAGGTGCTGCGGAGCCTGACCGAGGTGGCGGTCCGCGCCGGTGACGCCGCCAAGGCGGTGACCTGGAGCGAACGCGCCCTCGCCCTGTGCGCGGCGGCGGGTCTGTCGCCGGGCCCGGTGCGGTGGACCGCGGCCGTCGCACAGCTCGCCGGCGGCCGGTTCGAAACGGCCATCCGGCACGCGGAACGCGGCCTGCACGCGTCCCGCGACGCGCACGACACGATCTTCACGTCCCGCAACCTGCTGGTGTTGGCGAGCACCCACCTGGCCACCGGCGACAACGTCACCGCGTTGGCGGCGCTGCGCTCGGTCGCCGAGATCGAGGCGGATCAGGGCATCGCCGACCTGACCATGCTGCGCTGGGAGCCGGAGTTGGCCGAGGCCCTCGCGGGCACCGGTGAACTCGACGAGGCCGACGAGTTGCTGGACCGGCTGTGCGCGGCGGCCGACGCGTCGGTGCTGGCCGGCGGGGTGGGCGCGGCGATCACCAGGGCCCGGGCCCTGTGCGCGGCCCGGC
>NZ_WWJX01001102.1 GCF_009865215.1 Streptomyces sp. SID3343 | reverse complement strand
CGCGGCCCGGCTAGCCCGGTACGCCCGCTTCCGCCGGGCAGTGATCCGCCGCCCCGGGTAGTGATCCGCAGCACTTCGACGCCTTCGCGCACCGCGTTCCCACGCGCACCGACCTCGCCCGCCGGCACCGCCCTCACCGCACAGGCCCCGACACCCGGCGCCCGACCGGGCACTTCCCGCTGCCCGAAACGCGCCTCCCTCGCCGCTTCTCCTCCCCCGCGTCCCACCCCCGACCGGCCCGTTTCGGCGAGCCGGCCCGTCGTGACGGTTGACAGTGGAACCGAGATCACCTCTATTATTCTATCTGGAATCATATACGTTCCTGGTCGAAGAGTCGGCGAGATCCACAGGCAAGGGGTGGCGAGTGACGCACGACGCGGTGACGGCATCGACGGGGCGACGTCCCGGCAAGGTGCTGGCCGTACACCTGAACTACCGCTCCCGCGCGCGACAACGCGGCCGCACCCCCGCGCACGCCTCCTACTTCCTCAAGCCGAGCAGTTCGCTCACCGGCTCCGGCGTCGTCGAACGCCCCGCCGGCCTCGAACTCCTCGCCTTCGAAGGGGAGATCGCGCTGGTGATCGGGCGCAGCGCGCATCGCGTCACCCCGGCCGACGCGTGGCGGCACGTCGGCTGGGTGACCGCCGCGAACGACCTCGGGTTGTACGACCTGCGCTACGCCGACAAGGGCTCGAACGTCCGCTCCAAAGGGGGCGACGGGTTCACCCCGGTAGGCCCTCGCCTGTTGGACGCAACGGACCTGCGGCCCGAGGCGCTGCGGGTACGGACGTGGCTGGACGGCGAGTTGGTCCAGGAGGACACCACCGCGACCCTGCTGTTCGGCTTTGCCGAGTTGGTCGCGGATCTGTCCCGGTCGATCACTTTGGAGGTCGGCGACGTCATCCTGACCGGGACACCGGCGGGCGCCTCGGTGGCCGAGGTCGGCCAACGCGTCGAGGTCGAGGTGGACAGCCTCGACGATCCCGAGCACACGACCGGCCGGCTGCGCACCGAGGTCGTCGCGGGTCCGGCGCTCGCCCGGTGGGGCTGCCCACCCGTGGTCGAC
>NZ_WWJX01001101.1 GCF_009865215.1 Streptomyces sp. SID3343 | reverse complement strand
CACGGTCGGGTTCGTCGTCCTGCCCCGACGCTGGCGGGTCGAGCGCACTCTGGGCTGGATCATGCGGGCCCGCCGCAACGTCCGCGACTACGAGCGCCTTCCGCAACACAGCGAAGCCCACCTGAACTGGTCGCTCATCACCCTGATGACCAGACGCCTGAGCCGCAAAGGCCCCCGAACCGACTCCTGGACGAAGAAGCCGCAGAGCCCGGGCTGACCACGGAACCCCGACTCACGCGGCTCGCTCTCGAAGCCATCGACACCCGCACCCCCAGTGGCCCCGCCGGAGGCGGGGCCACTGGGGCGTCCGGGCACTCGGAGCCGCCGCTTGGACGGTCAACCAAAAAGCACGCTCTCATCGAATCCTGATCAGTACGCACCATGATCTTTGCCGTCGTCCACGACGGTTCCGGCAGGCATACACCCATCGAAGGTTTCCACTGGCAGGTCTCCCGAGCAGGGGCCTTGGGCAGTGGCCTTGTGGGTGGCCGGAAGCGCCTGAGCCGGGACAGTCAGAGCGAGCGGGGCCGCGAGGGCGACACCAAGCAAAGCGACCGTGCAGATGAGGCGACGCACGAGGTTCTCCTTCAAGGGCGAGGTTACGGAAACCGGATGTCTGACTGGAACCTATCTGCCCATTCGCCGTCAAATCACCCAAATATCGTTCGAACGACGCACCTTCGGCAGATCGGCGGATTGCTCTCCGGATTCGAACGGTGAGGGGGCGGATCTACGAACTCGCCGACAGCCGCGACCTGCCAGCCGAGGCCGCTGGCGAGGACAAGGGCCCTTCAAAATCCATTTCGCCCCGAACCCCCCGGGCGACCTGACAGCCATCGCTGCACGTCACCCAATGCGGAGGTCAATACGGCTGGGCTTGAAAACAGGTTCTGACCACGCGCGCCGGATCCGACGACGACGGCCACCACCGGCTGCTGCGCAGCTGCCAACGCGCGCTGCCGGTGCTGACCGGCAGCGCGCTGTACGCCGCCGCGGTCACCGCGCCGGGCGCGGCGTGGTGGGAGATGCTCCTGCCCGCGACGTGGGGCGCGTGGATGGGATGGACGACCCCGATCACCCGCTCCGCCGGGGTGATCGCGATCCCCGACGCCCCCACCGCCGAGGCCGCCCCGGCGCAGCGGGAGTACACGTATCCCGAGGCGCTGGCCGCGATGTGGGAGGCCGCTCCCGATCTGCCGCCCGGGACCCGGCTGACCGGCATCCGGCAATTCGACCCGGCAGCCCCGGATTTCGACGCCGTCGTCGTCGCGGAGGTCGGCCGCGCCGTTCCCACGTTCACGCCGGCCGGGCTCGCCGCGGCGTTCGACTTCCCATTGGGGTCGGTCACGGTGTCCCCGATCCCGGGGTCGGGCCCCGGGCGGATGGCCCTGACGGCCACCCCGACGCTGCGCGCCGCCGCCGCGCCGCGCACCTTCCCCCAGATGTGGCGGGCGTGGGTGTCGGACCCGGGGGGTGTGGCGCCCGGCATGGAGATGATCGACCACCGCCTCGAGGAGGACCGGCTGGTGGGTCGGATCCAGGCGCCCGAGGGCAAGATGATCCGCCTGCCGCAGCAGGAGATCGCGAGGGCGTTGGGCATGAAGGACGCCGAGCTGTGCATGGTCGAGACGGACGGCCTGGGCGACGGACTGGTGTCCGTCTACCGGGAGCACCCGCTGATGGACGTGCGGGAAGCCACCGTCGAAGACCTCACGATGGACTCGCTCGGCCGCATCCGCACCGGCCTGCGCCACGACAGGCGGTTCGCGTACCTGAACCTGTACGACCCGACGCTGGGCGCGATGACCGATCTCATCGTCGGAGCGCCGGGCGCCGGCAAGTCGGTGACCCTGCACACGATCATGATCGGTGAGCGGATCAGCGGCGTCGTGTCCATCGCGGCGGACGCGCAGAACGGCATGAGCCTGCCCGAGGCGAACGGGCGGGTCTACCACTTCGGCGCGGGCCGGGCGGCGGTCCTGGCGACCCTGGCCGCCGCCTACGAACTCGCGCAACACCGCGAGAAGATCAGCTCCGCCAACGGCTGGTCCGGGTTCGCGATCAACGACCCGTGGCC
>NZ_WWJX01001100.1 GCF_009865215.1 Streptomyces sp. SID3343 | reverse complement strand
CCCACTCGAACAGACCCGCCCCCGGCCATCGCCCGCCCCCACCGCACGATCCCCAGGGGCCGACCCAGTCAGGCCCCTGGCCTGGGTAGATCCGTCCCGGGGCCGGGCCCGGGAGCCGTGGCGTCCGCTGTTCGTACCGTGGACCGGTGACGCGCGCGCACTCGAACGGCCGGTACCGTGGCCCATCATGAATGCGCCCCGCACTCTTCTCGTCAAGATCTTCGGCAAGGACCGGCCTGGGGTGACCTCAAGCCTCTTCGAGGTCTTGGCCGGACACGCCGTCGAGGTCGTCGACGTCGAGCAGACCGTCACCCGAGGCCGGCTCACGCTGTGCGTCCTGATCACCACCCCCACCGACGAGGGCGGCCTGCGGGCGAACGTGCACCGTTGGGCCGACGGCGAGCGCCTGGTCGCCGAGATCCTCTCCGGCGTCGGTGACAACCGCCCGCGTGGCGAGGGCCGCTCGCACGTCACGGTGCTCGGCCACCCACTGGACGCGGCCGCGTTCGCGGGGATAGCGCACCGGATCGCGGCTGCGGGCGCCAACATCGACCGGATCTTCCGCCTGGCCAAGTACCCGGTGACCGCGATCGAGCTCCAGGTCTCCGGCGTGGAAACGGACAAACTGCGGCTGGAGCTGGCCATAGAGGCCGCCGAGCGGCACGTGGACGTCGCGGTACAGCCGTCCGGGCTGCTGCGGCGCGCCAAGCGGCTGATCGTGATGGACGTCGACTCGACCCTGATCCAGGGCGAGGTGATCGAGCTGCTCGCCGAGCACGCGGGCTGCCTCGACGAGGTCGCCGAGGTCACCGCGGCCGCGATGCGCGGCGACCTGGACTTCGCCGAATCGCTGCGGGCGCGGGTGGCGCTGCTGGCGGGGCTCGAAGAGGACGCGATCGACAAGGTCCGCGAACAGGTCGAGCTGACCCCGGGCGCCCGCACCCTGGTCCGTACCCTCAAGCGCCTGGGCTACAAGGTGGGCATCGTCTCGGGAGGATTCACCCAGGTCACCGACTCGCTCGTGGAGCAGCTCGGGCTCGACTACAGCGCGGCCAACACCCTCGAGGTGGTGGACGGCAAGCTCACCGGGCGCGTGGTCGGCGACATCGTCGACCGTGCCGGCAAGGCCCGCATGCTGCGCGCCTTCGCCCTGGACGCGGGCGTCCCGCTCTCGGCGACCGTCGCGATCGGCGACGGCGCCAACGACCTGGACATGCTCAACGCCGCGGGCCTGGGCGTGGCCTTCAACGCCAAGCCGGTGGTCCGCCGGGCCGCCGACACGGCGGTCAACGTGCCGTTCCTGGACACGGTGCTCTTCCTCCTGGGCGTCACCCGCGACGAAGTCGAAACAGCAGACGCCGCAGACGAGTGAGTGACCGCGCTTCGCGCGGCCACCCCCTGGTTGCCGCGCTGCGCGCGGGGGCGGCTTCGCCGCCGGCGGCCTCCGGCCGCTCTCCTCGCTGCCGCTCGTCGATCACCGGTCGACGATCGATCAGTGGGCGCTGACGCGCCGACGGGCGGCCGAGTGGACGTCGCGCGTGCGGGGTGCGGGGCACTGTGCGGGGGCTTGTCGATCACCGGTCGCCGAACCACCGGCGCGCCCCGACGAGTGGCCGGGTAGATGTCGCGGCAAGAGCCAGGTGACCGCGCCCTACCTGCCGGAGCACGCGGACTACCCCCGCATCCTCGCCGTCTTGAACGAGGCCGCAGGCCGCTCCGGGCTCGCGAAGTCTGCGAAGCCCTCGACCACGAACTGCTGCCGAAGAACATCGAGAGCAGCCGCGCCAAGCTGAAACGCCTGGTCAAACTCGACATCTTCACCGAGATCGACGCCGGCAGCTGCACCAGGTAGCAGTAACCAACCGAGCGCCGTGACCAGCAGCCCTGCCTCAATCTCTCCCGGGAATGAGCATCAACTCTCGAACCGCCCTCTCAGAACTGCTGCAGTCCGCTCCTGTTGCTCGGTCGACAGGCCCCCCGCCTGGCCGGATGGGCAACGGCTCTGCGACAGACGGTGCTCAGCCACTGAGCTTGGGCCAGCCGTCCTTGTTCGAGCAGGACTCGTAGTCGTAGAGGGTCAGGCGATCCCACTCCGTCCCGGCTACCTGCTCGAACGCCTCCTCGTGAACGTAGAGCAATTCCTCGCATTGCAGTGCGGTGAACGGCACGAACCGCTCCGGATGGCCGAAGACACTCTCGTATGCCTGGCGGCCGGCGGCCACGACGGCCGCTCGCGAGTACAGAAAGCTGTCGTCCGACTGTGGAAACGGCGAGCCGTCGGGCCTCTCCATCCCAAGGACGGGCAGAGTGCCGAAGTCCGCCCGGTCCAAGCGGTGGAGAGCTTCCGCGAGACGCTCACCGAAGCCGATGATCTGGCCTACCGGTTCGCGCGAGAGAATCTCGGTCAGGCGCGCGCAGGCTTCCTCGAAGCGCTTACAGGTCTCGGTGTCGGCCTCACCGCCGAAAACCTCGACGAGCTGCCAGAACCGCTCCCATGTCATTGCCGGAAGGCCGGGATCGACGTCATTGTTCAGACGTTTCCTCGAATCGTTCACGATGCGATCACCGTCAACCTCCCCCTCGTCGAACGGCTCGCCGCCCCACCGAAAACAAGGATTGATCGTCCTGTATGTGGAGCAGAAACTCGGCAACCGGGCCAGGCGGCGAGACCAGCAACAGGTCTTCTCGATCTCCTCATAGACGCCTCTCTGCGCGACGGCGCGTTGCACGACATCACCACGGACCCCCGGGACGACAAGGCCCAGATCCGCCTCACCACGACCGGCGACGACCCGGTCGCCCGGGTCGCCCGGGTCGCAGGCACCCTGCGAACCGGGCGGCCGGCACCCGACCCACTCGGGAACCGGCCGCCCGCTCCCTGGCGAACCCACACGCCCCCGACCAGCCGGGCCGTCCGTGCCACTACTCACTCAGGCCCCGCCCGAGCCGACGCGACCCCACAGGGCAGTCAAGCACCCGCACCCGCCGGCGCACCCCGCGCAGGCCAAGCGCCCCTGACCACCGCCCATCCACCCGGCCTGACGACCGAAGGCCCGACGCCAAAGCCGCCTCCGCGCAGAGCGTGGCAGCCGGGTCGTCGCACAAAGCGCGGTCACATGCCGTCGCACCGGGCGGCCGTGTGACCCGGTGGCCCCTCCGCGACGACCGCTCGGCTCCGCCCTCGGCGCGTCAGCGCCCACTGATCCATCGTCGACCAGTGATCGACGAGCCCGCGAGGAGAGCGGCCGGAGGCCGCCGGCGGCGCAGCCGCCACCGCGCG
>NZ_WWJX01000113.1 GCF_009865215.1 Streptomyces sp. SID3343 | reverse complement strand
GACGTACGGCCTGCGCAGCTATGTGGCCTTCGCCGGCGGCGTGGCCGTCGAGCCGGTCCTGGGCAGCCGATCCACCGACCTGTTGTCGGGTCTGGGCCCGCCGCCGATCGTGACCGGCGACGTGCTCCCAGTGGGCTGCGGCGGCGCCGCCCTGCCGGCTCCGGGCGCGGACGTGGCCCGCTGGCAGGGGCCGCCCGCCGAACTCGTGCTGCCACTGCTGATCGGGCCGCGCCACGACTGGTTCACCCCGGCCGCGTTGAGCGACCTGGCGCGGGCGCGATACACGGTGGCGTCGGCGAGCAACCGGATCGGGCTGCGCACCGACGGGCCGCCGCTCGCCCGGCGCCGTACCGACGAACTGCCCAGCGAGGGCATGGTGTCGGGCGCCGTCCAGGTGCCGTCCGACGGGCGCCCGGTGGTCTTCCTCGCCGATCACCCGGTCACCGGCGGCTATCCGGTGATCGGCGTGGTGCCACCGGAGCACCTCACGGCGATCGCCCAGGCGCGACCGGGTACGCCCGTGCGCTTCGTGCCCACGGGACCGGCGAGCAGGCTCACGCCGGGGTGATCGTCACCGGGAGTTCCTTGATCCCGTTGACGAAGTTGGAGCGCACCCGGCGCACGTCGCCGGCGAGGGTGATGTCGGCGATGCGGGGCAGCAGTTCCTCGAACATGATCCGCAGCTCCAGCCGGGCCAGTGCGCTGCCCAGGCAAAAGTGCGGGCCACCCTTGCCGAAGGTGACGTGGTCGACCTTCTTGCGGGTGACGTCGAAGTCGTACGGGTTCTCGAACACGGCCTCGTCGCGGTTTCCCGAGGCGAACCACAGCACGACCTTGTCGCCCTCGCGTACGCGCTTGCCGCCCAGTTCGGTGTCGCGCGTCGCGGTGCGGCGGAAGTGGTAGACGGGAGACGCCCACCGCAGGCACTCCTCGACCGCGTTCGGCATCAGCGTGAGGTCGTCGCGCAGGCGATCCAGTTGCTCGGGGTTGCGGATCAGCGCGAGCATCGAATGCGAAATGGCGTGCCGCGTGGTCTCGTTGCCCGCGACCACGAGCAGCAGGAAGTAGTTGTCGAAGTCGTGCTGCGACAGCGGCACCCCGTCGCAGGGAACCTGGTCGACCAATCGGCTGACCAGGTCGGTGCCCTGGCCGCCGCGCCGCTTGGCGGCCATCTCCCGACCGTAGTCGAAGACTTCCAGGGATGCCGGGCTACGGAAGGGCAGGTCGCGATATTGCTCGCTCTCCGCGCTCTCCAGCAGTACGTCGGCATAGTCCGGGTCGGTGTTGCCGATGATCCGGTTGCCCCAGTCGATCAGTTTCTCGGTGTCCTCGTCCGGCACGTCCAGCATCCGCGCGAGCACGTTGATCGGGAAGTCGGCGGAGACCTCGCGCACGAAGTCGAACGTGCCCTTGGCGAGCGCGTTGTCGAGGGTGGTGGCGGTCAGACCGCGCAGGAAGGTGCCGTAGTCGGCGATCGCGCGCGGCGTGAACTGCTTGTGGAGCAGCTTGCGCAGGGCGGTGTGGCGCAGGCCGTCGGTCTCCAACATCGAGCGGCGGACGGCGATTTGCGAGTCGTCGACCTCTTCGAGGTTGGTGAACCGCGACGACGTGAACGTCTGCGGGTCGCGTTCGACGGCGACGATGTCGGCGTGCCGGGTCAACGCCCAGAAGCCGCTGTTCGGTTCCTTTTCGGGCTGCCAGTGCACGGGGTCCTCGCGGCGCAGCGTGTGGAACATCCGCCACGGCGTTTCGCCGTCGAGGAAACGGTCGTTGTCGGCGAGGTCGATGTCGGCGAGCGGCATGGGCTCGGGGGCGACGGGGGTGTGGGTCGCGATGGGGGTGTGGGCCGCGATGGGGGTGGGCGGAGTGCTCATGCTGGGCTCCCGGCGGGTCGTACGAGGGCGGCGGGCGTGGCCGGGCAGGTGGCCGGCCCCCGGTGGTGGGCGTACTGCCCACCTCACAGGTGGTAGGCGTACTCCTCGAACTCCCAGTCCGTGACGTGCCGTCGAAAGCGCGCGACCTCGTCCCGCTTGTAGGTCAGGAACGCGTCGGTGAACTGTTTGCCGAGCAATGCGGTGATCGCGTCGTCCGCCTCGAACGCGTCGAGCGCCTCGGCGAGCGTCGTGGGCAACCGCGACGCCTTGGCGACGTCGTAGCCGTAGCCCTCTAGCGGCGCCGGCGCCTCCAGGGTGTCGCGCACGCCGATGTACACGGCGGCGAGCAGCCCGGCGATCGCGAGGTAGGGGTTGGCCCCGGCGTCACCGAGTCGGATCTCCAAGCGCGCGCCCGCGCCGCGCTCGGGCGGTATGCGCACCATCGCGCTGCGGTTGTCCAAACCCCAGTCGATCAGCCACGGTGCGAGCGTGTCGGGCCCGAAGCGCTTGTACGAGTTGACCGTCGGGTTCATCAGCGCGGCCAGGGCGGGCGCGTGCGCGAGGACGCCGGCGATCGCGTGGTGGGCGACGTCCGACAGTCCGTGCGCGCCCCGCGGGTCGTCGAAGACGTTGTTCCCGGCGGCATCGAGGCAGCTCAGGTGCAGGTGGAACCCCGAACCGCCCTCGTCGTTGAAGGGCTTGGCCATGAAAGTGGCCAATCGCCCCTCCAAGCGGGCGAGTTCCTTGATCGATGCCTTGAACCGGAAGGCCCGGTCGGCCGCGTCGAGCGCGTCCGAGTGGTCGAGGTTGATCTCGAACTGGCCCGAGCAGTACTCGTGGTTGCCGGTGGTGACGCCGATCCCGAGCGCGCTCAACTGCCGTAGCGTGCGCAGCAGGTGCCCGTCCGGATCGCCGCGCCGGCCGGCCACGTACACGTTGCCGGTCGCCTCGCCGTACCGCCGCCAACCGCCCTCGCGGGTGGGAGCGGGGTCGGGTTCACACAGGAAGTACTCCAACTCGGGCCCGATCACCGGCCGCAGCCCGACCTCGGCCGCCATCCGGGTGAGCAGGTCGCGCAGCAACGACCGCGGCGCCTCCGGGGCGAGCCGGCCGGTCGCGGGGTCCAGGGTCTCGCTCAGGCACCACGCCACGCCGGGTTCCCACGGGATCGCGACGAGGGTGTCGAGGTCGGGGTAGACGCAGATGTCCGGGAGGCCGGCGTCCAGGCCGCCGGCGACGGGCACGGTCTCGCCGCGCGGGGTGGTGTGGAAGACCGCCCGGCAGAACGCCAGGCCGTGCGCGCATACCGACGGGAGGTGGTCCACGAGGACGTCGCGTCCCCGGTCCGTGCCGATCAGGTCCGGGTAGGCGACGCGGACGACGTCGATCCCTCGGCCCTTGAGATCGGCGAGCACTTCGTGGACCCGGCCCGGTACGGATGCATTCACCGGATACTCCTCGCGCAGGGCGGGCGGCGGCAGGACAACCGCTGCACAGGACGGCCCGTTCAGGCCCGGTAATTCGTTTGAACCCAAACCATATGGACGGCGCCGGTGTCACACAAGGGGTTCGCGAGGGCTTTTCTCGGTCCGGCGACGGGTCTCGTTCGGGGCTGGGGCAGGTCCGGCTCGGGCGAGGGGGCCGGTCCGGCTCGGGCGTGGGGGCGCTTGCCGTTCGGGCGTGGGGGGTGCGTGCGGTTCGGGCGTGGGGATGCGTGCCGCTCGGACGTGGGGGGTGCGTGCGGTTCGGGCGTGGGGATGCGTTCCGTTCGGACGTGGGGGGTGCGTGCGGTTCGGGCGTGGGGATGCGTTCCGTTCGGGCGGGGTGCGTTCCGTTCGGGTGGGACGAGGGGTGGCGTCCGGCGTGACAACGAGTCGCGCGGGGCATATCGTACGGACCCAAACGATTAGCGTTGTGCTTCGAGGGAGGCGCCGATGCCCGGCGTACACGGTTTCTTCCATCCCAAGACCGGCACGGGCCGCTCCTCGCTCGTCCCCGCGCCCCCGTGGCAGTACTCGGGGGACCTGCTCACGATCGAGTACCGCACCGACCCGGCCCGGGTCGCCGAACTGCTGCCCCCGCAACTCGCCCTCGCCGACGAGGACCCGGGTGCGGTCGCGCTGATCTGGGCCGACTGGCAGTCGTGTTCGGGTGAGCGGGCGGAACTGCTCGACCCGGTGCGCAGCCAGTACAAGGAGTGCTTCGCGGTGGTGCGCTGCCGATACGCCGGGCAGACCTATTCGCGCTGCGTCTACATCTGGGTCGACAAGGACTTCGCAATCGCCCGCGGCCTGCACCAGGGCTACCCGAAGAAGCTCGGCTCGATCCACCAGACCCGGCCGCACCCCTACGGCCCGGCGCCGCGGATCGAGCCCGGCGCGACGTTCGGCGCGACGCTGGCCGCCGCCGACCGGCGGTTGGCCGAGGCGGTGGTGACGCTGCGCGAACCGGCCGCCCACAACGGCTTCGTCAACGGTCACCCGATGGCTCATCACCGGTGGCTGCCGTCGATCGAGCCCGGCGGAGGGCTGGCGCTCGACGAACTGGTGGTCAGCGGCGCCGAGTCCGCCGAGGGTGGCCAGGTGTGGCGCGGCGACGCGGACCTGGCCCTGTTCGAGGCGCCCACGGAGGAACTGGCGCGCCTGGAGGTCGACGAGGTGATCGGCGCGTACTACCGCCAGGTCGGCGTGGT
>NZ_WWJX01000013.1 GCF_009865215.1 Streptomyces sp. SID3343 | reverse complement strand
CTCGCTCGTGGTCAGCGCGGGCATCAGCTTGACCACCTCCGACTTGGGGCCGGAGGTCTCCACGAGGAGGCCGCGATCGAACGCCTGCGCGCAGACCGAGCCGGCGAGCGAGGGATCCTCGAAGGTGAGGCCGCGAACCAGGCCGCGACCGCGCTGGGAGGCGCCGAGCGCGGCGTGTTCGCCGGCGATGTCGGCGAGGTGACGTTCGATCAGTTCGCCCTTGGCCAGGGTCTGCTTCTCCATCGTGCCGTCGGCCCAGAAGTCGAGGGCGGCGGTGGCGGTGACGAACGCGGGGTTGTGGCCGCGGAAGGTGCCGTTGTGCTCCCCGGGCTCCCACACGTCCAGTTCACGGCGGAACAGGGTGAGCGCCATCGGCATGCCGTAGCCGCCGATGGACTTCGACAGGCAGACGATGTCGGGGGTGATCCCGGCGGGCTCGAAGCTGAAGAACGGGCCGGTCCGCCCGCAGCCCATCTGGACGTCGTCGATGATCAGCAAAATGCCGTGCCGGGTGCACAGTTCGGCCAGCCCGCGCAGCCAGTCGAAGCGCGCGACGTTGACCCCGCCCTCGCCCTGTACGGTCTCCACGATCACCGCGGCGGGCAGGTTCAGGCCGCTGCCGTTGTCGGTCAACAGCCGTTCCAGCCACATGAAGTCGGGCATCTGCCCGTCGAAGTAGTTGTCGTACGGCATCGGGGTGGCGTGCACGAGCGGGATGCCGGCTCCCGCGCGTTTCATCGCGTTTCCGGTCACCGCGAGAGCGCCGAGCGTCATGCCGTGGAACGCGTTGGTGAACCCGATCACGGCCTCGCGACCGGTCACCTTGCGGGCGAGCTTGAGCGCCGATTCGACGGTGTTGGCGCCGGTCGGGCCGGGGAACTGCACCTTGTAGTCGAGGTTCCTGGGCTTGAGGACGACCTCGTCGAAGCGCTCCAGGAAGGTCCGTTTGGCCGCCGTGGACATGTCCAGGCTGTGCGTGATGCCGTCGCTCTCGATGTAGTCGAGGAGCGCGCGCTTGAGCCGCGGGTTGTTGTGCCCGTAGTTGAGCGCGCCGGCGCCGGCGAAGAAGTCCAGGTAGCTGCGGCCCTGCTCGTCGTACAGCCGGCTGCCGCGTGCGTGCGTGAACACGGTGGGCCAGTCACGGCAGTAGCTGCGCACGTCGGACTCGAGAGTTTCGAAAACAGTCACGTTTCTCCAGGGCTGGGTGGGTGAGGAGTGTCCGGGGCCGATGGAACGGCGGCTGGGCGCCGGAAGGTGACAAGCCGTCGGCTTGCGCCTGACGGAGGGTCACCGCCTCCTGTCTGGGGTCGCCGCGGTCGGGGTCGGCGCGGTGTGCAACGACGCCACGGTGTGTGGAATCGCTGCGGTGTGCGGGGTCGCTGTGGTGTGCGGGGTCGCGCCGGGGGTTTCGGGGGCCCGGGATCGCCGGGGCCGGGGTCGCCGGGGCGTTACGGCTGGGCCGCGAACGGGCCGATCCGGAACAGGTCCTCTCCCGCGTGCCCGTCCGGGAACTCCTGAGCCGCGAACAGCTCGGTCCGCCGGACGGGGACGTCGCGGTCCCGCCCGAGCGCCGTGAACAGCGCGATCGACGCGGCGTTGTCCAGCGTGATGGTGGTCTCCACGTAGCGCTGACCGTGGCCGAGCCGGCGCTGGACGAGTGTGTCCAGCATGTGCGCGGCGACGCCCCGGCCGCGGGCGCTCTCGGCGACGGCCACCTGCCACACCATCAGACTGTCGGGCAGGTCGGGGCGTACGTAACCGGTCACGAAGCCGACGATCTCGCCGTCGGCCTGCCTCGCCACGACCGACGTCTGCGCGAAGTCACGGCACCACAGCAGATAGCTGTACGAGGAGTTGAGATCCAACGTCCTGCTGTCCCGCGCCAGCCGCCACAACCGGGCACCGTCGCGAACCTGTGGCGCGTCGACGGTGACGGCGGTCCCGATATCACCGGGACGGGTGACACCGGGGTGCGTGACATCGGGGTGCGTGACATCGGGCCGGGTGACGGCGGGTGCCGTGACGGCGGGTCCCGTGACGCCGGGTCCCGTGACGGCAGACCCCGAATGCTGCGGACGGTCGGGCGCTCGGTGCTGTTCGCGGTCTCGGTCCCTGCGCCCTTCGCGGCCTTCGCGCCCTTCCTCGGCGCTGCGCCCGTCCTCGGTGCTCTCTCGGACGCCTGCTGCGGCTCTTTCTCGGGCTTGTTCTCGATCTCGCCTGTCGGTATCGGTGAACATGCCGATCGAACCTACCCACCGCCGCCAACCGGCCGGGACCCATGGGTCTTCCGCGAATGCCGTTCGACACGTAGCTTTCGAGCGCGCACGTACGCGTTGCCCACCGATCGAATCGCAAACCTGCGGGTTTGGCGGAACGGTTGGGACGGGCCACATGCCTTGAGTGATCTATCCGGTCGAGAGGTCGATCCACCGGTGATCTTCCGCTTTCGAGTGCCCTTGAGACGTGATCTTCCTGGATCCGACCCTCTACAACCGTTCGATACCACTTGCTTACCGTGTTGCACATCACGTCCGGGCCGTGCAACGGCCGCCGCGCGGAGCGGAATGTGAGAGTCCTCATGTGTGCGGGCGGGGGTCGATTTCGGGCGCGGACACGGGATTTGCTGGGACTTCGAGCGGCCGAGCGGCGTTCGGGGCCGCCGCGCGAGGCCGTACGGGGGCGGTTCGATCGCACTGGACGGCTGCCGGAATCGGCCCCTGCGGGACCCCGCGGCAGCGTGGACGAGCGCCGGTTCGGTGCCGGTTCGCGCGGGGGCCAAGGGCACCGAACCGGCCCGTGGCGGCGAGCCCGAGGCTGCGCCGCCGCGAGGTAAGTGCCCTGCTGTCGGCTTGAGTTGGCCGGGTGCATCGGGGGGTGGGTGCAGCAAGGGGAGCGGGGCAGCAAGGGAAACAGGTGCCCCGGGGGTCGGGGCGGAGGCTCACCTAAACTCTGGGTGTGCCCGAACCTTCCGCTTCGTCCGCGCCCGGTGACTCCTTCCTGCCCGGTGACTCGGCCCTGCCGGGTGACTCGGCCCGGCCCGGGCACGCGCTTGCGCCCGGTGACGACGACGCGCTCGATGCGCTCGGTGTCCTGGCCGATCCGTTGCGTCGCGCGTTGTACCGGTACGTCGTCGCCGCGACGGGTGCGGTCGGGCGTGGGGAGGCGGCGGAAGCCGTCGGGATCCAGCGCACGCTGGCCGCGTTCCACCTGGACAAGCTCGTCGAGGCCGGCCTGCTCGTGACGGAGTTCGCGCGGCCGGCGGGCCGCTCCGGGCCGGGTGCGGGTCGGCCGGCGAAGCTGTATCGGCGCAGTGCGGCCGAGACGAGCGTGAGTCTGCCGCCGCGGGCGTACGACACGGCCGGGCACATCCTCGCGGACGCCTTGGAGCGGGTCGGCG
>NZ_WWJX01001099.1 GCF_009865215.1 Streptomyces sp. SID3343 | reverse complement strand
GCCCCAGTGCGTCACGGCCGGCCGCCCGTCGAGCAGCCCGGCGGCGCCGAGCACGAACGCACCCGCGCACAACGACGCGACGGTCGCCCCGGCTCGATGGGCCGCCCGCAGCGCGGCCGTCACCGGCTCGGACGGTGGTACGGCGGGATCGACCATGCCCGGCACCACGACCAGGTCGGCGCGCCGGAGCCACCCCAGGGTCGCGTCGGGGGCCACGGTGGCGCCGCCGGTGAGCGTGACCGGTGATCGGTCCGCCGCGCACCGCCGGACCTCGAACGCGGGCAGGTCGGGGACGGTCCGATGCGGCGCCCAGACCTCGGTGGCGACCGCCAGGTCGAACATCCGGACTCCGTCGAACACAAGGATCGCGACGCGTTGCATGCCCACGAGTCTATTGGCGGAATCTCATCGATCAAAGGCAATCCTGCCACTTCTCCGAGTGCCGTCGCGCTGTCAGGCTGATCGCATGACGAAGACCGACAGCACCGCCACCACCCGAACCGCCGCCGGCGCCACCGCCGGAACCGCCGCCGGCGAGGCCAACGCCGCCGAGGCCACCGCTCCCGAGCGCACCGCCCCGGCCGTCGCCGGCGACGCGGTGCTGATCGTGATCGACGTGCAGAAGGGCTTCGACGACGCGGAATTCTGGGGCAAGCGCAACAACCCCGACGCCGAGGCCAACATCGCCGCGCTCGTCGCAGCCTGGGAGCGGACGGGGCGCCCCGTCGTCCTCGTCCGGCACGACTCGACCGACCCGTCGCCGCTGCACCCGGACACCCCCGGCAACGACTTCAAGGACGTCGTCGCCGAGGTCGAGCCCGACCTACTGGTCACGAAGCACGTCAATTCGGCGTTCTACGGCACCCCCGACCTGCACGCCTGGCTCACCGCACGAGGCGCGAACCAACTCGTGATCGTCGGCATCCAGACCAACATGTGCAACGAGACCACCGCGCGGATGGCCGGCAACCTCGGCTACGACGTGCTGTTCGCGATCGACGCGATGCACACCTTCGAACTGGCCGGCCCCGACGGCGACGTGATGACCGCCGACGAACTGACCAGGGCCACCGTCACGACCCTGCACGGTGGCCGCTTCGCCCGGATCGTGCACACCGCCGACCTCCTCGCCGCCACGGCATAGCCCCACCCGACCGGTGCAGCGCACGGACCCGCAGCCCGGATGCACGGGTACCCGGGAACGGCCGAGCGCGTCCCACGGTCGGTGACCCGGGCCCGGGCCCGGGGCGGGGGCCGGAGTCAGACCTGGACCCCGACTTTGGCATCCGGCCGGGACCCGGACCCGGGGTCAAACCCGGGCCCGACTCTGGCATCCGAGCGGGATCCGGACCCGGACCCAGACCCCGACTCTGGCATCCGAGCGGGACCCGGACCCGGGGTCAGCCCGAACCCCGACTCTGTCATTCGGGCGGGATCCGGGCCCGACCCGGACCCGGGGTCAGACCCGGACCAGGACCCAGACCCAGAGTCAGCCCGAACCCCGACTCTGTCATTCGGGCGGGATCCGGACCCGACCCGGACCCGGGGTCAGACCCGGACCCAGACCCGGGCCCGAGGTCAGCCCGAACCCCGACTCTGGCATCCGGGCGGGACCCGGACCCAGACCCGGAGTCAGCCCGAACCCCGACCCTGGCATCCGGACGGGACCCGGTCCCGGATCCCGGGGCAGACCCGGACCAGGACCCAGACCCGGGATCAGCCCGAACCCCGGCCCCGGCACCCGGGCGGGATCCGGACCCAAGCCGCTCCGGACCGCCTGCGCGGGGTGTCCGCTCGGTGCTTCCGATGCGAACTGCCCGCTTCGGGCCGCCGTTCGCGGACGGCCGCCCGTCCGGGACGGCCCGCTCGGGGGCGCTACTGGCCCCAGAAGGGGCCCTTCAGACCGACCGAGGCGAAGTAGGCCGCAGCGGTGGTCGGGTCGCGGCGCTCGTAGCCCCTGCTCAACCGGCCCTCGTACCAGTGCTGCGCCAAGCGCCACAGCGTGGCCAGGTCCATCACACAGCCGCGTTCCTGGCCGGTCGCGGTGAGCCATTCGGCAACGCAGGGCTCGCCGCAGAACAGTCGTTGGTTGCCGCACGCGTGGACCACGTCGTCCCACAGCATCGTCACCGGGAGCAGGAAGTGCGCGACCTCGTCGCCGCTCGGCGGGGTCCGGTTGTCGACGTTCCACGCGAGCGCGCGCCCGCAGCCCGGACAGCGCGTCGCCACCAACACGTCCACACCGACGAGGTGCGGCAACGCGAAGGAATCCCACGCGCATCCGCCCCACCACAGGGTCTGCGGCCCCATCACGGAGAAGCCCAGCGGCACTGAGCTGAACGGGTGCGCCATCGCGACCGCGCCGTCTCGCACAACGATGTGCCGCTGCTCGTGCAGGGTGTGCAGGCCCCACCGCACGGTGTCCTCGGACACGCCGAGGGTCACCGCCAACTCCTGGCCGGTCGGGGCTCGTCCGGTGTCGGCGAAGCCCCGATAGACCGCCAACCGCAACTGTTCGACGCTCACGCGGTCGCCTCCCGCTCCGGTGTGCCCGCGACCGGAGTCGAGATCGGAAGAGCG
>NZ_WWJX01001098.1 GCF_009865215.1 Streptomyces sp. SID3343 | reverse complement strand
GGCCGGACGCATCATCGGCAGGCCCACCTTGTCCAGGGCGTCGGCGAACCACGCGGCGGTCTCGGCCCGGTACGCCAGATAGGCGGGGTCGAGGACCTCGCGCAGCCCTTGGACCAGGGCTTCCAGGTCGCGTCCCGCGAGTCCGCCGTAGGTCGGGAACCCTTCCCAGGCGATCAGGAGCTCACGACAGCGTGCCGCCGTCCTCGAATCGCGCAGGGCGAGCATGCCGCCGGTGTTGGACATGCCGTCCTTCTTCAACGAGGCCCAGCAGCCGTCCGCGAGGTCGAACATCGCGCGGGCCGCCTCACGCGGACTGCGGTCCTGCCAACCCGGCTCTCGGACGGTGATCAGATAGGCGTTTTCGGCGAAGCGTGACGCGTCCAACAGGAACGGCACCCCGTACGTCCCGCACATCTCCCGTACGGCCCGCAGGTTCTCCAGCGCTACGGGCTGGCCGCCGCCCCCGTTGTCGGTGACCGTCATGATCACCGCCGCCACCCGCCCGCCGTCGGGGCCGGCCAGCAACTCCCGCAACCGGTCGAGATCGATGTTGCCCTTGAAGGGCGCGGTAGCGGTGAGATCGGCGGCCTGCGGAGACGGCAAGTCCACCGCCTGGCATCCCCGCTGTTCGATGTTGGCGCGGGTGGAGTCGAAGTGCATGTTCGCGGCGGTGATCTGCCCGGGGCGCAGCAGCGTGGTGAAGAGGATCCGCTCGGCCGCGCGGCCCTGATGAACGGGAACGACCTCCGGGAAACCGGTCAGTTCCCGCACGCTCTGCTCGAACCGCTCATACGACGAGCCCCCCGCGTACGACTCGTCCCCACGCATCACGGCCGCCCACTGCGCGGACGACATCGCCGTGGTTCCGGAATCGGTGAGCAAATCGATGGTCACATCGCAGGCGTGCACGCGAAAGATGTTGTAGTCGGCCTCGGCCAGAATCCGCTGCCGCTCCTCGACGGTGCGGAAGGAAAGGGGCTCCACCGTTTTGATCCGAAACGGCTCCATCGTCGCTCTCCGCTCCGATTGCCGGGCTCACCGCCCATCCCCATCGGAAGACGCGTGGCGGTGCCTCACGAACGTCCTCGCTTGCATCCCGCGCGCAACCGCGCGCAACAAGGCGGTGGTGGCGACGCCCTCGAAACGGCGCCCGGGAGACGGGTCGAAATCTCGCGTGGATGGCCTGAATCAGCGTACTACCGACGCATCATTCGGACATTTCGGGCTGTGGTTTTGCAGTGGTTGTCGGTGTGCGGCTGCCGCTGTGACCTGGGGTGTTGCAGATTGGTTGAGAACGTGTCGTGGTGGTCCGGGTGAGGGCCGTAGGGGCCTGGCCCGGGGGTGTCGCAGTTTCGTCGGGAACGCGCGGGTGTGTTGCACACAGCCTGGTACGCCTGAAGGCCCCTGCTCGTGTTTGTGCTGGTCCTGGGCTCCTGCCCTGGGCACAGGGCCGGGATGGTCTACCGCTTGGGTGTGCGGGACCCCGGGGTGCCGGGGTGCCGGGGTGCCGGGGTG
>NZ_WWJX01001097.1 GCF_009865215.1 Streptomyces sp. SID3343 | reverse complement strand
TGGCGGCTCGGCCCGGGGCGGCACGAGGTCGGCACGGACCGCGCGTGCGCGTTGCGTCTGGACGGCGGCGCGGCGCCCGCACAGGGCACGTGGATCACGGTCGGCGCGAACGGATCGGTCACGGTCGCCCTCCCGAGCGGCGTGGACGAGGATCGCTGTGGCCTGCGCAGTCTCACCCCACCGCCGCCGGTCGATCCGGTCACCGGTACGCCGCTCACCACCGAGGAGCCGGCCGGGGCGGAGGAAGGCGGTCCCGGCGGGCATTCCGTCGAGCCCCTGCCGCCGGGCCCCGACGGGTTGCCCGTCACGCCGCCGTTGCCGGCGGTCGGTGTCCTTCCGCCGCCCGACGACGGCTCGTTGCCGTGGCCGACGTACGCCGACCTGTCCCTCGGTGACCATCTTCTGCGCCTGGGCCCGCCGGACGAGCCCGAGGCGGCGGTACGCGCGACCGCGGACGGGCTCGGCATCGAGTACAACCGGCCGCCGCGCCTCGCGCCGCATCTGGACGGCGAGACGATCCGCCTGATGGGTCCGCCGGCCGACAACACCAAGCGGCCGTTCCCGTTCCTGATGATGATGGCCCCGCTCGCCATGGGCCTGGCGATGATGTTCCTGTTCCGGAGTCTGTTCTTCGTCGTCTTCATCTTCTTCACGCCGATCATGGCGATCGGCAACTGGGTTTCCGGACGGCGCACCGGTCGCCGGCAGTACGAAGAGGCGAAGCGGGTCTATCGGATCCGCCGGTCGGCGTTGGAACTGGAGATGCGTCGCGCGACGGTGGAGGAACGCGGCCTGCGCAACGCGACGTTCCCGGATCCCGCGGCGGTCCTGCTGACGGCGAGCGGCCCCGGCCTGGGGCTGTGGCAGCGCCGTCGCCGCGACGCCGACCACTTGACCGTCCGACTGGGCACGCTCACCCGCGCGTCGCTCAAGCGCATCGACGACCAGGCGCGCGAGACGCACTACCGACACGTCAACTGGCGCCTCGCGGACGTGCCGTTCGGGGTCGAGCTGACCGGCTTCGGCGTGGTCGGGATCAGTGGCCCGGGAGAGATGCCACGCCGGATCGCGAGTTGGGCGGTGGCCCAGACCGCCGTGCTGCACAGCCCGCGTGACGTTCGCATCGTCGTGCTGACCGAGGACGAGCACGCCGACGCGTGGCAGTGGGTGCGTTGGCTGCCGCACCTGCGGCCGGGCCGGGCGGGCGCGGCGGTGGTGGCACTGGGCACCGATCCCGAAAGCACCGCGCACCGGGTCAACGAGTTGATCTCCGACATCCAGGCCCGCACCGACGCGTCGCAGTCGGCGCTGGGCCCGAGTCTGCAACGGGTACCGGACGTCCTGGTGATCCTGGACGGCGGCCGGCGGCTACGCGATGTGCCCGGCGTGATCGAGGTGTTGACCAACGGGCCGGCCGTCCGCGTGTTCAGTCTGTGCCTGGAGGAGCGCGAGCACCTGCTCCCGGAGGAGTGCACGGCCGTGGTGACGGCGAACGGCAATCACCTCGACCTGCGGGCGTCGCACATACCGGACGTCGAGGGCATCAGGGCCGACCTGGTCGACCCGGCCTGGTGTGAGGAGGTCGCGCGGGCGCTGGCGCCGGTGCGCGACGTGAGCGTGGAGAGCGACTCGGGGCTGCCGGCCGAGGTCGCGCTGCTGCCCCTGATCGGCCAGGAGCCGCCGGACGCGGACCTGCTGGTTCGCGCGTGGGCGCGCCGTCCGGCCTCGACCACGTTCGTGTTGGGCAGCGGCTACGAGGGAACCCTGCGCCTGGACCTGGTCCGCGACGGCCCGCACGGCCTGATCGGCGGCACCACCGGCTCGGGCAAGTCCGAACTTCTCCAGACCGTGATCGCCTCGCTCGCCGCGGCCAACCGGCCCGACGAGCTCACCTTCGTGCTGGTCGACTACAAGGGTGGCAGCGCGTTTCGCGAGTGCGCCGAACTGCCGCACACGCTGGGCATGATCACCGACCTCGACGGCCACCTGGTCAAGCGCGCCCTGGCCTCGCTCGACGCCGAACTCCGGCGCCGCGAGACGGTTTTGAACGAGGTCGAGGCCAAGGACCATACCGAGTACCGGATCAAGCGCTCCCGCGATCCGCGACTGCCGGCGCTGCCCCGACTCATCCTGGTGATCGACGAGTTCGCCACCCTGGTCCGCGAACTGCCCGACTTCGTACCCGGTTTGATCAGCCTCGCGCAGCGCGGGCGTTCGTTGGGCCTGCACCTGCTGCTGGCGACCCAGCGTCCCGGCGGCTCGGTCAGCAACGAGATCAAGGCCAACACCAACCTGCGGATGGCCTTGCGGGTGACCGACCGCTCGGAGAGCCAGGACATCATCAACAGCATCGAGGCGGCGGGGATCTCGCCGAACAACCCGGGTCGGGCGCTCGTCCGGCGCGGAGAGGGGGCGCCCACGCCGTTCCAGACCGCGTTCGTCGGCGCGGAGCGGCCCGGCGCCGTC
>NZ_WWJX01001096.1 GCF_009865215.1 Streptomyces sp. SID3343 | reverse complement strand
CATCCCGCCCGCCGCACCCGCCCGGCGATCGGGCGGCGACCCGGGACCGGCTCGCCCGGCCCGACGCAACCCCCGGAGCCCGAACCGGCATCCGGTCGCGAAGGCGAACGTGAGGTCACCGACCCGTCACTCCACGTGTATCCCCGCCCGTCGCAACGGGCCAATCCACGTTGGCTCATATTCACCTGTTCCCGCCCGATGCCCCGAACCTAGTTTTCATTTCGCCTTCAATACGCGATCGGGTGAATGTGCGGATCCGAAAAAACGGCGTAAGAGGCAGCGAAACCGTGATCGCGTCGGACGGAAACGATCACGTACTTCGGATTACACCGGGAACCGGTGTAGCGACAGTCGCGCCGGCTGTCGGCTACCGGCGGATGAGAGTGGCACGGGCGATCGGATATCCGATCGTTCGCCGTGCTCTCCTCCTCGCGGGCGGCGCCCTTTCACGGCACCGCGCCTCGATTCTCGATCCTCGGTCGTTCGCCGGATTCTGCCGCGCGATACGACGGCGCCAACCCACGGTGGGTCGAAACCCGTGGGGGCCTTCGGCGTCACATCCCGATTCACCTGCATCGACGTAGCGCAACACGCGCTCGCCTGAGCGCGTCGGCCCTACGCCGACCGATACCGCAGGCACTGTCGCTGTATGTGGATCAACAATCGAAAACCGAAGAATGCATCTATTCAGTTGGATTTGCACACGCACCACGGAGGAGGAGTCGTGACCCACGTGAGATCCACCCCCGCAGCAAGAAAATCGGCCGTCACCCCCGATGCTTCGCCACCGACGGACGCTCTCGACAACGCAGCGATCCGAGCACTTCCGCATTTCTTCGAGCACTCGTGCGATCGCAATCCGGAAGCCGTCGCCGTCGTCTGCGAGAACGTCGAACTGACGTACGCGGAGCTCGATCGCCGGGCCAACCGCCTCGCGCATCTGCTCGGATCCCGCGGGGTGACGCCCGGGCGTACGGTCGGAATCCTGCTGGAGCGATCGGTGGACGCCTACGTGGCGCTCCTCGCGGTGATCAAGGCGGGGGCGACCTACGTTCCCCTGGATCCGTCGTTCCCGGCCGAACGCATCGCCTTCATCGCGCAGGACGCCGACCTGTGCGAGCTGGTCACCGCGTCCGACCTGCGCCACCGCACCGCGCAACTCCCCTGCCCATTCCTCGAACTCGACGCGGTGGACCGCGCCCTGGCCGAGCAGCCCGACCACCGTCCGGGCATCGACATCGACCCGACTTCGTGGTCGTACGTGATCTACACCTCCGGCACCACCGGCCGGCCCAAGGGTGTGGCCGTGTCCCACGCGAGCATCGCCAACTTCCTGCACGTGGTCACCCCGATCTACCGGGTGAACGCGCAGGACCGGGTCTACCAGGGGCTGTCCATCGCCTTCGACTTCTCCGTCGAGGAGATCTGGCCCGCCTGGATAGCCGGCGCGACCCTGGTCGCCGGCCCCACCGACGGCCGGCGCGTCGGCCAGGGGCTGGGGGACTTCCTGCTGACCCACGCGATCACCGTGCTGTGCTGCGTGCCGACCCTGCTGACCACCATCGAGGCCGAACTACCCAAGTTGCGAAGCCTGTTGGTCAGCGGCGAGGCGTGCCCACCGGACCTGGTCCGTCGCTGGTCGCGTCCCGGCCGACGCATCCTGAACGCGTACGGGCCGACCGAGACCACCGTCACCGCCACGTGCGGCGAACTGACCCCCCACCGGCCGGTCACCATCGGCACTCCGTTGCCGACGTACCGCGTCTACATCCTCGACGAGCGGTTGCGCCCGGTCGACGAGGGCGCCGGCGGCGAGATCTGCGTCGGCGGCCCCGGCGTGGCGGTCGGCTACGTCAACCGGCCCGACCTGACCACCGAGCGGTTCGTGCCCAATCCCGTCGAACACGAACGGGCCGAGATTCCCCGCGTCTACCGCACCGGCGACCTCGGACGCCGCACCCCGAGCGGGGAGATCGAGTATCTGGGCCGCGTCGACACCCAGGTCAAGATCCGCGGCTACCGCATCGAACTCGGCGAGATCGAGGAGGTGTTGCGCGAGGACGACGCGATCGAGAACGCGGTCGTCACGCCTGTGGAACACGACGGCGTCGTCCAGGACCTCGTCGGCTACGTCACGCTCACCGACCGCGCCGGCGGCACGTCCCACGACGTGTTGCGCGAGCGCCTGCGGACGTCGCTGCAAAGCAGGCTCCCGGACTACATGATCCCCTCCTTCGTCGAGGTGCTGTCCGAGTTTCCGCTCCTGGCCGCCGACAAGGTCGACCGGACCGCCCTGCCCTCCCCCACCTCGCCGCCGCTCAACCGGCGTTCCACCGCCCACGTGGCCCCCGGCACCGCGCTGGAATGGCATCTGGCCGATGTGTGGACGGAGATCCTCGGCGGTGCGGCGATCTCCGTCGAGGACGACTTCTTCTGCGACCTGGGCGGCCACTCCATGGCGGCCGCCCGGCTGATCTCCCGACTGCGCCGGGAACCGGAGTTGCGCGGCGTGGCGATGGGGGATCTGTACGCCCATCCCACCGTCCGCGGTCTGGCCCGGTTCGTCGAGGCCGATGCCGCCGCCGCGGCCGCGCGGCCACCGTC
>NZ_WWJX01001095.1 GCF_009865215.1 Streptomyces sp. SID3343 | reverse complement strand
CGTGGGGGATTCCCGATGCGGCGGGCCCGCCCACCCTTGCGCGCTTGCCGTTCCCGCCTGGCATCGGCCGCGGCCGGCCGGCGCCGCCGCGGCGAGGATGTGGTGTCCAATACATGAAATTATTCATTCACGATCTTGAACTCTGTTCATCTTCATGCCAGATTCGGTGGGACGGGACAGAGTTCGGCGTGATCGCCGCTACGCCTTGGGAGTCACGCACATGCCGATCGAGCAAGTATCCGATGGGGGCATGGCGATGGAACGCCGCACCGTCGAGGTGATCCCCGACGCCGAGCGGCACGGTTCACCGCGCAGCCAGTTCACCCTGTGGTTCGGCGCCAACATGCAGGTCACCGCGATAGTCGACGGTGCCTTGGCGGTGGTCTTCGGCGCCGACGCGCTGTGGGCGATATTCGCGCTGCTCATCGGCAACGTGCTGGGCGGCGCCGTCATGGCGTTGCACTCGGCGCAGGGGCCGCGCCTGGGGGTCCCGCAGATGATCTCCAGCCGGGCGCAGTTCGGCGTCTACGGTGCGGTCCTGCCGCTGCTGCTGGTGATCCTGATGTACCTCGGCTTCGCCGCGACCGGCACCGTCCTGGCCGGTCAGGCAGTCTGCGAGATGCTGCACATCGACAACGCCAAGGTCGGGATCCTGATCTTCGGCGCGCTGACCGCGGTGGTGGCCGTCACCGGCTACCGCCTGATCCACCTCGCGGGCCGAATCGCGACCGTCGTGGGCGGGCTCGGCCTCGGCTACTTGGTGATCCGCCTCTTCACGCAGTACGACGTCGGCGCGCATGTGGGTCTCAAGGGCTTCGACGACGCGACGTTCCTGCTCGCCATCGGCCTCGGCGCCGGGTGGCAACTCACCTTCGGCCCGTACGTCGCCGACTACTCGCGCTATCTGCCGCGCGACACCAGCCGCCGCGCGACCTTCTGGTCGACATTCGCGGGCTCGGTGGTCGGATCGCAGCTCGCGATGACACTGGGCGCGCTCACCGCGGCCGTCGCGGGCGACGCGTTCCTGCCGGATCAGGTCGGCTTCCTCGGCGATCTGGCGGGCCCCGCGGTTCTGGCCTTCCTCATCTACCTGGTGATCGTGATCGGCAAACTGACCGTCAACTGCCTGAACGCGTACGGCGGTTTCATGTCGATCCTGACGATCGTGACGGCGTTCGACGGACGTTCGCGAATCTCGCAGGCCGCCCGCGCGGCATACATCATCGCCTTCACCGCGGTCTCGGTGGTCATCGCGATGGCGGCCAGCGCGGACTTCCTGAACAACTTCAAGAACTTCGTCCTGCTGCTCCTGACGGTCTTCACGCCGTGGAGCGCGATCAACCTCGTCGACTACTACCTCATTTCGCGCGAGCGCGTCGACATCCCCGCGCTGTACGACCCCAACGGCCGCTACGGCCGGTGGAACGTCACCGCCCTGACCTGCTACGTCGTCGGCGTGGTCGTGCAGATCCCGTTCCTGGCCACCACGCTGTACACCGGCGCGCTCACCAAGCGACTGGACGGCGCGGACATCTCCTGGATCGTCGGCCTCGTGGTCACGTCGGTGCTCTACTACCTGTGGGCGCGCCGTCACGCGAACCCGCCCGCCCAGACCATCCGCCCGGCCGAGCCGCAGGTCGGCGACACCCGCACCGAGGCGCCGGTCGGCTGACGGCCGGGTCCCCTTCGCGGCCGGACGGATCCGGACCGGTGGCAGGCGTGATCCGCGTCGTCCCGGCGGCGCACGGCCTTCCCTCGCCGTGGCGAAGTCCGAGAGCCGCCGCGGAGAGCCGGTGTGAGCCGGGTCACGGATCGAACGCGGAACTTGTCCCGACGGCGATCCGACGTCTGTCGCGGATCGCGGCGCCTGCGGGGTGTGGCGGCCGGAGGCAAGGGGCGTCCGTGGTGGCGGAGTCGGGTGCGGGTCCCGCGGGGGCGGACGCGGGCGGGCAGCGGTCGATCGGTGTGACGACGGCGCTGTTGACGTGTGCCATGGCGTTCTCGATGTTGCAGTTGTTCCTCATCGGGGCGCTCGGTCCGCGCATCGTGCGCGAGTTGGGGGTGTCACCGGCGACATTGGGTCTGACCACGACGGTGGGATTCGGTGCGGCGGCGGTGTTGTCGCCGGTGGGCGGGCGCGTGGTGGACCGGATCGGGCCGCGTCGCTGTCTGGTCGCTCTGCTGGTGGTATCGGCGTTGTCGTTGGCGTTGATCGGGTCGGCACCGGGCCTCGGCCTGCTGATGGGGGCCGTTGCGCTCGGTGGGTTGCCACAGGCGCTGGCCAATCCGGCCACGAACAAGGCGATCATGGCCGGCGTGCCGGCGGCGCGGCGCGGAGCGGTGACCGGGACGAAGCAGTCCGGGGTGCAACTGGGGGCGTTCGCGGCCGGCTTGCCGCTGGCGGCGCTGGCCCAGGTCGCGGGTTGGCGGGGGGCGGTGTGGACGGCCGCGGGTGCCGCCCTGGTGGCGGCCTGGTGGGCGGTCCGAGTGTTGCCGGTCGATCCGCCGACGAATCCGGTGCCCGCGGTGTGGGTGCCGCGCGGGACGGTCGCGTGGTTGGCGTCGTTCTCCGTGCTGTTGGGCAGCGGCATCGCTTCGGTGAACACCTACCTGGCGCTGTACGGCGCCGAGCGGTTGGGGCTGGGCCTGACCGCCGCCGGGGCGCTGGTGGCGGTGCTCGGAACGGCCGGGATCGTCGGGCGGGTGGGGTGGTCACGAGTAGCCGCCCGCCCGGGCGGCTCCCGGTGGTTGCCAGGCGGGTTGGCCGCCGGCGCGGTGGGAGCGGCGGTCCTGTTGGCGGTGTCGGCATCCGCAGGCCCCCTGGTGTGGGTCGCGGCCTGCGGCGTGGGGGTGTTCGCGGTGTCGGCCAACGCGGTGTCGATGGTGTCGGTGATGCAGCGCGCGGCGCCCGGCCGGGCAGGGCAGGACTCGGCGTTGGTCTCCGCGGGGTTCTTCACCGGGTTCGCGGTCGGGCCGCCACTGTTCGGGGTGTTGGCCGACGCCGGCCACTACGGCCCCGGATGGCTGCTGGTGGCCGGTGAGTTCGCCGCGGCCGGCGTCGTGGCCGGGCTGTGGGCGGCACGCGAGTCGCGTTCGCCGGGGCGCGGATGACGCCCCGCCCGCCGGCGTGGGCCGGCCCCGCCCTCGCGTCGATCCTCGACCGAGTGGCGGCCACGCACGCCGTGGTCGGCGAACGTTTCCCGTTGTTCGCGGCCCCGGACAGCGGCACGTGGACGACCACCGGGCGAGGTTCGTGGACCGGCGGATTCTGGGCGGGGCTGCTGTGGCTGCGCGCCGACTGCTCGGGCGAGGCGGCGGATCGGGAGGCGGCGCGCGCCTGTGTGGATCGGTTGGCGGGTTGGGTCGAAGCCGACACCGCGACCCGGGGGTTGATCTTCTGGTACGGCACGGCGTCGGCCACCGGTGGGCCCGGTGTGGCGGCGCTGCGCGAGCGAGCGGCGTTTGCGTGTCGGGATGCCTTCGACGACGAACCGGGCCTGGTGCCGTGGGGTTCGGCGTTCGGCGGACCTCGTCTGCGCGCCCGCGCGGACGGGGTTCCGGGCCTGGTTCCGCTGTTGGCGACGGTCGACCCGACGGCGGCGCGGTCGCACCTGCGGCGACACCTCGATCTGTGCCTGCGCCGTCGGCCCTCCCACTGGTCGTGGTACTACGACCGATCGACCGGCTGGACCGCGGCCGAGGACCTCGCGCCCGGGTGGAGCCGGGGCCGGGCCTGGCTGCTGCTCGCGGTAGCCGAAGGCGCCCACCTCCTGGACTCCGCCGAACTGGCCGAGGTGACAAGCGCGTTGCTTCCTTCGGACCTGGTGCCCCCGGCGGACGAGGCGGACCCGCCCCGAGACCTCGGCGGCGGCCATCGCGGCGACCGCGCTGTTGCGGCTGGGCCGTCGAGAGCACGCCGTCGCCGTCCTCGACGCCTTGGTCCGGTGCCACCTCACCGACGACGGCCGCCTCCTGGACGGCTGTTACGACCTCGCCGCCGGCACGGCGGTCCGGCACGAACTGATCTGGGGGAACTTCTTCCTCGCCTACGCGCTCGCCCGGCTCACCGGCGACCGGGACGCCGACGCGTCCGACGGTTGAGCGTGCGCGGCGGGGCGCAGCACTCGCCGGGCGACCGAGACGATGTGCAACTCGTCGGGTCCGTCGAGGATTCGCGCGGCGCGCCCGGCGCGAAAGAGCGCGGGCAGCGCGGTGTCGGGCCCCAGACCCTCCGCCCCGTACACCTGGATCGCCGCGTCGGACACCTGTTCAAGGGTGCGGGCCGCGGCGACCTTGGCCAGGCCCACGTCCAAGTGGGCGTCGAGACCGGCGTCGAGCCGGGCGGCGGCCTCGTACACCAGCGGTCCGGTGGTACGCAGGGCGAGCAGCGCCTCGAAGACATGGCGCTGGACGAGTTGGAGGTCGCCGAGCCGCGCCGAGGAGTGGGCGCGGCTCGCGGCGCGGTCGCGCAGCAACGCGAAGGCCCGCCAAGCCTGGCCGAGCCAGCGCAAAGACCTTAGGACGCGGCCGAGTTGCAGTCGTTCGCGGGCAACGGTCAAGGCTTGGCCGCGGGCGCCGATCAGGTGATCGAGCGGCACACGCACGTCGGTGAGTTCGATCTCCGCCTGGCCGCTCGCACCGAGCACCGGCAGGTCCCGCACGACGCGGAACCCGGGCGCGGCGGTGGGAACCAGCAGCAGGGACAGGCCCCGACGGGCCGGGTGTTCGCCGTCGGTGCGGGCGAGCACCGTGACGAAGTCCGCGTCGGCGGCGCCGCTGGTGAACCACTTACGGCCGCTGATGCGCCAGGTTCCGCCCGGTTCGAGCACCGCCCGGGTGGTCGCGGCGGTGGGTTCGGTACCGGGCGTCCCGGGCTCAGTCATCGCGAAGGCCGCGCGCACCTCGCCCGCGACCAGCCGCTCGGCGCAACTCTCCCGGACGCTCGGCATGCCGTGGCGCCACATCATGACCGCGTCCAACAACGATGCCGAGCCGAGGGCGGCGGGCCCGTGGTCGCTGGCGCCCTCGACCTCCGCGATCGGAGCGTACAGCCGCAGGGGCAGCCCTTGGCCGCCGATCTCGACGGGTAGCGGCAGCGCCCACAGTCCTTCGTCCTTCGCCTGTTGTCGGAGCCGGCGCAGGGCGGCGGCGGCCGGCGGCCCGCCCCGGTCGAGGACGGGCTCGCTCGGGACGACCCGGTCGTGGACGAAGTCCGCGACGCGCTGTCTGAGCTCGCGGATCTCCGCCGGGCATTCGGGGCCGCCACGCAGGTCCTGCATCGCGGGTTCACCGCCTTTCACACGGGTGGGTGGGAACTACCGGAAACGGTTGTGCGACTGCTTGTTCTGTGGAGCTGGTCGGTGGCGATGGTCCCCGGGTTCCCGCTGTCACGACATCGGAAGGAAGAACACGGCATGGCACATCCGGCCGATACCCGAACGACCGCGCCTTTGGCGGGCTTTCACGTGCGCACGTCCGGCCCACCGGGGCCGGCGCAGGATCTCGTCACGCGACATCTACGGCTGCTGGGCGCCGAGGGCGGGGCCGCCGGGCCGGGTGGCCGGGTCACCCTCACCGGAGCCCGGACGGGCGATGTCAGCGCCGCGACGTCCTGGGGGGAGGCGGCCGGCGTCGCCGACGAGGCCACTGTGCAGGCCGCCACCGGCATCATGGCGGTGCACGGTCGACGCGACGGCGCCCCGCGCGGCCTCGCCCTCGACTACGTCGCCACCGCCACCGGGATCCTCGCCGTGCAGGGTTTGTTGGCCGGGCAGCTCGCGCTCGCCCGGGGCGGACACGTCACGCGGGTCGAGGTCAGCGCCCAGCGGGCCGCATTGCTCGCCGTCTCGCAGTACCTCGCCGCGGCCGGAGCCGAGGACGGCGAAGCGGTGGAACTCGGCCCCGGCGGACCGCCGTTCAGGTCGGCCGAGGGCACGGACTTCGAACTGGAGACGCTCGATCCGAGTTCCTGGGCGGCGTTCTGGCGCGCACTCGGCGCTCCCGAGGAGGCGATACGTCGCGGCTGGCGCCCGTTCCAGTTCCGCTACGCCACGGCCTGCGCGCCGTTCCCACCGGTGTTGCACGACGTGACCCGTGCGAGCGCTTGGGCACGAGTACGCGAGGCCGCGCACGCGTCCGGCGCCCAGGTGTGCCCGCTGCGATCCCAGGCCGAGTGGACGAGGGAACGCCGCGAGACGGCGCCCTGGGACCTGACCGGATACGACACGGACGCGACGTACCGCAGGCCGGTGGGCGCGCCCCTCGCGCTGCCGTTGTCGGGCCTGACGGTGCTGGAGGCCGGCCGCCGCATCCAAGCGCCGCTGACCGCGCACCTCCTCGGGCTCCTGGGCGCCGACATCGTGCGCGTCGAACCGCCGGGCGGCGACCCGCTGCGGGGCATGCCGCCGTGCTGCTCGGGCATCTCGGCCCGCTGGCTGGCGCTCAACCGCGGCAAGAAGGCCGTCGAGGTGGACATCAAGTCGGCCGCGGACCGCAAGCGGCTGCGAGCGATGTCCGCCGAGGCGGACGTGTTCGTACACAACTGGGCGCCGGGCAAGGCCGCCGAACTCGGCCTGGATCACGAACACTTGGCGGCCGTCAACCCCGCGCTCGTCTACGCCTACACCAGTGGCTTCGCCGACCGTGTGCCCGACGCCCCGATGGGCACCGACTTCATGGTCCAGGCCCGTACCGGGGTCGGCGAGGCGGTGCGGTCCGCCGACGAAGCACCCGCGCCGTCCCTGATGACCGTGCTCGACGTGCTCGGCGGACTCCTGGGCGCCGAGGCGATTTTGGCCGGCCTGCTGCTGCGTGAACGCACCGGACGCGGCGTACGCGTCGACTCGTCCCTGCTCGGCGCCGCCGACGTACTCACCGCCCCGGCCCGCACTCGGACCGCGCGCGGACTCCCCACCCGCCGCCCCGCCGGCTTCCGCCGCCCACTGCCCACCGCCGACGGATGGATCGCCCCCACCGACACGTGCGCCGCGGCAGCCGCGCGCCACGACCTGCGGACCCTGCCCACCGGACCGGCCCTCGAACTGCTGCGTGCCCACGGCCTGACGGCCACCGCCGTCACCACCGACCTCGCCGGGCTGCCGCACGACGCCCGCTTCGCCGCCTCGATCACCCGCGACGCCCACGGCGCCCCGGCCGTCCCCGCCCCTTGGAGCTTCACGTGAGTGTCGAACTGCGCGACCTGCTGCCCACCGCACTGCGCCGGGCCTGGGCGGTCGAGGGCACCTGTCCGGATCTGGACCTCTACAGCCTTTACCGCGCCCGCCGGATCACCGACCCACACCACACGGCGGTCGTGGACGCCAAGGGAAAGCTCTGCTACACGGCCCTGGATCGCCAGGTGCGATGCCTGGCCGCCGGACTGGCCGCGCGAGGCATCGGCACCGGAGACGTGGTGGGCATACAACTGCCCAACAACCGAAACGCCGTCGTCGCCGACCTCGCCACGGCCGCGCTGGGGGCGATCGCGTTGCCGTTCCCGATCGGCCGCGGCGGTAGTGAGGCGGCCTCGCTGCTGCGTCGATCGCAGGCGGTCGCGGTCATCGCCGCCGTCGAGTATCGCGGCAGTCGACCCGCCGCCGACCTGCTCGCCCTCAGGCACGAACTACCGGCGCTGCGCGCGGTGATCGCCGCCGGGCCCGGCGACGTCCCCGAGGGCGCGCTCGCACTGGCCGAACTGCTGCGCACCGATGCCGAGACCTTCGTCCCGGCCCGCCCGGACCCGGATACCGCCGCCCGCATTCTCGTTTCCTCCGGTTCGGAGGCCGAACCCAAGATGGTTGCCTACTCCCACAACGCCCTGGCCGGCGGACGTGGCAACTTCCTGGCCTCCCTCATCCCGGACAAGCAGCCACCCCGCTGTCTGTTCCTGGTGCCGCTGGCCTCCGCGTTCGGCAGCAACGGCACCCCGGTCACCCTTGCCCGCCACGGTGGAACCCTCGTACTGCTCGACCACTTCACCCCCCAAGCCGCACTGGAAGCCCTTGCCGCCCACCGACCGACCCATGTGCTGGGAGTGCCGACGATGATCCGGATGATGCTCGACCGGATCGCCACCGGCGCGCACCCGGCCTTCACCCCGCCCACCGCCGTGATCGTCGGAGGCTCGCCCCTGGACGAGGGCACCGCCGAGGAGGCACGCCTCGCGTTCGGCTGCCCGATCGTCAACCTCTACGGATCGGCCGACGGCGTCAATTGCCACACCGGTCTCACCGGCGAGAGGGCGCACGACGACGGACCGGGCACCCGCGCCGGCCTCCCCGATCCGCGCGTCGCCGACATCCGCATCGCGGTGACCGACACCGCGCACATGGAGGAAGTCCCCACCGGGACGGTCGGGGAGATCGTCGCCCGCGGCCCGATGACTCCGCTGTGCTACGTCGCGGCTCCCGACCTCGACGCCCGCTACCGCACGGCCGACGGTTGGGTACGCACCGGTGACCTGGGGCTGGTCGACCAAAGCGGCGCCTTGCGGATCGTCGGGCGCCTGAAGGACGTGGTGATCCGCGGCGGCGCCAACATCAGTCCCGCCGAGGTCGAACTCCACCTCGCCACCCACCCGCTCGTGCGCGACGTGGTGTGCGTGGGAATCCCCGACCCCCTCATGGGGGAACGACTCGCCGCCTGCGTAGTGCCCCGCGACGCGCGGACCCCCACACTCGAAGACCTGGGCGCACACCTGGACGCCCGCGGCCTCGAACGCCGCAAACACCCCGAACACCTGCTGACGGTCGACGAACTGCCCCTGACGCCGGCGGGCAAGCCGGACCGGGCACGGCTACGCGAACGCCTCACCGGCCGGGCCACCCGCGAGCAGTCCCCGGCCGCGAACTGACGCGAACCCGTTGCCCGGGGTCGGTTGCCGTTCGGGTGCGGCCGGGGATGTCCGGCCGGGTATGTCGGTTACGGGCAGTCGGCGAGTGCATGGGTGAAGGCGCGTGGGAAGTCGTGACGCCCGAGGCGCAGCCGGACCAGGAGCGGCCCCGCGTTGATCGGGTCGGTGGGATCGGCGAGTCGGTCGAAGAGCGCGTCGAGTTCGGATCCGTCGGAGATCGTGACGCCGGTGACGGGTGTCTTGTCGGTGTGGAACACCTCCGCCAAGCGGTCGTAGTTCCACGGGTGCAGGACGTTGTACCCGTCGGCATGGCCGGGCGGGCGGGACTTCTTGTAGTAGCAGGGGTTGATCAGCATCTGTTCGATGCCGTAGAAGTTCTCGTTGTCGAGAACGAAGACCACCGACCGCAGCCCCAGGCGGGTGTGCGTGGAGATCTCCTGGCAGGTCTCCTGGAAGGCTCCGTCTCCGGCGAACACCATGGGGCGGGTGGGCTGCTCCTCGCCGCGGGCCAGGACGGCGCCGACGGCCGCGCCGACCGTCCAGCCGATCGAGGACCAACTGTTCTGGGACAGGTAGCAGCCCGCGGGCAGACGCAGGTTGATCGAGGCGGTCTGCGCGAAGCCCGTGTCCACCAGGACCGTCCAGGACTGGTCCGGCCGGGTCGCCAGAAAGCCGTTGACCCGGGCGAAGAGGCCGTCGTACGTCAGGTCGCCGGGGGGCGAGTCCGCCCTGGTCACCATCGCGCGGAAGGCGGTGGTGTTCGCCGGCACGTCGAGCCCTGCTGCCCGGGCGTCGGCGTAGTAGTCCGCCTCGAGGCCGCCGCGCCCGTACGTGGCCACCAGCGCATCGCGCAGGGCCGGAACGAGAGCGGCCAATTGGACGTCGGGGAAGTATGTGGTGCCGACGCTGACCCCGCCGTGTGCCGCCACCGACCAGTCGGTGCCGACGGTGTGCTCCCCCGAGAGGTTGTTCGACGTGGTCCAACTGCCCAGGCCGATGCGGCAGTCGGCCCATTCCTTGAAGATCCGACGGACGGCGGGATCGGTCGCGTCGCCGTTGTACACGCCGACGCACTGGCGAAGGCTCTCCGCGACCACGGCCTTGGCCCCGATGGTGGTGCAATACGGGATTCCGGTCTGCTCAAGCAGCGAGATCAGCGAATCGCCCAGTCGGAAGCGGTCGATCTCCTCCCCGGCCCACAGGATCGGGCGCGGCCGACTGCCGACTCGGTTGGTCTCGATGAAGGCGAGGATCGCGTCCACGGCGTCCCTGAGCATCGTTTCACCGGTCGGCGTCAGGGGGCGTTCGCGGCGTTCGATCGTGCCGAGGGGTTCCGCGCAGGGGGCGTCCCAGAGGTCTTCCAGGATCTCCAGGTAGACGGGGCGGCGCTCGGACAGGCACGCGGTCAACGCGCTGTCGATCTGGATGGGCGCCAGACCCGGGTTGGAGATCACCTGCGCGTCGCAGGTGACCTGCCGGAAGACGTCCACGTTGCTCTCGGGGCGGCGTCCCATGTGCGTGGCGAGCAGGCCGACGGCGCGATGGTTCTGCCACTGCTCGTAGGTGGGAGAGGCGTTGATCGCGATGAGCGGCACGTACTCGACGTCGCAGCCGCCGACGGCATTCAGCAGCCCGAACGCGCCGACGCTGTAGGTGACCGCCGCCGCCCCGATCCCGTGGACGCGGGCGTAGGCATCGGCCGCTTGGCCGGCGCCGCCCTCGGTGGGGGTGCCGACCCACTCCACGTCAGCCTCGTCCTCCAGCACGTCCAGGAACGGGCCCAAGTGGTCGCCCGGGACCCCGAACAGGTGGGTGATCCCCAGTTGGCGCAGCCGATGGAGCAGGTAGCGGGCCACCGTCCACGACTGCGGGGCTTGGGGGTAGTCGTTGCTCATCACTGGTTCTCCTGGTTCGTTGTGGTGCGGCGTGCGGCGTGCGGCGTGCGGCGTGCGGCGTGCGGTCGTCGGGCTCGAAGTGGGGGGCAACACGGTTGCGACGGCATCGCGTTCCGGGGGTGTCTCCTTCCGGGGCGTCTCCTTCCGAAGGACCGGGTGCCGCCTCGCGGTGTCGGTCTCAGCGCCGTCCCTGCGTCAGCGCGACGGAGTCGGGGACGATGACCTGCTCCGAAACCCTGAGGGGCATCACCCTGAGGATCTGTTGGACGACGTAGTGGGCCGACATCATCGCGCCTTCCTGCCAACCGGGCAGCGGCGAGATCTGGTCGCCGGTGACGTAGAAGACGTCGCCGCCCTCGGGCTGGAGCAGTTGCTTGTACGCCTGCCGGTGGTCTTCCCGATCCGGCTGCCAATCCGCCCAACCGCCCAACTGGTAGGGCACTTTGTGCCAGGCGATGGAGATGCCTTTGTCCTGGGGCACGAGGGTGGTGTCGGCGAATTCGGGGTGTAGGCGAGTGGCGCCGTCGCGCGCGACGTCGAGACGTTTTTGCGGATCCAGATTTCCGAGTTCCTCGGCGTCCTCCCCGTAGTTGTAGGCACCGGTGAGAGTTCCCTTGTCGGTGAAGTAGTCGTTGGACGGGTACCACACCTGGGTGATGTTGTGGCCGATCCAACTGATGCCGCCGTAGATTCCCTCGCCGGCGTCTTTTCCGTCTTCGAGGTCCCCTTCCCAAAAGCGCCGGTTCGCCTGCCAGCCGACCTTGCAGGTCTTCGCGAACTCCACGGTGTCGACGGCACGTTCGAATCCGTCCGAGAAACCGTGCCGGGAGACGTGCTTGAGCACCGGGGCGGGGATGCTGCTCACACAGTGCCGAGCATCGACCTCGAACGATGCGCCGTCCTTGACGTAGGTGACGAGGACCCGGGAGCGGCCGGAGTCGATCCCGATGTCGGTGACCTCGGCACCCGGCACGATCGTCACGCCCACCTTCTCGGCCTCGCGAGCCAACGCCTTGACGATGTGGTCCATGCCGCCGACCGGCTGGAACATCGTCGCCTGCCACTCGTAGTCGACCGGCTGGTAGAAGCGGTATCTCCAGAACCCGGAATTCACCAGGTCCTCGAAGGCCAGCGCCGGTGCGGGAAGCGGGAAGTCCTCGACCACGGGGTCGCGGAGGTAGCCGGAACGGGTGGAGCCGACGTATGCCCCGTCGTCGTCCAGTGCCCCGAACACTCGCAGCAGGTCCCGCAGTTCATCGGTGAACGCGTCCCGCTCGACCAGGGTTTCGGCGACTTTCGCCGCGATGTATCCGCGCGTGTCGTTGGCTACGCGCCGGTTGCTCCAGGCGGCGTCCGCATTCGGCGGGCGAACCAGATTGGCCGTGCTCTCCATGACGTACGGCTCCAGCGCGACGCCGAAGTCTCGGCAATAGCGGAGCACGCGGCGGTGATGGTAGGGGATGCGCCCGGGGCCGAGGTTGAGGTACATGCCGTCCTCGAAGCCACACGTGTAGGTGAGCACGGGCCGCCCGGTGACCGGGTCGAGCTCGTGGAGTCGGTCGCCCTTGCGGACGGTACGACTACGTCCCCCGACTCGGTTCTGCGCCTCCAGGACGGTGACCTCGTGGCCGAGGGAGCCCAGTTCGTAGGCAGCGGTCAACCCGGCCACGCCGGCGCCGAGGATCAGCACCTTCAGGGGCTCGGTCGGCGCCCCCCACCGCTTCGCCCGTTGTCGGGGACCGACCCAACCGGTGGCCGCCGGCCCGGACCGGCCGATCATGGCTTGGCGCAGCGCGTGTACGGCCTCGCCGAGAGCGGTGGCGTCGGTCGCCGACTCGGGAGGTGGCTCGTTCGGCGTGGTCATCTGCATTCCTCTTCTCGTTCGCTCGTCTCGCGACACGGGGTGCTCGGGCACCCGTCGCCCGGCGTCATGGAAGGGAGCGCGCAGTCCCCTTCCGGCAACGAACCGGGACGGCTTCGGGTCACGGGCCCGAAGGACCCCGCGAGAAGCCGTGCCGTGCGAGCCCGTCGGTGCTCTGCAGAGCCATCCGGAGCCCGCGAGGGTTCCGGAGCCTGTCGGAGCCCGCGAGGGTTCCGGTTCCCGTGAGCGGTCCGCCGGCATTGCCATCCGGGGAAACGTTTCCGTGTTCCCCGCTCGCTCGCTTCCCCGCCATGCTGGGCCGCCCGCTGTCCCAGGCGCCCGGGGCCACGGTCCCGGGCATGTCCCGTCACGCCGCCGGGCGCGCGAGACACGGGGGTCGCCGGGAACTCACCGCCTTCGTGTTCCGACTCTTCTTCTGAAGCGAGGTGGGGATGGACGACGGGTTGGACATACGAATGCGCGGAGTGTGCTGCCGTCACGGCCGCGTGGAGGCCGTGACGGAGGTGGACCTCGATGTGGCGGTCGGCGAGCGAGTGGCGTTGACCGGCACGAACGGTTCCGGCAAGACCACGCTGTTGCGAGCGGTACTCGGTTTGCACGGCCTCTCGAACGGCCGAATCCGGGTGGGCGGACGGGACGCGCGAACGGCGGCCGAGTGGGCGTGGCGCCGGCGGGCGTGCGCGTGGGTCCCGCAGAAACCCGCGCCCGGCCGGTTTCCCCTGTTGGCCCGCGAGTTGCTGGCGAGCGGTGGCGCGGCGGCCGAGGCCGATCGGGCCGCCGAGCGTTTGGGTGTCGGCGCGCTCGCGGGCCGGCCCGTGGATTCGTTGTCCGGTGGTCAGTTGCAGCGGGTGTATCTGGCTCGGGCCGTCGGCTGTGTCGCCGCGGGAGCGGGGGTGTTGTTGGCGGACGAACCGACGGCGGCGCTCGATTTCGCGGGGCAGGAGGAGGCTGCCGATCTGCTGCTCTCGCTGCCGGTCACGGTCGTGGTGGTCACGCATGATCGGGTCCTGGCGGAGCGCTGTGACCGAGTGTTGGAAATGGCCGCGGGTCGGCTGCGGGAGGTGCGGTGACCGGCCTGGCCACGGCCGACGTCGGGGAGCTTCTTCGACTCGTGCCGGTGCAACGGGCGGGCCTGGCGCTGTTGTTGGCGGCGGTGGGCCTGCCGATCGTGGGCGTGGTCATCGTCGGGCTGGACATCATGCCGGTGCGGTTCGCGATGATGCACGTGGCGTTGCTCGGCATCGCGGTGGGCCTGTGGACCGGTCTGGACCCGATGCTGTGCGCGCTGGGGGCGTGTGCCCTGGCCGGCACGGGAGTTGCTCCGCTCGCGCGAAGTCCCGACGGTCTGTCGGCAGCGATGAGTCTGCTGATGAGTCTGGCGATCGCGGCGGCGCTTCTCGTGCTTTCGCTGTCCGGCGTCAACGCGGCGGGCGCCTTCGCCCTCCTGTGGGGGTCGATCCTGTCGGTGGGCGAGGCCGACCTGTGGGTGCTGGGCATCCTGGCGGCGGTCGTACCGCTCTTGTTTCGGTGGCGCCGCCGCGACGTCGCCCTGTTGTTGTACGACCGTGAACTCGCGGTGGCCGCCGGGGTACGCGTGAACGTGCTCACCCCGCTTTTGCTCGTCCTGGTGTCCGTCGCCGTCGCGGGGGCGATCAAGTTGACCGGTGCGCTGCTCGTCGACGCACTGACCCTGTTGCCCGCGCTCGCCGCCCGACGCCTGGGCACCTCGCTGGGGTCCATCACCGCGTGGGCGGTCGGCATCGGGGTCGTGGTGAACCTGTCGGGGTTTCTGCTCGCGCTTTGGCTGGACCTGCCGCCCGGTCCGGTGCTCGTCCTGACGGCCGGGGCAGTGGTCCTGGTCGTTCGTCTCATACCCGATCGGAGAATCGGCTCATGGCGCACATCCGCGTCCGTTTCACTTCCCTCGTCGCACTGAGCGTGGGCCTGGCGTTGACCGCCGTCGGGTGCGGTAACGATTCCTCCGACGACGACACGGGCGGCCGACCCAAGGGCGGCCCGACCGTCGTGGTCACCACCACGTGGGAGGGCGCCTTCGCCAAGGCGGCCGGAGCCGAGAACATCACGGTGATCGTGCCTTCGTCGGTGCAGCACGCCCCCGACTACGACCCCAAACCGTCCGACCTGGCCGCAGTGGCCGGCGCCGACTTCGTGCTCTACGCGCCGTTCGAGCCGTACGCGAAGAAGATCAAGGACGCGGCCGGATCGAAGGCCGAGCTCGTCGAGGTCGGCCTGGACAACGACGCCGACAAGGTGACGGCCGAAGTGACGCGACTGGCCGCCGTGTTCGGGACGCAGCCCGCCGGCGCCGCGTGGAACACGGCCTTTCGGGCCGAGTACGACACGCTTCGGAAGGGCCTGGAGGGCACCTGGCCGAGCGGTAGGGCCCCCACGGTCGTCGCCCAGGTCTTCTCGGTGTGGGCGGCGAAGATGGCCGGGGCCGAAGTCCGGGGCACTTACGGGCCCGAGGCGGTGACCGCGTCGCAACTGTCGGACCTGGCGAAGAAGGAACCGGCTCTGGTCCTGGACAACGCCCACATGACCACGGGGAAGGTACTGCCCGAGTCGGGCGCTCGGCAGATCGAGATCGTCAACTACCCGGGCAAGGACTTGGACTTGTTGCCGGTGTACCGCGATGCGGCATCGGCCCTGCGCAAGGCGATGACCGGAGCCTGATTCCTCGGTGATTCTCCCCGGCCGTGGGCGATTTCCGGGGTGTGGGCCCGGGCGCTCGGCGGCCGGGCCCACACCGTTGCGCCGGGTCTGGGCGGTACCGGCGCGCCATCGCTTCCGGCGCCGGGCGCGTCCGCGGGGGAGTGCGATGTGCCCGACCCGCACCCCCCGGAGCAGGCCGCCCCCCCCGGATCCGCGCCGAGTAACCGGCGCGAGTTCGCCGGACGTCGACCGCCAGGGGACTGCCGAGTGGCCGCAGTAACCGAGACGGTACGGGAACGGTGCTCAGCCTCCTTCGAGTTCCCGGCGTACGGTGGCGGCGATGCGGGTGAGTGCGGTCTGGAGGTGGCGGCGTTGTGCGGCGCTGAGGGGATCGAAGACGAGCCGCTTCACCTGCGCTACGTGGTCCGGTGCGCTTTCGACGAGCTTGTGTCGGCCGGTGTCGGTCAGGGTGGCGAGGGTGTATCGACCGTCGCCGGGGTCGGGTCGGCGGGTGACCCAGTCGCGGGTTTCGAAGCGGTCCATCACTTTTGACAGGCGGGGCTGGGTGCTGTCGCAGACCCGGGCGAGGTCGCTGAGTCGCATCGTGGCCTCGTCGGTCATGGACAGTTGGGCCAAAACCCCGTACTCGAAGTTGGAGATGCCCGCTTCTCGCTGCAGTTGACGGTCGAGGGCTGCCGGGAGGGCGATCACGACCGTGAGCAGCGCCTGCCACAGGTCCTGCTGGTCGTCGTCGAGCCACGGTGACTGGGTGTTCATGCGCCCCATCCTACTTGCCCGGGAAACTTGTTTCACTTGCCTGGGCAACCTTCGGCAGGCTATGTTTCAACTTGCCCAGGCAAGTGAAAACACTTGCTTAGGCAAGTGAAGGAGTTGATCTCGATGACCCCTACGAGCAGTCCGGCCACCCTGAACGGACCGGCTTCCCCGAACGGACTGACTTCCCCCTTCCCGTCGCGTACCCCGGCGGCGGCGTACGACGACCTCCTCGCCCGGGTCCTGCCCCAGGCGCGCGAGCAGCGGGTGTGGAGCCCCTCCGACGGTCCCCTGCCCAGCCTGTTCGTCAGCCACGGGGCCCCGTTCACCCTCGACGATCCGCAGTGGCTCGGCGACCTCTTCGAGTGGTCCCGGTCGATGCCCAAACCCCGGGCCGTCGTCGTCGTCTCGGCCCACTGGGAACGGGCGCCGGTCGCGATATCCGGAGCCGCGGCCGGTACCCCGCTCTTCTACGACTTCAGCGGCTTCCACCCCCGCTACAAGACTCTTCCGTACGCGACCCCCGACGCCGGCGACCTGGCTCGGCGACTGGCGGGCCTGCTGGGCCGGACGCCGGTACACGAGTTCACCGACCGCGGCCTCGACCACGGCGCCTTCATCCCGCTCATGGCCATGTACCCCGCGGCCGACGTCCCGGTCGTGCAGCTGTCGATGCCCAACCTCGACCCGGGCGCTCTGTTCGAGCTCGGAGTACGCCTGCGGCCCCTGCGCGAAGAAGGCATCCTCGTTCTCGGCTCGGGCTTCATGACGCACAGCTTCAGCGTCTTCCGCCGCCCGGAACTCGTCGCCGAAACCACGGCCTTCGACGCATGGGCCGTCGACGCCCTCGCCCGGGGCGACGTCGACTCCCTCACCGACTACCGCAACAAGGCACCCGCCGCCGCGGTCGCCCACCCCACGGCCGACCATTTCGTCCCGCTGCTGCTCACCGTCGGCGCCGCCGACGACCCCGGCAGCGCCGTGAGTGCCATCGACCGCATGGTGATGGGCAACTCCACCCGGTCCGTCCAGCTGACCTGAGCGTCTCGACGTTCACCTTCCCGCCGATCGCCTCGTTCCTTGGCGACGACATCGATACACCCAGGAGGAAAGTGCCATGAAGGCAATACGTTTCCACGAGTTCGGCAACAGCGAGGTCCTGAGCTACGAGGACGTCGACCGTCCGGTCCCCGGCACCGGGCAGGTGCTGGTGCGGGTCGCGGCCACGTCGTTCAACCCGGTCGACGACCACATCCGCGCCGGTGCCCTGGCCGAGATGATCCCGATCGCCCTTCCGTACGTGCCGGGCATCGACCTG
>NZ_WWJX01001094.1 GCF_009865215.1 Streptomyces sp. SID3343 | reverse complement strand
GAGGCCCGATGAGCGCCCCGATCGCCGCCGGCGGCGCCGGACGCGTCGTGGTGGTCACCGGGGGCGCGAGCGGCATCGGCGCGGCCATCGCGCGCGCCTTCGCCGAAGCGGGCGACCGGGTCGTGATCGCCGACGTCGACGCGGATGCGGCGGAGGGGACCGCACGCGCGATCAAGGCCGGATCGGTCCGCATGGACATCACCGACCCCGGGTCCGTGGCCGCGGCCCTGGACCGGGTGGTTGCCGACATCGGCCCGCTCGACGTGCTGGTCAACAACGCCGGCCTGGTCGCCGGCGGCGGCCTGCTCACCGAGCTGCCGATCGACGTCTTCGACACCGTCGTGGCCGTCAACCTGCGCGGCACGTTCACCGTGACGCAGGCCGCGGCCCGACGGATGATCGCGGCCGGCAACGGCGGCGCGATCGTCAACATCAGTTCGATCGGCGCCCGTCAGCCGACCCCGGGCCTGGGGCACTACGAGGCCACCAAGGCCGCCGTGGACGCGCTCACCCGGACGGGAGCCGTCGAACTGGCCCCGCACGGGATCCGAGTCAACGGCGTCGCCCCCGGGCCCGTGGTCACGCCGATGACGGCCGCCCTGATGGACGACCCGGCGGCCCGGCAGGCGTGGGAGTCGCGGATCCCGCTCGGCCGGATCGCGGTGCCCGAGGACGTCGCGCCCCTGGTGCTGTTCCTCGCCTCGCCGGCCGCCGCGCACATCACCGGTGCGATCGTGCAGGTGGACGGCGGCCAGTTGTTGGTCTGACGGACGACGCCGGACATGACGCAGCCCCCGGAACATCCGCGACCGAGGGCTCCGTGACCGAAAGCTACGCGACCGAGGGCTCCCGGGACATCGTGTCCCGGGAGCCCTCGGTCGTGTCGGCGGGTGAAAACGAACCGCCTACGGCGCCGCCGTCTTGGCGGTGTGCAGGGCCTGCGCGGTGGCGATCTTGTGCGCGCACGCCGACCGTTCGATCAGCGCGGGGTCGGCTCCCTCGGCGATCAGGTCGAGCAGATTCTCGTGCTCCTGGACCGAGGTACGGGCCCGACCGGGAACGTAGGTGAACGTCGAGCGCCGCATGTGGTCGAGTCGCGCCCACTCCGCCTCCAGGAGCGCGTTCAGATGCTTGTCCGGGCAATGCGCGTAGAGCGAGAAGTGGAACTTGCGGTTGAGCGCGGTGAACGCCGTCGGGTCGAAGTCGGCCAACGCGTCGACCATCCGATCGTTGATCTCGCGGGCCGCCGCGATGTTCTCGGCGTTCATCAACGGCGCCGAGATAGCCGTCGCGTATCCCTCCAGGCGGGCCAGCACGTTCAGCGAGTGTTCGACCTGTGAGCGGTCGAAGACGGCCACCCGGGCGCCGACGTTGCGCACGATCTCCACCAGCCCGTCGGACTGGAGCCGGCGGACGGCCTCGCGCAGCGGGATGGTGCTGACCCCCGCCTCACGGGCGAGTTGGTCGAACACCAGCCGATATCCGGGCCCGTAGGTGCCGTCGAGGATGCGCGAGCGCAGGAGTTCGTAACACATCTCCGACTTGGAGGCGTTTCTCGCGGCGGTCTTGCTCGCGGGGGCCTTGCTCGTGGCGGTGGTCTTTGCGGGGCTCAACGACGGTCTCCTCCGTCTCGACCGGAAACGGTCACGGGCCGGGACGGGATACCCCGCCCCGGCGTGGGGTGGCGTGTGGGACGCCGTGGGTCATCGGGTCAGGAAACCCACGGCCGCGTCGCGGAAGCCGGGGCCGGCCAGGGCACCGAGATGGTCCCCCGCGACGGTGACCGGTCGGGCGTGGCCGGCCAGCGCGAGCAGGGCCTCGTTGCCGTGGGTCATCGCGTCGTCGGCGCCGACGACGAACAACGGCTGCACGGCGCCGGCCCAGGACTCGGGCGCGAACGGCGTCTCGCGCAGGCCCTCCACACAGGTCACCAGGCCGTCGGCACGCGACCCCTCGGCCCGGATCAGGCCCGCGATCATCGCGGTGAGCGGGTCCTCGGGAGCGGCTTCGCCCGCCACGGCCGAACGCAGGGCGGGCACGTCCACGGCGGCGAACGGCTCGAAGGGGCTCATTCCGCCGAGCACCACACGATCCACCCGTGCCGAGGCGAGACCGACCAACTCCCAGGTCACCCGCGCTCCGAGCGAGTACGCGACCACGTCGAAGAGGTCGACGCCGGCCGCGTCGAGCACCGCGAGCAGGTCGGCCGCGGCGGCACCCGCGTGTGCCTCGGCGGCCCCGAGCGGGGCGGGGCTCTCCCCGTGCCCACGCAGGTCCGGGGCGAACACGGTGCGACCCGCGTCGGTCAGGGCTCGGACGATGCCGGTGTCCACCCAGGCGCGTCGGGCATCGGAGCAGAACCCGTGCACGAGCAGGACCGGGGGCCCACTGTCGGGGCCGTCGCCCGGATCGTCGGGGGCAAAGGTCGTCACGGCGAGAGGCTGCCGCTGGCGCATCCTACTTCTCCACTCGGCTATTTCGCATACGATTTCAGATCGTACACCACGGTCGGATACTCAGAGCTGCGAGCCGTCACGGGATGCGCGATCGACGCTCCCGCCGGCCGCGGTTTCGTCGACGGTTTCGTTTTCCCAGGTTTCGTTTTCCGTGGCTTCGTTCGCAGTGGTCTCGTCGGCCGCGGTTTCGTTGGCGTACGAGAACCCGTCCGCACCCACGGTGACGTCGGCCTCGTGGTCGGCGGCGCGCGCCACCACGGCGCGTGGTTTCCCGGCCAGGTCCAGCACCGGGGACGCCTCCGCGTACCACGACGGCACCACCGGATTCCCCCACCAGTCGCGCCGTTGGTTGTCGCGTACATCCCACGAGAGCACCGGGTGATCGGGGTCCCCGGTGTAGTAGTCGGTCGTGTAGATCTCCACCCGGTGCCCGTCGGGGTCGCGCACGTACACGTAGAAGGCATTGGACACGCCGTGCCGCCCCGGCCCGCGCTCGATGTGCGCCGACCGGCGCCACGCGCCGAGCAGGTCGCACACGTGCAACACCTGAGCACGCTCGTAGGTACTGAACGCGATGTGGTGCAGCCGTGGACCGTCGCCGCCGGTCAGGGCTATGTCGTGCACCGTGTCCTTGCGATGCAGCCATGACGCGTACAACGTGTCGCCCTCGCCCCGGATGTCCTCGGTGACCCGAAACCCCAGGTCCCGGTAGCAGCGCTCGGCCCGTGCGACGTCCGGCACGACGATGTTGAAGTGGTCCAGGCGCGCGATCGCGCCGGCGCCGTGCAGGTCGTAGCGCTGGTTCAGGCGCTCCACGTGCACGGCTTCGTAGAAGAACTCCACCGGGAAACCCAACGGGTCCTCGACCCGCACCGCCGGGCCGATCCCGCGCGTGGCCCCCGCCGCCCGACGTTCCACCGGTACGCCCAGCGTCCGGTAGTAGCGCTCGGCCACGTCGACCTCGTGCGGCGTGCGCACGCGGTAGGCGAGGGCGGCCAGCGCGGCGACGGCACCGCGCCGCAGGACGAGCGAGTGGTGCAGGTACTCGTCGAAAGCGCGCAGGTGGATGGCGTCCGCGTCCTCGTGGGTGACCACCAGGCCCAGCAGGTCGACGTAGAACTCGCGGGACGCGGCCAGGTCGGTGACCACGAGTTCGGCGTACGCGGCTCGGACGATGTCCGGGTAGGGCACGCCGCCCGCCTCGCCCGCCTCGCCCGCCTCGCCCGCTGCCGGCGCGGATGCGCCGGGGCGCACGGTCGGGACGGGTGGGGCGGGTGGGACCGGCGGGGTCCGGGTGGACGTCGGGGGCGAGGCTGCGGCCGGGACCGAGGTCGAGGGCGGAGGCGAGGCCGGAGTCGAAACCGAAGTCGGGGTCGAGGCCGGGATCGAGGCCGGGACCGAGGTCGAGGGAGGCGGCGGAACGGCGGGTGCGGACATCTGACTCTCCTCCTGCTGCGGGGGCGACGGGCCCGACCGGCGGGGGCCGGCGCCGACCGGGCCCGTGGTGAGACCGATCCGAAAATAGGCGCCCACGAGGGGTTTCCGATACGGGTCCACGGCCCGAGGGACGGTCGGGCCGTACGGATCGCCGATGGGGGTGGGCGCGTCGATCCGTGCTCAGCGCGTACCGAAACGCGCGGTGGGCAGCGTTTGCAGCGCCACGTGCACCGCCTGCTGCGACGTGTAGAAGTCGATCGAGCGGTATCCGCCCTCGTGGCCGAGCCCCGACGCCTTGATCCCGCCGAACGGCGTCCGCAGGTCGCGCACGTTGTGCGAATTGATCCACACCATGCCCGACTCGACCGACTGGGCCACCCGGTGCGCCCGGCGCAGGTCGTTGGTCCACACGTAGCCGGCGAGGCCGTACGTGACGGAGTTGGCCAGCGCGACCGCGTCGGCCTCGTCCTCGAACGGGGTCAACGCCACCACCGGGCCGAAGATCTCCTCCTGGAAGATCCGCGCGTCGGCGGGCACGTCGCAAAAGACCGTGGGCTCCAGGTAGTTGCCCGTCGGCAGATGAGCGGGACGCCCGCCACCCGCGACCAACCGTCCCTCCCGGCGGCCCAGTTCGACGTACGCCAGCACCCGCTCGTAGTGCTCCGGGTGGACCAGGGCGCCCACCTCGGTCGCCGGATCCTGCGGGGGCCCGACCACGATGCGCTTCGCCCGCGCCGCGAACCGTTCGACGAATTCGGCGTACACGCCCCGCTCGACCAGGATCCGCGAGCCCGCGGTGCACCGTTCCCCGTTGAGCGAGAAGACGCCGAAGAGCGCGGCGTCGATCGCGGCGTCCAGATCGGCGTCCGCGAACACGATCACCGGTGACTTGCCACCCAGTTCCATCGACAGGCCCTTGAGGTGCCGGGCGGCCGACGCGAAGATGGTCCGACCCGTCGTGGTCTCGCCGGTGAACGAGATCAGCGGCACGTCAGGGTGTTCGACCAGGGCCGCGCCCGCCTCCTCACCGATGCCGCCCACGAGGTTGAACACCCCGCGCGGAAGATCCGCCGCGGCGAAGATCTCCGCCCACAACGACGCGGACAGCGGGGTGAACTCGGCGGGCTTGAGCACCACGGTGCACCCGGCCGCCAGCGCGGGCGCGAGCTTCCACGACTCCAGCATGAACGGCGTGTTCCACGGCGTGATCAACCCCGCGACCCCGACCGGGCGGCGGTTGACGTAGTTGAGCTGACGACCCGGCACCTTGTACGCCTCGTCGGTCTGCCCGACGATCAGGTCCGCGAAGAAACGGAAGTTCTCGGCGGCCCGCTGCGCCTGACCGAGGGCCTGGGTGATCGGCAGACCGGTGTCGAAGGTCTCCAACTCCGCCAACCGCGCGTCCCTGCGCTCGACTTCGTCGGCGATCCGGTTGAGCACCCCGGCGCGATCCTTGGGCTGCATGCCCGGCCACGGGCCTTCGGTGAACGCGCGGCGGGCGGCTGTGACGGCGGCGTCGACATCGGCCGCCTTGCCCGCCGCCGCCGTGGCGTAGGGCAGATTGGACGCGGGGGCGCAGACCTCGAAGGTGGCGCCGTCGAGGGAGTCGACGTGCCTGCCGTCGATGAAGTGGCGCAGGTGCGTGGGCACCGCGGCGGGGACTTCGGAAGGCTCCACGGGCGTGGTCGTGGCGGCGCTCATATGTCCTCTTCTCCAAGGGCGGGATCGGTCAGCAGGGCGAGGCGGCTCTCGGCGAGGGCGGTCACCGTCGCCCGGCCCCTCTCGGACAGCGGCAGCAGGGGTGGGCGGACGAAGTCCGAGCCGATCAGGCCGCGTTGCGCCAGCAGCCATTTCGCCGGTGCCGGGTTGGTCTCGACGAACAGCAGGTCCACCAGGGGCTGGACGGCGTAGTGCAGCTCGCGCGCCCGATCGAAGTCGCCCACCTGATAAGCCTCGTACATCTGCGCTACCGCGCTCGGCGCGATGTTGGCCAACGCCGAGACGAAACCCACGCCGCCGAGCGTCAGCACCGGCAGGCACAACAGCTCGATGCCCGACCAGACCAGCAGTTCGGGACCGGCGGCCTCGATCACCCGGGAGAAGTGCTCGAAGTCCTTGGTGGTCTCCTTGATGCCCACGATGTTCTCGTGCGCGCGAAAGAGCCTGCCCACCGTGTGCGGGTCGATCTCCACGGCGGTGCGGCTGGGCACGTTGTAGATCACGATCGGCAGGTCCGGATACTCGCGCGCGACGGTGGAGTACCAGACGAACAGCGCCTCCTGGGTGGGACGCGCGTAGTACGGGGTGATGATCAAGGCCGCGTCGGCGCCCGCGTCCCGGGCCACGCCGGTCAGTTCGAGGGTCTCCGCCAACTTGGCCGACCCGGTGCCCGGCATGAACGGCACCCGGTCGTCGATCGCGCCGGCCACCACCCGGATCGCCTCGGCGCGCTCCGCGACGCTCTGCGACGACGGCTCACCGGTCGAGCCGCCCAGCGAGATGCCGTGCGATCCGGCCGCCAACTGCCACCGCACCAGCCGCCGCAACGCGTCGACGTCGACCGCGCCTTCGGCGGTGAACGGGGTGACCAGCGGCGCGATCGAGCCGTGGATCAGGGACGGATCCGAGCGGAACTTCATCGGTACTCCTCACGGGTGGCGGGCGAAGGACGGTCGGCCGGGATGCCCGGTCGCTGCGCCGCCCAGGCCCGGTAGGCGGGCTCCCACGACGGGTCGAGCGGGTACAGGCCGGCCAACCGCCGC
>NZ_WWJX01001093.1 GCF_009865215.1 Streptomyces sp. SID3343 | reverse complement strand
GGGTGAGTCGACCCGAACCCCCGGCCCGACCGAGTCCGCCGGCCCGTCCGCCACCACGCCCGTCCCGTCCGGCCCCGCCACCACCCCCGCCCCGGACGGCTCCGGCCGCGGTGACACCGGCGGCGGCCCCGGCAACACCGATACGGCCGGCTCCGGTTCGGGCACCGTCCCCGCGACCGCCACCGGTGGCGGCGGGAGCCTCTCCCGGACCGGCGCCGACGTGGTCCTGCCCGTTCTCCTCGGTACCGCCGCGCTCGGCGCCGGCATCGTCCTCTTGTTCGCCGCACGTTCCAGGAGCACCCGATGAGCCCCACCCCCGATCGGAACCCCCACCTGCCCCGCTCGGGCGTTCCCGACCGGCTCGCCGCCACGATGAGCATCGCCGACCAGCACGAGTACCTGCGCAGCCGTCGGCGCCGCAGCGTCTCCCGGCGCGGTCTGCTGACCGCGATCGGGGTCGGGGCGGCCGCGGTTTCGTTGCTCGGTACGTCCTCGTCGTCGGCCGGCGCCCGCCGTGCCCCGTCCCTGCTCTCCGGTACGAACTACGTCGACGGCAACGCGCTCAAACCGTCCGGGCGACACCTCGCCCTCGGCGCGGACCCGCGCAGCTCGGCCGCGATGAGCTGGCAGGTGCCACAGCCGGTGCGCCGGCCGTACCTGCGCCTGGGCACGTCGCCGAAACAACTGGACCAGGTGGTGCCGGCCGAGATCCGCCACCTGCACTCCCACCTGATCGAGTACGCCGACAACCCCGACTCGGCCTACTTCGACTACGACCAGTACCACCTGCACGCGGCGCTCGACGGCCTCGATCCGGGCACGCGCTACTACTACGCGCTCGGTCACGAGGGGCTGGACACCGGCTCCGTCGCGGCGACTCTCGGCTCGTTCACCACCGCTCCGGCGGCGGTGGGGGTGCCGGAACCGTTCACGTTCACCGCGTTCGGCGACGAGGGGGTGGAGTTCGGCGCCGCCGCCAACCAGACCCTGATGCTGCGTCAGAAGCCGGTGTTCCACCTGCTCGCCGGCGACATCTCGTACGCCGCGTCGGGCGCCGGCCTGCCGTCGAGCCACCACAGCGCGAACGGCGCGGACAAGCTCCAGCCGGAGGTGTGGGACGAATACCTGCGGATGATCGACCCCGTCGCCGCGACCGTGCCGTGGATGGTGGCGATGGGCAATCACGACATGGAGGCGCTGTACTCGCCGGACGGCTACGGCGGCCACCTCGCCCGCTGGCACCTGCCCGGCAACGGACCGCGCAACTCCCATGCCACCTACGGCTTCACGTACGGCAATGTCGCGGTGGTGAGTCTGGACGCCAACGACATCTCGCACGAGATCCCGCACAACCGCGGTTACACGGGCGGCGCCCAGACGGCGTGGCTGGCCGGCCATCTCGCGCAGGTACGACGTACCCCCGGCATCGACTTCGTCGTCGCGTTCTTCCACCACTGCGCGTACTGCACGGCGACCGACCACGTCTCGGACGGTTCGATCCGCGAGGAGTGGATCCCGCTGTTCGACCGGTACGAGGTCGACCTGGTGATCAACGGACACAACCACGTGTACGAGCGGGCCGATCCGATGCGCGCGGGCGTGCGTACACGTCGTGCCGCGATCGGCGACCGGATCCACCCCGCAACCGACGGCACCACCTACCTGACCGTGGGCAGCGGCGGCAAGAGCGGCTACGAGTTCTCCGCCCCCGAGACGTACGCGGGCGGACCCGCCGACGTCACCGATGCGGTCAAGGGCGGTTACTACACCAAGGGCGGCAAGCTCGACGAGACCGTCGAGTGGTCGCGGGTGCGCTTTCGCGGCAACGCCTTCATCGCGGTCGACGTCCGACCGGCCGCCGCCGGGCGCGAGACCACGATGACCATCCGTACGCTCAGCGCCACCGGCGCGCAGATCGACACCGTGACGCTGGCCCGCACCGCAGGAACGGCCATCCCGTCCGGGACCGTGCGCGAGCGGAGAGGCGAAGGCACGCGCGGCTGATCGGCCGTCGGGTACGGATCACCGTGATCGCGAACACCGGCCGCTACCCGCGACTCGCCCGGCCCGACCGACTCGCCGAGTCGACGGCGACCTTTGCCGCCGAAGTCGGGTCGTGACCGGCCCGGGCGGGCGCGGAGCGGCGCGGTGTCGATCGAAGAAGGAACCGACGTGGGTACGGGGGATTTTCGAGGGAGCGGGTGCCGGACCGGGGCGTGCCGGGGAGGTCGAACTGTTCGACGAGGCGGTTGGGTCGGCTCAGGTTTGGTCGGCCGGTGGTTTTCTGGCCACGTACACGGTGTTCGTCGCCGTGGCCTCCTGGAGGGGGTTGTCGAACATGACGACGTGTGCCGCCGAGTCCGGGAAGACCTCCTCGAGTACCGTGCCGAACGCTTCGTCCGGCGGGTCGTTGGACCACAGCGCGAAGACGCCGCCGGGGCGCAGCCGATCCGCGAGGGCACGCAGCCCGGCCGGCCCGTACAGCGCGGCGTGGCTGGGATGCAATACATGGCGCGGCGAGTGGTCGACGTCGAGCAGGATGCCGTGGAAGCGCCGGTAGGGCTCCTCGGGGTCCAGGCCGGGGCCCTCGCCGACCATCGCGAAGAAGTCGCCTTGGACCAGACGGCAACGCGAGTCCGAGGCCAGCCGGTCGCCCAGCGGCACCAACCCCCGTCGGTGCCAGTCGATCACCGCGTCGAGCGCGTCGACCACGATCAGCGTGCGCAGCCGCGAGTCGTCCAGGGCCGCGGCGGCGGTGTACCCGAGCCCGAGCCCACCCACGACGACGTCGAGTTCCGCATGGGGCAGTTCCGCCAGGCCGAGCCGGGTGAGGGCGATCTCGCCGGCGGTGAAGAGGCTGGACATGAGGAAGTCCTCGCCGAGTTTCACCTCGTACACGTCCTCGCCGGTCGCCGGGTCGCGTCGACGCCGCAGGCTGATGTCCCCCATGGGAGTGGGACGCCAGTCGATCTCCTCGAACCGCGCACTCATTCGTTCGCCCTTCCGCTGCCGCCGATTCCGCCGATGCACCCGCTGTAGCCGGTACCGGCGGGCGTGCCCGTGCCACCGTTGTCGCGGCGGTCTGTGCGCGCTGCCCACGATGTCACGGCCGCACCGACGAAGCGGGTCTTCGACGAGCGTTTCGTGCAGATTGGCTGCTCA
>NZ_WWJX01001092.1 GCF_009865215.1 Streptomyces sp. SID3343 | reverse complement strand
CGTCGACCAGGCCGCGTACGCCGGTGCCGGACTCCGACGCGAAGTCGGCCACCGCCGGGAGCGTCCCGAACCGGTCGCGCGCGGTACGGGCCGTTGCACGGGCGATCGGATGGCCGGACGCCGCCTCCACGGCCCCGCTCACGCGCAGGAGTTCGTCGGCGTCGAAGCCGGCGGCCGGCTCGTGGCGCAGCACGGTGAGCTGCCCGGTGGTGAGGGTGCCGGTCTTGTCGATCACGACGGTGCCCACCCGGCGCAGCCGTTCCAGCGCGGCCGGCTCACGGATCAGCACGCCCAGGCGCGCACCGCGTCCGGTCGCGGCCAGGATCGCGGTGGGCGTGGCCAGGCCGAGCGCGCACGGGCACGCGACGACCAGTACGGCCATGCCGGCCGTGAACGCGGCCTGCGGTTCGCCGCCCGCGCCCAGCCAGAAGCCGAGCACGGTCACGGCCACGCTCAGCACCGCCGGCACGAACACGCCCGCGACCCGGTCGGCCACCCGCTGGGCCGAGGACTTGCCGGACTGGGCCTGTTCGACGGCGGCGGCGATCCGCGCGAGGTGGGTGTCCGCGCCGACGGCGGTGGCCCGTACCGTCACCCGTCCGCCCTCGTTGACGCTGCCGCCGGCCACGTCGTCGCCGGGCCCGACCTCGTGCGGCCGGCTTTCGCCGGTCAGGTGCGACACGTCGAGCGCGGATCGGCCCTCGACCACGACGCCGTCGGTGGGTACGCGATCGCCGGGGCGTACGACGAACAACTGACCTACGGTCAGGGACCGGGTGGGTACGCTCACTTCGACCGGATCGCCGGACACCCCTGGGTGCACCACGGCGGCTTGGTCCGGCACGAGCGTGGCCAACTCCCGTACGGCCGAACCGGTCCGCGTCCGCGCGCGGTCCTCCAACAGCCGCCCGCACCGGACGAACAGCGGTACCGCGACAGCCGCTTCCAGGTACACGTGCGCGTGCTCGTCGCTCGTGGCCGGCAACAGGGTGAACGCCATCCGCATGCCAGGCTCGCCCGCGCCGCCGACGAACAGCGCCCACAGGGACCAACCGAACGCGGCCAGCACGCCGAGACTGACGAGGGTGTCCATCGTGGCCGTGCCGTAGCGCAGCGCGTGCAGGGCTCGCCGGTGGAACGGCCACGCGCCCCAGGTCGCCACCGGCGCGGCGAGCATCAGGCTCAACCACTGCCAGTTGGTGAACTGCCACGCCGGCACCATCGACAAAATCAGGACCGGTATCGCGAGGGACGCCGTCACGAGCAGGTCGCGCCGGGGATCGGCGGTTGCGGTGTGGGTCGTCGGGGACGCGGCGGTGGTGTCGTCGGTCGGGATGCTCGCGGTGTAGCCGGCTTCCGATACCGCGGCCAGCAGCGCGACGACCGGGACCGACTCGGGGTGGGTGACCCGGACTCGGCCGGTAGCGAGGTTGACCGTCGCCGTGACCCCGTCGAGCCGGGACAACCGGCGTTCGACGCGGACCACGCACGCGCCGCAGGTCATGCCGGTCACGGTGAGGTTCGTGGAAGTGAGCGCGGGGGCGGTGGTCACGGCATGCTCCCGAGGGTGGTGCGCGGGACGACGAGTGACGGGACGGGGCCGAGGCCGTTGTGCGTGTGCTTGCCTTTGTTCTTGCCTTCCCCGCCGATCGGTTGGGGTGCGCCTGGGGGCCCGGGCTCACGGAGATCGGGGGCCACCGGGCCGGCGAGGCGTCCGATCACGAACGCGGCGACGAAGACGAGCACGAGCAGACCGCCGAAGGCGAAGACGACGCCGGGGACGGGAGCACGTCCACGAGCGGACTCGGGGGCGGAGGTGAGAGCGGAGGCGGAGGAAGAGGAAGAGGAAGACAAGGGCGGGGGCGAGGGCGAGGGCAAGGACGGGGAACGTGGGGGTGGGTCCGAAGCGTTGGGCATGTGTCGAGCTCCATAGCTCTTCGGTCGTCGGTCGTCGGTGAGCTGTCACGGGAGGTCTGTCGTCGGTGATCGGTCGACTGGCGCAGCGAAGGGCCTCACGCAAAGCGGGGGAGCGGTGCCGCCACACGCGGTGCCACCACACGCGGTGCCGCCACGCCCGGTGCCGCCACGCGCTGTTGCGCTCGGGTATCCCAGGTAGTCGGGTGCTCGGTGGCCCGGGTTCCGTGCGGGCTGCGATTTCGGACCGCCCGTTTCGTCGATGTGGCGCGCGGGATCGGGCCCGGGGCGCGTGAACCCGGTGCGGCTGCCGTTTGAGGGCGGGCGAGTGGGCGGCGGTGGCGTACCTGCTCCTTCCGCAGTCCGCCGTGTTTCTCCCGCAGTCCGCGGTACTCCTCCCGCAGCCTGCGCCGCCCTTTCCGACAACCGCGGACGGTGCGTCGGATGCCCCGCCGCCACCTGCCGGGCACGGGGGGTGGGAGCATGAGCGACACCATGCCTGCCCGGTCTGTGCTTCGAGCCGTACGCGCCGCGACCTTCGCGGTGGTGTGCGTGCTGCTCGCGTTGCTCGGCCACACGCTGATGTCCGACGCTTCGGTCCCCTGGGCGGCGACCGGCAGCGCGGGTGTGGCGATTGCCTTGCTGGTGTGGGTGGTGGCCGACCGCGAGCGCGGATTCCCGGCGATCACCGGTGCCATGTTCGCCGCACAGGCAGCCCTCCACGCGTTGTTCACCCTCGCCCAGCGACCGCCTCCGCCGATCGAACCGCCGTCCGCCGCGTTGGAGACGCGGTGGTTGCACGTACTCCTGTGCAACGACGACACTCCCGGCACCGGGCCCACGCGTTCGGTGGCCGAGATTTTGATTCGGATGCGGCTCGACCCGAACCTGGCCCGGCAGACGCCGGAATCGGCCGGCTTCGGGGGAGGTTCGTCCGGGTTCGTGAGTGGTTCGCCGTTCGGGGACACGTCGTCGTCCGCGCATCACGCGGCCGCGGGTGCGGGCGCGGGGATGCGACACGGCGGCGCGATGATGTCGATCCTCGGCGACGGCGGCCGGGGCATGTTCGCGGCGCACGTGCTGGCCGCGCTCGCGTGTGCGGTGTGGCTGCGGCACGGCGAGAAGGCGGTGTTCCGGCTGCTGCGACTGCTCGCGGTGCTGACGGTCACCGTCGTGGTCGCGTTGGTCGCGGCGTGGTCGCCGGTGCCGGCGACGCGGTT
>NZ_WWJX01001091.1 GCF_009865215.1 Streptomyces sp. SID3343 | reverse complement strand
GTTGCGGCGGGGGCGGGGCGACGTGGTGATGCTCAACAGCGGGGCGGGGCTGCGGACGAATCCGGGGTGGGCGGCGTACTCGGCGAGCAAGCACGCGCTCAAGGCGTTGGCCGACGGATTGCGGGCGGAGGAGCCGCAGTTGCGGGTGACGAGTGTGTATCCGGGGCGGACGGCGACGGCGATGCAGCGTGATGTGCGGGAGCAGGAGGGCGGGGTTTTCGAGGCTGGGCGGTACAGCGATCCCGCGACTATCGCCGGGGTGGTGTTGTCTGCGTTGGAGCTTGCGGCGGACTCGCATGTGAACGATGTGATGGTTCGGTCGCGGTAGCGGGTGGCCTCGGGCGCCGGGCGGGCTGAAGGGGTGGCCTCAAGTGCCGGGCGGGCTGTGATGTGGTGGTCAGCGGGTTGGTTTGTCCGGGGGGAGGACGCCTGGGGCCAGGACGTCTACGCCGCAGATTTCCTTGGCGGCGACTACCGGGTCGTTGGGGAAGCGGAACGAGGTGCGGGTCAGGGAGCCGGTGAGGTTCTTGGTGAAGCGGCTCCAGGACATGGGTTCTTTGACCGAGTCTTGGAGTTCCTTCAGTTTGCCGCGGTTCTCGCTGCCGCAGGTGAGGGCGTAGCGGGCGGCTTTGACCCGGATCGGGTCGATGCCCGGGGGGAGGACGGCGTCGGGGTCCGCGTATTGGGCGAAGACCCACTCGAGGTTGATCTGCTTTTCGTGGCCCGGGCGGCCGCGTTCGGTCAGGGCGACGTGCGCGGCGAGAGGGTAGGCCAGGCCCAGGATGTCGACGGAGTCGCCGTCCAGGGGCGTGTTGGCGCCGTTCATGCCCAGGTTGGGCCAGACCGTGGCGACCGGGGCGGAGGCGCCGGGGCGCAGGTTGGTGATGTAGAAGCCGTCGTACCACGGGTAGACGATCACGTGGTCGAAGTCGGCTTTGGCGGCGCGGGCGGCGTCGGGAAAGCGCGGGTAGTTCGCGATGTAGGAGCGGGCGGTGACCGGGTTGCGTACGTCCAGGGCATCCACGTAGAAGGCGCGTTCGTCGGCGATGCCGCGCGGGCCGATGCCCTCGTACGGCACGCGCATCGTGATCGCGCAGACCAGTCCCCAGCCGATCAGGACCGCGACCGCGGGTAGGGCGAGGCGGCGGGCGGGCAGCAGGAGGATCGGCAGGAGCAGCGTGAACAGGCCCGGCAGGAGCATGCGGGCGTGCATGAAGTCGCCGCCGACGCGGATCACGTAGACGAGCATCGCGACCCCGCACAGGACGGGGACCGCGTACACGGTGATCCGGTTCCAGCCCTCGCGGTCGATGTCGCGCAGGCGTGGGAACGCGCGGCCCTCGCCGAACATTCGCAGCGCGATCCGCATCAGCACGAACCACAGGAGCACCGCGATCGGCAGCCACAGGTGGTAGGGACCGGCGAAGTCTCGGACGTAGCCCCAGCCGCGCCGCCAGTCGGTGGCGGACGCCTCTTTGGTCACCGCGGGCAGCGGGAGCAAAACGCCGTAGTAGCCGGCCCGGAAGACCTCGTAGGCGAGCGGCAGCGCGATCGCGGTGCCGAGCAGGGCCAGGCCCCGAAGCGGGCGTGGGCGTACCAGTACGGCGACGGCGATCAGGAAGCCGAGGGTGGCGATGGCGAGGTCGGGGCGGACCATGGGGCCGAGTCCGGCGAGGAAGGCGAGGCCGTACGACACGCGGGCCCGTCGGTCGTTGCGCAGGCGTATCAGCAGCCACCAGCAACCGGCGGTCCACAGCGTGGTCAGGCCCGTTTCCAGGCCGGAGGTGGCGAAGTCCCACACCGGCGGCAGTGCGATCAGCGCGAGTACGCCGAAGGGCACCAGGAGGGGCATCGCCCCGTCGCGGGCGTACAGCCGGCGGGTGGCCGTGAGCGCGATGGCGTAGCCGGCGGCGGTGCACAGCAGGCCCAGGTAGACCGCGAGCCGGCCGACATCCATCTGGGTGATCCACGAGCCCGCGACCAGGATCCACTGCCACAGGGTGCTGGTGGAGGACTCGGCGCGTTCGCCGACGTTGAACACGGGCCCGTGGCCGGCCAGGACCTGGCGGACGGTGCGGGTGAAGATCAGCCCGTCGTCGCTGATCCAGCGCCGGTGCCAGCCCAGCATCAGCACGATCGCCGCGGGCAGCAACACCATGGCCCGGTTCCAGCGCACGACGGTGCGCGGGTCCGGGTCGGCTGCGGACGAATCGGCGGGCCGTCCGGCGCGCGTGCGCCCGGACAGCACACTCACGAGGCTCATGGTTGCCGGGCTTCCAGTCGGGGCGGGCGCGCTGACGCCACCATAACCGCAGGTGAACACCTGCCGTCCCAGGGAGCGGGGGCGTACGGGCACAAGGTCACGAGGGTGAGCAGAACTTCTTCTCGGCCTCGATCGGATTCGCCGGAATGCGCAGTTCGGTTCGGGTGAGGGAACCGGTGAGGTTGTTCCAGAAGCGCGAGGCCGACATCGGTTTGGTCACCGAGTCCACGAGTTCCTTGACGTCGCCGCAGGCGAGGGTGGCGCGCGCGGCGCGGATCGCCTCGGGGCCGGCTACCTTCGGCGGGACCAGGGCGTCCCCGGAGGGGTCGACGTACAGCGCGATGTTCCACGCGGCGGGGAGCAGTTTCTTGTGGCCCGCGGCGACGTTCTGGGTTTGTTCGATGTGCGCGCCCACGGTGTTGGACAGGCCCCATACGTCGACCACGATGCCGTCGAGCGGGGTGATCGAGCCGCCGACGCCGAGGCGGCCGATGACCAGGCCGTCGTCGTAGCGGATGTCGGTGCGCATGGGCAGTGGCGGGAGCTCGACGTAGTTGGGGTCCACGAACAACAAACGTTGTTCACCGGCTCTCGCGTTACGGAACGCCTCTTCTATGGTGGGAAGCGTCCGGATATGGGCTTCCTCGGTGGTGGGGTTGTCGGTCCTGGTCCACGCGGCGTAGGTGTCGCGCTCGTTCCAGACCTGGTTGCCGTGGCCGCTGGGCGAGGGGGTGGTGATCACGCCGGAGCGCAGCCAGCCGCCGCAGATCACGGCCCAGACCGCGATCAGGACGACGGCGGGGGTGATCATCCGGTCGAGCGGGGCCACCAGCAGCGGGATCAGGACGAGCAGGAGGACCGGGAGCCACATGCGGCCGTGCATGAAGTCGCCGCCGACCTTGAGCACGTACACGGTTTGCACCAGGGCCGCGGCCAACGGGGTCGCCACGAGGACCCACGTGCGGCGGTCGGCGGGTCGACGCCGCGCCAGGGCGAGGCCGACGACCACGAGCATCAGGATCAGCGGGATCCACAGGTAGTACGGCTTGACGTAGTCGGTCAGGTAGTCCCAACCGCGTCCCCACAGCGAGCCCGACGCCTCCTTGGTGAGGGCGGGCATGGGGAAGATCAGGCCGTAGTAGCCCATCCGGAAGATCTCGTA
>NZ_WWJX01001090.1 GCF_009865215.1 Streptomyces sp. SID3343 | reverse complement strand
GAAAGGCCGCCAACACCGGATGGTCGTCGTACGCCCGGACCGCCCGCGTCGCGCCGACCAACCGCAACGGCCCGGCCGCCTCGGCCAACCCGACCACCGGCGAACCGAGATCGAGCAGGCGCGCCGTCGCGGCGGAGCGGGTGGGCGCGGCGGCCACAGCGGGAACGGCGAGCAGCGCCGGGTCGATCGCCGCGCCCTCCACCCACAGCGCCGCCCCGGCGCGACGAAACTGGTCCAGGCCGGGCCGCAGCGTCGAATTGGCCGCGACCGCGAGCGCGTCCCGCCCCCGCAGGGTGTCCTGCACGAAGCCGACCAGACTGCCCGCGCCCGCCTGGACGAAGACGCGGACGCCGCTCGCGTACAGCCGGTCCACCAACTCCCGGAACCGAACCGGCTCCAGCAGGTGACGAACCGTCAACGCCCGCACGGCGTCCGCGTCCTCGGGAAACGGCGCGACACTCGTCGCCGACCACACCGGTATGCGCGGGACGCGCAGCGGCAGGTGCGCGAACGCGTCCCGGGCCTGGCCCAGGTACGGTTCCCACATCGGCGTGTGGAACCCGGAACGAAACGGGAGTTCGCCGCCGAGGACTCCTTCGCGGCGCAGCCCTTCGAGCACCGCCCCGACCGCCTCCGGAGGGCCGCACACCACGCTCTGGTGCGGGCAGTTGTCGTGCGAGACCACCACCGGTCCCGCGCCCACGTGCCGGCGGGCCGCGTCGACGCCGCATCCGAGCGCGGCGTACATCAGATCGGGCACGGCGAGCGAGTCGGGGCCGAGCGAGGCCAGGAACGTGTCGATGGCCGCGCGCGGGTACATCCCGGACGCCACCATCGCGGTCCACTCACCCACGCTGTGGCCGGCCAAGACGTCCGCGGTGACGCCCACTCGGCGCAGCGCGTCGGCGAGGAAGCGGCCGGCGGTGGTGGCATCCACCGCGCGCCCGATCAGGTCGGTGCCGCCGGTGATGTCGGGGCGAGTGCGGCCGAGCAGGTCGGCGAGATCGTCCGCACGCGGTTGTGGCTCCGGTTCCAGACCGGGGAACAGGATTGCGATCCGCCCGGGCTCGGCGGCCTGTGGCCCGAGCAACGGGCGCGGAGTGAACCAGATCTCGGCCCGGCCGCGCCACGGCTCACCGCGCGCTACGACCCGCGCGGCCAACGCCAGCCGCTCGGGCGTCGGGTCGGCCACGGCGATCCGACACGGGCCGGTCGTCGTGCGGGCCGGGGCCTCACCGGCAGTGAACTCGGCCAACCTTTGCGCCAGTTCCGCGGGGGAATCGGCGGCGAGCGTCACGAGCGCGGGCGGCCTGTCGGCGGCCCGGGTGGGCAGGGCCACCGCGCGCCCGACCGGGGCCTGCTCCAACACGGCGTGCGCGTTGACACCACCGAACCCGAAGGCGTCCACGGCCGCGAGTCGGCTGCCCGCCGGATTCGCGGGCCAGTCCTCGACGTCGGACTGTGGGCGCATCCGCGTGTGCGCGAACGCCGGATGCGGATCCTCCACATGCAGGGTCGGCGGCAACGTGCGGTGGTGCAGGGCCAGCGCGGCCTTGATCAGACCCGCGATGCCCGAAGCCTGCATCGCGTGACCGATGTTGGACTTGACCGTCCCCAATGCCACATCGGCCCGGTCGTTCGCCGCGCGAGGCCCGAAAACACGTCCCAGTGTGGTCAGTTCGGCTTCGTCGCCGACCGGTGTACCGGTGCCGTGTGCCTCCAGCAGGCCGAGCAGGCCCGGGGCCCTCGGATCCAGGTCCGCCGCGCGCCAGGCCTGTTCGAGGGCGCGGACCTGGCCCGCGACCAGCGGGCTCATCAGGCTCGCCGCGCGGCCGTCGCTGGTCACGCCCACGCCGCGGACCACGGCGTAGACGCGGTCGCCGTCGCGTTCGGCGTCGGCCAGCCGTTTGAGCAGCACCGCGCCGGTGCCCTCGGAGATCAGCGTGCCGTCGGCGGCGCGGTCGAACGGGCGGATCCGTTCGCTCGGGCTGAGTGCGCGCAACTGGGTGAACACACTCCACAACGTCGCGATGTGACAGTGGTGTACGGAGCCCGCGAGCACCGCGTCGCAGCGCCCCGAGCGAAGTTCGGTGATTGCCTGGTCGAGGGCGAGCAGCGAGGTCGCGCAGGCCGCGTCCACGGTGTACGACGGACCGCCCAGGTCGAGTCGGTTGGCGATCCGGGACGCGGTGAAGCTCGGTACCAGGCCGATCGACGCCTCGGGACGTTCGGGGCCGAGCGAGCTCTGAAACGCCTCGCGGATCTCGGTCAGCCGAGCGCGATCGAGGTCGGGAGCCAACTCGCTCAGGATGCGGACCAATTGGTGCGCGGTACGGACCCGCTGGTCCAGCCGCGCGGTGGCGACGCCCATGTAGCCGCCGCGCCCGAACACCACGCCGATCCGCGAGCGGTCGGGCAGCCGGGCCTCGCCGCCCGCGTCGGCGATCGCCTCGGCACTGGTGCGCAGCGCGAGCAGCTGGTCGGGTTCGGCGCCGTCGACCACCGCCGGCATGATGCCGAAGGCGGTCGGGTCGAACGTCGCGAGGTCGTCGACGAAGCCCCCACGCCGGCAGTAGAACCGGTCGCTGCGGGCCGGTTCGCCGGCCGTGCCGGGCGCGTAGTACAGCGCGGGATCCCAGCGGTCGGTCGGGACGTCGCGGATCGCGTCCGTCCCCGAGACGATCAGGTCCCAAAACCGCGCAGTGTCCATCGCGCCGGGAAACAGCGCGCCGATCCCGACGATCGCGGCGTCGTCGGGACGCGGACCCGAGGGGCGGGTCATGCGGGCACCGGGCCGGAGGACGGGGTTGAACCATTGGCCGGGTCCGGTTCGGCGGACGCGATGGGCCCGGTAGGCGGCACCGACCCGGTGGGCGGTACACACACGTACACGGCCTGCGCAGCCTCCCCGCACGCGAGTTCCGTGAGCAGTGCGTCCACGCCGTGTGCCGGATCGATCAGCGGCACCCCGCGCCGTGTGTACTCGCGCTCCAACTCGGGAGTGACCATCCCGCCGCCGGCCGCCGCCCACGGACCCCAGTCGATGGTGACCACCCGTTCGGCGACCGGCGCGGGCAGGTCGCCCTGTTCGCCGGCCCAACCATGTGCCAGCGTCGCGAGCGCGTCGTTCGCGGCGGCGTAGTCGGTCTGACCCCGGTTGCCGTACACGCCGGCCACGCTGCCGAACATGACCAGGAAGCCGGGCGGCGCGAGCCCGGGCCGCAGCGAGCGCAGCGCGGACACCAGGGCGCGGGCCCCGTCGACCTTGGTCGCGAACACGCGGCGGAAGGAATCGGGGGACTTGTCCGCGAGCAGCCGGTCCGCCAGGATGCCGGCGCCGTGCACGATCGCGTCCAACCGGCCGTAGCGCTCGACGATCGCCTCGACGACCGCGCGGACCTGCTCGGGGTCGGTGACGTCCGCAGCGTGCAGGCGCACGGACGCGGCCGGTTCGGCCAAGGCGGCGAGTGTTTCCCGGATCTGACGCCCGCTCAGGATCCGGGTCACCTCCGCCTCGACGCGGGCCGGCTCGCGCAGGCCGCCGGCGACGAGCGCGGCGCGCAGT
>NZ_WWJX01000112.1 GCF_009865215.1 Streptomyces sp. SID3343 | reverse complement strand
CGGGCACCTCCACCGGTACGTCCACGGGCACGTCGGCGGGCACCTCCACGGGTACGTCGGCGGGTACGTCCACCGGTACCTCGGCGGGCACGTCGACCGGTACCTCGGCCGGCACCTCCACCGGTACCTCGACAGGCACGTCGGCCGGAACCTCGGCCGGCACGTCCACCGGTACGTCGAACGGCAACTCCGGGAACACGTCCACCGGTAACACCGGCAACACGTCCCGCGGCAACTCGAACGGCAACTCGGGCAACGCCTCCAAGGGCAGCACGAGCGGCACGACGGGTACGTCCGGCGCCTCCAAGGGCTCCTCGGGCGGCGGCGACACGTGTGACGCCACCCACGCCTCGGGCGGTCTCGACCTGAACTGTGGCAGTGGTGGCAACACCCGCACGACCAGCGGCAGCGGTACCGACCAGCAGAACGCGCCGGTCCGCAACTTCGGTGGCGGCGAGAGCAACACGCCCGCCCCGTCGACGCAGAACAACGTCGCGAAGGACAAGGAACTGGCTTCGACCGGTTCCGGCGCCAACATGGCGTTCCTGATCGTCGGCGGCGCCGCGATGGCAGCCGGTGGTTTCACCTTCACCGTGCTGCCCGCGCGGCTGCGGCGTCGTACCCAGGCCGAAGCGGCCTGATTCGCAGACTTGTGCCCCGGCACGGCGGTTCCGGGGCACTGATCCACCGTCCGAACGTCCCGAGCCGGGCGCACCGCGAATATCGCGAGTGTGTCTGTGAAACGGTCGGTTCGGGGCCGAAGACGGTGGGCGGCACCGCGGAACGGCGTTCGACGTCGGGCTTCTGTCCGGCTGCGACGCCTGGTACGGGGCGCCCGCCCGGTTCGGTCCACGTCGGACAGCTGCCGACCACGACCGATCCCGGGTTCCGGAGTCCGCGGGACGCCGTCGAACAAAGCGAAGGCCCTGGGGGCACCCAGGGCCTTCGTGTCGTCTATGGGGCTGTGTGAGCTGTACTACAGGCGGTCACCACCGGCGATGCCCGCCACGCGGATGATTCCCCGGCGTCTTCGTTGATCACGCAGGCGCTTTGGTGATCACGCAGGTGCTTCGGTGATCGCGCCGGCTCTCCGCCGGCTCTTCGCGGCGGGACTCAGCCGCTCAGGCGAGCCAGTACGACCACGAACGCCACCACGAGCAGCGCCACTGCCAGGAGCATCGCCGGGTTGAGTCCACCGGAGCGCTGCATGCGTTGACGACTGGCCCGACACACCGGGCAACGACCCTCTGCGACGATGCCCGCACAGTTCGCGCACACCAGGCGGTCCACGGTCATCTCGACTCCTCCGCCTCGATTGTTCCGCTATCACGCATCGACAGACATAACGCTCACGACGTGGTGGGAAGTTCCCGTCGCCTTCCACTGTGCCGCTTACACTCCAGGAATGGCCATGCCCGACGACCCCTCCGTTCGAGCCTGGGCGCCCGGCTCCCGGCGGATGGGTCCCTTGGCCTGCTCTGTGCCCCCGCTGTAATGCCCTGCCCCCTACACTGGCGCACCGTGATGCAACCGTGATCCGATTCGACAACGTCAGCAAGACCTACCCGAAGCAGCCGCGCCCCGCGTTGCACGACGTCTCCCTCGAAGTGGAGAAGGGTGAGTTCGTCTTCCTCGTCGGGTCCTCGGGCTCGGGCAAGTCGACCTTCCTGCGGCTGGTCCTGAAAGAGGAACGGCCGTCCCTAGGCAACATCTTCGTGGCGGGCAAGGACCTCGGCCGACTGTCCAACTGGAAGGTGCCGGCGTTGCGGCGCCAGGTGGGCACCGTGTTCCAGGACTTCCGCCTGCTGCCGAACAAAACGGTCTACCAGAACGTCGCGTTCGCCCTGGAGGTCATCGGCAAGCCGCGCGGCACCATCCGCAAGGTGGTTCCCGAGGTCCTGGACCTGGTCGGCCTGGGCGGCAAGGAAGACCGGATGCCCGGCGAACTCTCCGGTGGCGAGCAGCAGCGTGTGGCCATCGCCCGCGCCTTCGTCAACCGGCCGATGATCCTGATCGCGGACGAGCCCACCGGCAACCTGGACCCGCAGAACAGTGTCGGCATCATGAAGCTGCTCGACCGGATCAACCGGACGGGCACCACCATCCTGATGGCCACGCACGACCAGGCCATCGTGGACCAGATGCGCAAGCGGGTCATCGAACTGGAGCAGGGCCGCCTCGTTCGCGACCAGTCGCGCGGCGTCTACGGCTACCAGCACTGATCCGCCGGACCACAACGGTACGGCCACGGGGCCGTGCCCTGAGCGACTAGGACATCATGCGCGCCCAGTTCGTCCTCTCGGAGATCGGAGTCGGCCTCCGCCGGAACCTGACCATGACGATCGCGGTGATCGTCAGTGTCGCGCTGTCCCTCACTCTGGCCGGAGCGGGTCTGCTGGTGCAGCGGCAGGTCGATGAGATGAAGGACTTCTGGTACGGGAAGGTCGAGATCTCGATCTTCATGTGCGGGAAGAGCGACCCCAAGCTGAAGGGGTGCACCGGCGGTGAGGCGACCAACACCCAGCGCGAAGAGATCAACGCCGAACTCTCCAAGATGCCCTTGGTCGAGAAGACGTACTACGAGACCAAGCAGCAGGCGTTCGACCACTTCAAGGAACAGAACAAGGAATCCCCGCTGTCCGGGACCGTGACCGCGGACCAGATGCCGGATTCCTACCGGGTCAAGCTCAAGGACCCGACCAAGTATCAGGTGGTCGCGAGCGCCTTCGACGGTCGACCGGGGGTCCAATCCGTCCAGGACCAGCGGAAGATCCTCCAACCGTTCTTCAAGCTGCTCGAAAAGGCTCAATGGGCCGCCATCGGCGTCATGTTCTTCATGCTGTTGGTGGCGATCCTGCTGATCGTGAACACCGCCCGGGTTTCCGCGTTCAGCCGCCGGCGGGAAACCGGCATCATGCGGCTCGTCGGCGCGTCGAATCTGTACATCCAACTGCCGTTCATCCTGGAATCCGCCATCGCGGGTCTGCTGGGCGGCCTGTTGTCGACGGGTCTGCTCAGTCTCGGCTTCCACTTCGGCATCCAGAAGGGCTTCGGCCAGTCGTTCAACGCGTTCGAGTTGATCGGTTGGGGACCGGTGTTGTGGCCTACGTTCCCGCTGCTGATCATCTTCGGCGTGTTGATGTCGGCGATCGCGTCCTTCTTCACGCTGTTGAAGTACCTCAAGATCTGACGCGGTCTCCTCGGGTCCGCACGCTCGGATTCCGCGCGGTCGGGTTCCATCGGTCGGGTCTCGCACGGTGGGATTCCACCCGGCCGGGTTCCACACGGCCCCGTTTCGCCTCGGCGAAGCGGGGCCGCCGTGCGTTCCGGGCGGCCGTCCTCTGCTTTCCTGCCGGTTTCCGCTCCGCCGGCCGCGTCGGGCGACGGCGTCAGGGCGCACGTCCGATCGGGTTCGTATTACTTCCATACCGGTGTTGATGATGGAAAATGATCACATTATTCCGTCTGATGTGATCATGCGTAGAAATCGGTCCGGGCGACTCGGCCTCCTCGCCCTTGTCGTGGTCACGGGTGCGGCGGCGGGGCTCGTGCCCGCGTATGCGGACGGGGACGACGACGTACGGGCGGACAAACAGCGGGCCGACGCCCGGGCCCGGGACATGCGAACCGACCTGGACGCCTCGCTCGCCCGGGTAGACGCCGCCGAGCGCGGGTTCGCCGAGGCGGAGGCGACGGCGCCCGCCGCGCG
>NZ_WWJX01001089.1 GCF_009865215.1 Streptomyces sp. SID3343 | reverse complement strand
ACCGAAGCGGCCATCATCGACGTGACCATCACGAAGTCCCGCCGCACGAGCACCGCATCGAGCCGCTTGCGCCAACGAAGGTTGCGCGCCTCGCGGGCAGCGGCCTTGTCCTGCTCGGCACCCTCTCGCGCCGTGCGCTCCGTCTCGCGCTGAACCGCCGTGATCCGCGCGGCGGCCTCCGCCTGGGCGAGCGCGGATTCGGCCTGCTTTGCCTGCGCGGCGGCCTGCGCTTCGAGGACTTTGGCCTTGTCGAGCTGTCGGCCGGCGCGCATCGAGTAGACGGTGTCGCTCACGCTGCCCACCGCCGAGCGACGAACCGACGGGCCACGACCGGCGCCGGCTGCGCTGCCCACCGTCGGGCGACGAACCGGCTCGGCATGACCGCGGCCTGCGACACCTCGCCGAGCAGCTGCTCGGCGTAGGCAGCCAAGTCGGGGTCCTCGTGCCACAGGACGGACAGGATGTCGTGCGCGGCGTCGACGCGAGCAGCCCGCTCTTCGGCGGACTCCCCGTCGACACCGGTGAACAGCTCCGGGTCGACGCCGAGCGCCAACTCGGTGAACTCGAAGCTCGAAATGGCCAGACGGCCGTTCACAATGGTTCTCACGGTCGTACTCCTTGATTCGAAGGAACGACCCACGGGGCGACTGCCTTTCCTTGGTCGGGCGGCAGTCGCCCCGGCACACATCGGTGTGCCCCGCCCCGAAGGGCGAGTGGTGAGCTACGCGCGGCTTGACCAGCGCGTCAACATCGAGATCGTGTGCGTTGTCCCCTTACGAGAGCGCGCTCCCGCTTACAGGCAGGGACGGCCTTTCAGCCTGTTGCCCTCCGGGATGCAAAGGACCCGGGACCCTCAGCCCCCTCTGTCCGGGGCTCCTGATGGTGCGGTCGTACAAGTCGAAAATGCGCCTGAGCAGCCCAAATAGAGACCACCCATGCCATCTCTGGGGAGCTAGTTCGACATGCGATACATGTCGAACATGTATCTCAGATTGCCGCGCCGACTAGGCCGCGTCAAGTCCGTTCGGAATTTTCTTTCGGCGTCTCTGCCGATGACCCAACGTTGTCGCAGGCCGCCGGGACGTGATCACCCCGGCCTATGGCCACTTCGGGACGTCTGCGCCTACTGTCGACAACGTTCCGGAACGCCAAGGGGGTTGGACGTGTCGAACGAGCGCCTACGGGCGGCCATTCTCAGCAGCGACTTCGATCTCTCAACGATCGCCGCGCGCGTGGGAGTTGATCCCAAGACGATCGAAAAGTGGGTGGCCGGACGGCCGCCTCATCGACGCAACAGGTATGCCCTGGCGTCCGTACTCGGACGCGACGTTTCGTACCTGTGGGCAGACGAGCAAGGCCCGCAAGCGACCACGGAAGTTGGCCAAGCCGAGCTGGTATCGCTCTACCCGCATCGTTCGGTTGTCCCGAACAGCGCATGGACCGACCTCTACGGTCGAGCAGTCGAGAATCTGGACGTCTTGGTCTACGCCGGGTTCTGGCTCTCGGAGGATCCGCTGTTCTTACGGACTGTCCAAGAGAAGGCGCAAGCTGGCGCCAGAGTGCGATTCCTGCTCGGCGACCCGGAGAGTACGGCGGTCGCGCAGCGGGGCGCCGATGAGGGCATCCACGGCGCCATGGCGAGCAAGATCCGGAACGCGCTGGTCAACTACTCGAAGTTGTTCGACCTGCCCGGCGTCGAGTTCCGCGTGCACGGCACCGTGCTCTACAACTCGATCTACCGTGCGGATGACGAGCTTCTCGTCAACACGCATGTGCACGGAGTCGGTGCATACCTTGCTCCCGTGCTGCACATTCGACGCTTGCCCCAGGGAACGATGTTCGCGACGTATGCCGAGAGCATCGATCGGGTGTGGTCCGACGCCCGTCCGCTGTCCAGCCCTACCGACTTCGGAGACGCTTGATGTCCCGCATCGACTACTTCCACGATCCCGCGGCGCCGGTGGCGAACTCGGTTGTGCCGTCCGTGACCGCAGTCGTGGTTGACGCGCGCGGACACCTACTGATGATCCATCGCACTGACAACGACCTCTGGGCTATCCCCGGCGGCGGCCATGACGTCGGGGAGTCCATCGCCGAGACTGTCGTCCGGGAGGTTCGGGAGGAAACCGGGATCGACGTTGAAGTGCTCGATCTGGTGGGGACGTACACCGATCCGCACCACGTCATGGCGTACGACGATGGTGAGGTGCGTCAGCAGTTTTCACTGTGCTTCCGAGCCCGGCCAGTCGGCGGCGAGCTGCGGACGAGCAGCGAATCGAAGGCAGTCCGCTGGGTGGACACGCACGAGTTGGACGCGCTCAACATTCATCAGTCGATCCGTCTGCGCATCACACATGGACTCACACACAACTCGAAGCCATACATCGGGTAGCGCTACGGTCGGTACTCCAAGAGGCGCCGATCGACCCGAGCCGCCGCAGCGTAGATTTCCGGCTCGGCCCGACGGATAAAGCGGCCGATGAGACTCTCCGGCCCGTACCGTCCGACGATCTCGGCAACGCGATCCGGAGGACTGGTCACAGCCCCGTCGGGCGTCGTCGTCATGTCGCAGTAGATGAGGGCGTCGACCAGGTCATCACGCTCGGTCGGGAACTCACCAGCCAACTCGGCACGCAAACCGCGCTCTTCCGCTTCGAGCAGCGCGCAGGAGTGGTGGGCCACCAGGTTCGTCACTCGTTCGTCGGCACTCACACGATCCCGAAGGAAGCGCGCACCGTCCAGCGGATGGAACCCTGTCTGAGCCAGGTCAGGGGCGTAGCCGATGTCGTGAAGGACAGCAGCCGCGTAGAGCAGTTCAGCGTCGCCACCGAGCATGGGCCCCAACTTCTGGGCGCAGGCCGCAACTCCCTTGGAGTGCTCCCAACGCCGGGGCAAGACGTCCGCTAGAACGTTCCCGGCAAGCTCGTACGCCCAATCCGTCAGCTCCATCATTCGAGGCTACGAGAGCGGTCGGGGTCGCCGCTATCCGCCTCGCGCACGTCGCCGGGAATGGCGGAAAGACGGCGAGCCTTGCCCGGTACCGCTGTCAGAATGCCTGCGCCCTCCAGGTGCGCCAGCGCTTGCCGCACTTTGCCGCGAGAAGCCCCGAACATCCTCGCCAAATCAGCTTCACTCCGGATCGAGCCGCCAATCGCTATCTCCCCACGCCGAACTGCGTCGATGATGTCGTTGGCGATGCTCTGATAAAGAGGCTTCAGGGGTTGGCTCGACGTATGACGTGGCTGCCACCCGATGCCCTTCCGGGGTTCGATCAACCCACCCTCGGCTAGAACGGCAAGCGCACGGCGTGCGGTGGTTCGCGAGACACCGAAGCGTCCTTGGATCCCTGACTCGGAGAGCAAAACGTCCGTAGCAGACGAAGTATCCAGTTCACGTCGAAGCACATCGGCAACGGTGAGGTACGTACCGCGTGGGCTAGCCCCGCTCACTTGCTCTCCCATCATCCGAGCCGAAGACCCAACTGCCAGATTACCGTGCGGGCCGACTCCCTTACTGAGTCGAGCCTCAGGTCGTTCCCTGAGGCGCGCCACGTGTTGGGTCCGTACCAGCGGACCGACGCCGGGCAGGGTGGGTGGCGTGTCGATCGCCAACGAACGTCTCGGTGAGCTCCTGCCGCATCATCCGCATAACGTGCCCTCGGGCCGTGGCCACCTGAGGTAGCTCATTTCCCCCCGTGAGACATGACCGGGCTGCGTTGAACAGCGCGGACTGGAGGTCGGTTGCGGCCGGACCCACCAGACTCCCTGCCAACATGGTGATCTCGTTGCTGGCTGTTTTGAAGTTGCTGGAGGCGTCTATCTGGGCCGCCGCAAGGGGCGAAGCCAGGCGCGCCTGCTCAGTCGTGGTGATAGGGCCGGTAGTGAGCGACTGGAGCCCGCCAGAATCACGGAGATCCTGGATAGCCGCCATCCATGCGTCGACGGCCTCTATGTAACGCGCGTACACAGCACGGCGTTCATGCCACAGAACTTGTTCTCGCTGCTCGAACGCGGCGCTCGAAGACTGCACAAGCGCCAAGCTTTCTTGTCGCCGCAGGTCTTCTCGTTGCCAGCCTCTCATCTGTCGCGCCTGGCGAGTCTGCATAAGGCCTGCGACCGCAGCACCGAGCAGAGTTCCCCCCACTGCGATAAGGGCGACTAGGTAGGTACTCAGCTCCCCCGTCTCCACCGCTTGATCGTAGCTCCATGCCGCCCAGAGGAGATGGAAAGCCCGATGCAAGGGCATCTTCGGTGAGCTTCGAACTAGTGACGAATCGCGCAAACGAGACAGCCTCAGTGCGCGGCTACGGTCACAAACACTGCTGCAACACGGTCGACTCGCTTCTTTGGTGCCGCAGGACGAGCCTGGGGCAAGGGGCAAAGCCTGAAGTTGCGGCGTGTTGTGAGGGGTTCGGGGGTCATGGGTACACGCATGCCGTTGCGCGTGCAACAGGTCCAACTCTGATTGGACGAACCATCCGTTGCTGTACCGCAGCAAAGTACAGCAGCCACGGCGACGTTACCCGACCGTCAGAGACGCGAGATGGCGTTTGACCTGCGCTGTAGCCCTCAGCGATCTCAATGCGGGTAGTTCACACCGAAGAGGTCACTGGTTCGATCCCAGTATCGCCCACCCAGGTCACAGCCCCGGATCATGAAAATGATCCGGGGCTTTGTCGTGCTGCC
>NZ_WWJX01001088.1 GCF_009865215.1 Streptomyces sp. SID3343 | reverse complement strand
CCTCAACCCGAGCAGATTGAAGACACTTCCTGGCGAGGAGCGGTATCGCCCGGAGGCTCTGCTCCCAGGAGGGCCAGCAGTCCGGGGAATCTCTTCTCGATGTCCGCGCGTCGTAGACGGATGCCCTTGCGGTTGCCGTAGTCGATCTCGTCAATGAGACCTGCCTCGCGCAGGACGCGGAAGTGGTGGGTCTGGTTCTGCTTCGAGATCGGAAGATCGAACGAGTTGCAGCCTCGCTCGTTATCGCTGCGGTCGGCGGCCAACTGCGTCAACACCGAACGACGGTTCTCGTCGGCGAGGGCGCGAAACACCACACCCAGATCGAGCGCATCGGCCTCCGGGCCGACCAGGTTCTTCCCGGCCACGCGGCACACTCCCTTCAGGTACAACTTGAATTGTACCTGAAGGATGTGCTGCACTGAGGTACAAAATTCTTTGTACCTTGGTCCGATTGCGCTGCCCCGTGCCGCCGCGCCCTGAGACCCGGCCCCGGCACCCGCCGGGGACCCGGTCGTCGACACTCCGAGAGGTCATCGTCATGAAGAAGCCCGAGGTGCTGATAGTCGGTGCAGGAATCGCCGGCCCCGCGCTCGCGTACTGGCTCTCCCGGAACGGCTACCGGCCGACGGTCGTCGAACATGCCCGGAAGTTGCGCTCCGGTGGTAGCGCGATCGTCGTCAAGGGGCCCGCGATTCCGGTCGCCGACCGCATGGGCATCCTCCCGCAGCTTCGCGGGCTCGCCACCCGCAATCGGTCACTGACCCTGCTCGACCCCGGCGGCAGGCGAATCCTGCAACTCCCGCTCACCTCGGACGATGCGCCGACGGTCGAGGTGACCCGAGCCGACCTGTCCGAGGTGCTCCATCGATCGGCGCAGCCCGAGGCCGAGTTCTTGTTCGACGACACGGTCACCGCTCTCGACCAAGACGCAGGTGGGGTCGATGTCACCTTCCGGCGGTCCGCGCCACGGCGCTTCGACTTGGTAGTCGGTGCCGACGGGATGCACTCCACCGTACGGCGCCAGGTATTCGGACCCGAGCGGCAGTTCGCGAGCGACCTGGGCCTGTACGGCGCGACCGTGCCGCTGGAACCCGACGCCATCGAGGACCCGAGCGAGATGACGATGCTGACTGTGCCGAACCGGATGCTGGTCGTCCACCCCTCGCGGACCACTCCGCTCGCGATCTTCACCTTCCGGGCCGCACAGCCGGCGCCCCACGACCGCAAGAACATCGCCCTTCACAAGCAGGCTGTGGCCGATGCCTACGCCGACGTGCGGTGGCGAGCACCGGAACTCGTGGCGGCGTTCCTCGACCACCCGGCTCCGTTCTTCGACCCCCTGACCACCATCCGGGTGCCCTCGTGGTCCCGCGGACGGGTCGTACTGCTCGGCGACGCGGCGGCGGCAACAGCCCTGCTGGGCGACGGGTCCAGCATGGCGATGGCGGGCGCGTACGCCCTCGCCGAAGAACTCGCCGCCCATCCCGGTGATCACGCCCGCGCCTTCGCCGCCTACGAGTCGCGACTCCGCCGTGAGGTGGGTCCGCGGCAGCGACGCGTGGGTCTGCTCTCCAGGCTCTTGGTGCCCCGCACCCGGCCGGGCCTCGCGGTGCGCAACGCGGTGGGCCGCGCGGTCGGTCGCACGAACCGGATCACCTCTCGCGAAGCCGCGAACCGGTAGGACGATGACGAGCTTGTCGGTGTGCTCGGCGAGCGCAGGGTCGGCGTTCGCGCCCCACGCGAGCGCCAGAGCAGAGCCCTCCAGCCCGAGCACGATGTACGGCGGCCGGTGCGGGCGGCCGGCGCGACTCAGGCACTTGGGAGTACATCCGCAGGCATGGCAGTCGGCGCACTTCATCCGGTTGCACTTCGCGCACAGGGTGTCGGAGGGACGCGGGCCGTCGGGAAAGCACTCACGGCACTTCCAGGCCCCGCACTCTCCGCAAGCCGTCGTCATCTTCCCGGATTCACGCCCAAGGTGGGATCTCGGCGAGGGCGACACACTCGCGTAGCCCAGGATGCCCAGGTCAGTCCGGGGCGTCGTCGTCCTCGCCCAGCTCGGGCGCGTCCGGGTCGCGCAGCAGGCGCAGGCGCCGCACCTCGACCGGTCGCGAGGGGCTCCGCGCGCGGGAGAACAGCGGGAAGCGGCCGTCCCACACTCGTCCGACGTTCCTGTCCGGGACATGTCCCGGACAGCGCAAAGGGTTGCCGGACTGTGTCTAGGGCCTTGAGCCTCGGTGGTGCGGTGCCCGTGCTACCAGCTTCCGGGAGCGCCTCACCGAAAGGAAGACCGATGCGTATCCGCAAGTTCCCTTACCAGCGTGACGCTGGGATCCGCACTCCTCGTGGGTGGGCTCGCCGTCCCCGCACAGGCAGCCTCGGCCTCTGCGACCCAGGCCGGTTCGGCGGCCGCCACGATGGGCGAGATGGTGTTCTACGACGACTACTGGACCCACAGCGAGTGCAAGCGTGTGGGGAGGGACGGCCAGAAGGCCAAGATGTGGAAGATCTACAGCTGCCAGGAGTCGCTCTGGGACTGGGACCTGTACGTCGGGTACTGACTCCCGGCCCCTGCTAGGGCCTGTACGGAGTTGTGATCGAAGCTGCTCGTGAATTGGTAGAACACTGCTGTGGCGCGACGTGAACTGAGCGATGTCGAGTGGGAGTTGATCGAGCCTTTCCTGTCGATAGGCAGGTTCGGGCCGTATCCGGAGCGGTTGCGGGAGCAGTTCGAGGGCGTGGTCTGGCGATTTCGCACCGGCAGCCAGTGGCGGGAGATGCCGCGGGAGTTCGGGGCTTGGTCGACGGTGTACGAGCGCTTCTCCCAGTGGCGTGACGCGGGTGTCTTCGAGGCCCTGATGGATTCCACGGTCGTCCGGGCCCACCAGGACGCGGCCGGCATGCGGGTGGGCGAGGAGGTCCTCGCGGCCTTGGAGGAGGCCGCCGACCGGACAAAGGGGGATCCCGGAAAGCGCAAAAGGAGCATGCCGGGCGGGACGACGACCCCGCCCGGGTCGAACGGCGTCGGGTCCGGCGTCGGCGCCGGGCGAGGCTGAAGGCGGCGGCGTTGGGCCGCTCGCGCAGCGGGTTGACCTGCAAAATCCACCTGGCGTGCGATCAGCGTTGCCGTCCCCTGGCCTTCACACTCACCGAGGGACAGGCCGCCGACCGCCCGCAATTCGTTCCCGCCCTGCGGAAGGTCAGGGTGCGCGAGGTCGAAAATGTGAACTGTCGGTCCGCAGGCGGTTCTGACTGCGATCTGGGTTCCAAATTCGCGGATTTCGATTCGACAACTGACTGATAGAGCGGGGTGATCGCAGTCCGCCAGCCGCCACCGCGCGCTCGCAAGGTGGAGCTTCCACACGGCGGGGCTTGATCACTACTATCGGGGACGGGCGTCGTGTATGTGTTCTCGTGGCTCCACCGGGCCCCGCACGGTGACGTAGAGGCCCCCCGTGTCCGAAGCTGGACGCCGTCGTCCCGGATCTCGATTAATCGGGTTGCGTGTTCCGTGCCTGCCGGACGAGATCCGCAAGTTCGTGATCGTCGATTCTCATCCTGGATTTCCTGATCGGCCCGGGTTCCGCCAAGACCACTTCGCCTCTGCTCCAGGATGTGGGAGGATGCGCACGCTCGACCACACGACCACGGTGACGACGCACACGCCCAGCGAGCAGCACGAGGCGACGGGCCAGACCTCCCCGGGAAGTCGCGCCGCGAGTGTGAGCAGGACCGCGGTCGTCACACCGAGGCACAACGCCAGAATCCTCAAGGCGAGCAGTCTCCTGTAGAGCCGCGGATCGGCGGCGGGGTCCATCCGTGCCCGACGTCCGCGGCCCTCGTCCTCCGCCCACCGGCACGTCTCCGCGAAGAGGTCGGGCGACACCTCGGCCGCCGGACGGGTCGAAACCCCATACCCGTACCGGAGGGTCGTGACGCCGCCCTCCCCGCCGAGAAGCGGCCGAGACCCGGGCACCGAACTCCCCCGGATACCCGCCGTGACCTGTGTTGCCACCTGCGCAACACGCTCTCGGGCGAAGGGGGTCCGCCACTCCTCCTCGCCGAGGACGTCGACTTGGTGGCGCAGGACGCCCATCTCCCGGCGCAGTTCCTCGATCGTGGCGCGGTGTTCGGCGAGTTCACCGTCCTGCTCGCGGATGATGGCGGTGGAGGCGTGGAGTTGTCGGTCCTGTTCGCGGACCCGGCCGCGCAGGGTGTCGCGTTGAGTCTGGGCCTGGGCTCGGGTGGTCTCGGTGTGTTCGAGGCGTTCGCGGAGTTCGGCGAGTTCGAGTTCGAAGGCGCCCAGGGTCTCGGCCGCCCGTTGGCGGTCGAGTACGCCGCGTTCGTGTTCCTCGTGCCATCGCGCGGTGAGGGCCTCCTTCGTGGCGGCCAGTCGGGCGGCCTCCTCCTTCCAGTACAGGATCTGATTGCCCTGTCGGGTGCTGCCGGCCAGGGCTGCGGTGCGCAAGCGCTCGAGGTTCTCGCGTTCCTCGGGCGTGAGCGGGGTGCCGCGGTCGGCGAGGAAGGCCGCGAGTTTGTCGAGGAAGTCGCAGGGCGCGACGCGTTGTCCCTTGAAGTAGCGGGTGACCGCGGACGCGTCGACGAACGCCTTCCGCGCGAATTCGCGTTGCGCGACGCCGGCGCGTGCGAAGCATGCCTGTATCGCCGCCCCGTAGCGCGCCGCGTCCGGCTCGACCGCGTCCCGACCCGGCACGCCCCGGCTCTCGTCCCCGCTCATGCGGGCGTCGCACTCTTCGTCACCCCCTGATTCAACGCCACGACAAGGCGGCCGGGATGCCGCAATACACAAACGTGTTGCCGATGTGCCGGCAACGGCCGTTGCCGCTACCGCAGCACCCTCCACCCGTCCGACGCTCGTCGCCGACACCCGACAAAACCGAGCATCGGAGAACACCGTGAGCACCCCGCCCGAACACCCGGACCCCGAACCCGAGCCCACCCCGACCGGTCCCGCGTCGCGACACCGACGACTGGCCGTCGCTTTGTCCGGTCTGCTGCTGGCGGCCGTGGCCACGGGCATCGGCGACGAGATCGGCCACCGCCTGGTGGCCCACGCTCCGGATGCCGGCCGCGCCCTCCTGGAATAACTCGAGCAGTCTCTTGTAGAACCGCGGATCGACGGTGGGATCTGTCCGCGCCCGACGTTCACACTCCCTCACGAGTTGACCGCCCAACGACCTTTGCTCCGTAAAGGCACGTCGCCGTCCTTGAAGTGGCGGGGTGGGCGTGTCTCGCTCATCGTCTGGGCATGTCGTCCCTGCCTGAGCCGACGACCTCGGTGTTCTCCTCGACGTCGAGGAGAACACCGAGGTCG
>NZ_WWJX01001087.1 GCF_009865215.1 Streptomyces sp. SID3343 | reverse complement strand
GCCGGGGTCGGGGGTGCCGGCCATCGCGGCGGTCGCCACGGTGAGCGCGATCCCGCTGCCGGCGCCGCCGAGGACCGAGCCCGTGACCGCGAGCCAGGTCGAGCCGGTGAGCGCGGCGACCGCGAAACCGCCGACCATGCCGAGCAGCCCGACCCGGGCGAGCCGGGCGCGCCCCGCTCGACCGGCCGCCCGGGTGGCCGCGGCCCCGGCCAGCGCCGAGCCGAGGAGTACGGCCGTGCCCACCGCGCCGGCCGCGGCGGGGGACAGGCCGAGGCCGGTGCGTACCGCGGCCAGGAACACGGGAAGCAGGTTGGCCATCAGATACCCGGCGGAGGCCAGAACCGCGATCGCGGCGACGGACGCGGGAGGCCGGCTCGCGCGGGCGCGCGCGGGCAGGGTGAATACGGACACGGCGGTGCTCTTTCACGGTCACGGACGCGCTTGCCGCCGCAGGGCAGGGCAGGCGGGCGGGGCGCGGGGCAGGGCAATCAGGGCAGGCGAAGCGGACGCGGCAGGGCCGGCGCGGCAGGACGGACGCGGCAAGGCCGAACGGGCCGGGCCGAACAGGCACGGCAAAGCGGGGGCAAGGCGGACGGGGCAAGGCAGGGGTGCGCCGCCGGTCGCGTGCGCGGTGGCCGGGGTGCCCAGGGGCGAGACGGCGGGGCGGAACGGACGCGGGGCGTTCTGCGAGGGGTCGCGCGAGTGGGAAGCGCGGGGCAGACACGGCGACCGGCGGCAATGGGCACGGTCGCGGGGGCGCACAAGGCGGCGGGGGCGGGCGAGGCGTTACACGGGCGTCCTGGCGGGAAGGCGGGGCGAGAGGCGACGGACCCGCCCGCGTGGACGCGTGGGGCTCGCGAGGTCAGCGTGACATCTCGGCGGCCACGGTGTCCAGATCAATTGGTTTGGGATTGATCATGGCTGGGTATGGCGCGCGCGACTGCTCGATGGGCTGTCTTCGGCGCCGGGGTCGATCAGAGTGCGCGACACAGGTAGGCAGAACAGGGCAGAAAGTGGCCCGTAGTCGTCGTTCTGTGGCAGGACTCGTCCTCGGTCTCGTCCTGTGTTAGTCTGAAGCCTGTTGCAGTTGTGGTTCGCATCATCTTCTGAGTGCGCCTGTAGAGCTGTTCACTACAGGTGCATTTTGCATTTCGGTAGCTTCCGAAATGAGGGCGAAAAACGCGGCGACGCCCGGATTCACGAAGTGTGGATTCGTTCATCGGCCCACATGTAGGGAGAAAATTATGGCTACCGGAACCGTGAAGTGGTTCAACTCGGAAAAGGGCTTCGGCTTCATCGCGCAGGACGGTGGCGGCGACGACGTCTTCGCCCACTTCTCCGCGATTCAGGGCAACGGCTACCGTGAGCTCGTCGAGGGCGAAGCCGTCGAATTCGACGTCGTGCAGGGCCAGAAGGGCCTCCAGGCGGAGAACATCAACCGCCTCTGATCTTCACCGATCAGCACGACCGAGGGCCGGTGCCGCACTTGTGCGGCGCCGGCCCTCGGCGTTTCACGGTCGCTTACGTGGTGCTTCGCGGGCTGCTTGTGTGGCGCTTCGCGGTCGCTTACGTGATGCTTCGCGGTCGCTCACATGGTGCTTCGGAGTCTTCGGAGTGCTTCGCGGTGCTTCGGGGCTGCTTGAGAGCGCCCTTCGGGTGACCTGACGTGGACCCCGCCTCGGACATGGGTGTGGGCGTGGTCGAGGCGCCTACCGACGTCGTCCCGTCAGACGGGTTGGAAGCTGCCCTTCTCCGCGGCGCGGATCGCGGCCAGTTCCTCCTGGACGCGGAGAGTGTGCGCCTCCTCGTCCTCCTTGGCCTTGCGCGGGTTCCAACGGCCGGCCATCACGAAAACGCACGGGATGAACAGCGCCTGGCACGCCAGGGTGAGCCACCACCAACGCATCCACTCGTCGTCCGCCCGGTCCTTGGCCTTCTGCACCTCTTCACCGTGGTCGATCAGGATCGCGAGCGATGCCTGCTTCTGCTCGACCAGGTCGAGCTTCTTCATGTCGCCACCGGCCAGTTGCAGCGCCTTGACCTGCAATTCGATGGGGATCGACGTGCGGTCGGGGAACTTGGACAGCTGGACGAACAGCGCCGGGTCCTTCATCACCAGATCCAGCGCGGGCCCCGCGTCCGCCTGCGCGGCGACCACCTCTTCGCCGTGGTTCACCAGCGGCGTCGCCGACGTGACGATGAGCGGCGTGAACACGGCCGACACCGACACCACGATGCGGATGGTCCAGCCCCACACCGCAAGCCCCGTCGCGGTCGCCGCCGGATTGTGCCTCTCGACGGTCTCGGTGTAGCCGGCCATCCACGGCGCGTACGTCAGGCCACTGCACACCCCGATCCCGACGAGCAACCACGCGAAGGTGTAGTAGCCGGTCTCGGGGTTGTCGGTGGTCAACGCGAACAGCAACGTGAACACGACCGTGCCGACACCGCCGACGATCATGAACGGCTTGCGTACCCTGAGCTTGTCGGACACGAAGCCGACCACCACGAGCGCGACCGCGTTGGCGATCCAGTACCAGTTGGCGAGGGCGTTCGTCCGTTGTTCGGAGTACCCGAAGACGGTCGAGTAGTAGACGACCAGGTTGCCGACGACCGTGAAGTAGAACATCAGATGCAGGCTGATGCCCAGCGCCGGTAGCAGGATGTCCAGGCGCATCATCCGGCGCCAGTGGTTCTTCTGCGTGGCCTCGACGTCCAGGCCCCGGGCCCTGGCCTCGACCAGGGCCTTGTCACGCAGCGACACCATCAACTGGTCGCGCAACCGCGGTGACAACTCGCGTAGTCCGAGCAGGGCGATCACGAACACCCCGAGGCCGACGTAGCCCGCGAAACGGAACTCGTCCTGCCAACTGCTCGTGTCCAGCGTATTGCTGCTGACCGAGGTCACCACGAGGCTGCCCAGGACCGGGCCCAACGTCCAGAACCCCATCGCGCCGGCCCGGCCGACCTGCGGCGAGAAGTCACGGATCAGCGCGGGGGTCGCGACGAGGGCCATGCCCTCGACCACGTTCACAAGGGCCATGAAGAACATGAACCAGCCCTTGCTGTCCGCGTTGGGCAACGCGAACAACACGAGCAGACCCGTGAGCAGCAGGCCGTACACGACGAGATTCGCTCGGCCCCACCGGTCGGCGAGCCCTGCGGCGAGGGACGCGAACGCCCCGACGAGGTTGCCGATGACCGAGATCATCGTCGCGTACATGAACGACATGCCGAAGTGGTGCATCATCAGCGTCGACACGGCGTACTGGATGTACAACTCGTAGTACAGGACGATCGATCCCAGCACCACGATGGTCAGGAAGAAGATGCGCGGCCCGTTGGCCGGATAGCGGTCCAACCGGCGATTCCACAGTCCACGCAGGAACGGTGGCACGCCGGCCGAGGTTGCGGGGCGAGGCTCGGGATCACTCGCTGGCGGGGCGCCCGATGGGGTCGTGGCGGAAGACATGCGGCCTCCTCGACGAGCGTCGGTCTATCGAGGTACGGGGACAACGCTGGTGACGCGGGAAACGCGGACCATGTGGATACGCGAACCATGCGGATACGCGGATACGCGGGCCCGGTGGGGGATACGGGCGTTGCGGAAACGCGGTGGGAACGCGGTGCGGGAACGCCGTACAGGAACGCCGGTAACGGGGAAACGCGGGCAACGCAGCCGTGCAGAGGCGCCGGACCAGGGGGAAGGGACGGCCCCCCGGGCCCACGCGTGGAGTGACCTTAGTACCGGCCGGTAGCGCACTACCAGAGCGAAGACCAAGAAATGGAACGCGTTACGGTCTCGGGCTCGGATCAGCGGCGGTACCTGGGAAGATTCGGCGGACGGCGGGGGTGGGTTACGCGCGGGCGGTGCGTGGGCGATGGGTGGGCGGCGCGGTGTACGGGCGGTGCGTGCGCCGTGTACGGGCGGTGCGTGGGTGTGGTGCTTGCGCTTGATGGGAGCGCTTCCGTCCGGGTCGGCCATTGCCCTTTGGCCACTTGGCGGTTGCTGCGTGGCGGCTTCGTGGCACCGACGACAAGGAGCCTTATGTTGTCGCCGAAGGCGTGGAAACGATCCCGGTGGACCTGCCGACCGGCCTCGCCGCCGGAGCGGGCCGCACTGCTCGGGTCCGGGTTCGGTGCCGGTTCCAGGTCCGGTCCGGTTCCGGTTCCGGGTCCGGTTCCGGGTCCGGGTCCGGGTCCGGTTCCCACGAGGGGACTTGAGGTGCCCTATTTCTTCCGGACAGTGGCCCGCGTAGGGTTGATGAGATCCGGAAATGAGAGAGAACGTGCCACCAAGGTATCCACAGCAGTTCAGGGACGAGGCCGTCCGCATGGTGATCGACGGTCCACGTCCGATCTCTCGTGTCGCCGCCGAGCTCGGAATCAACGACTCCACGCTCAGGGGCTGGGTGAAAGAACATCGCCTCGCCGGAGAAGACGACATCGAAGCCCCGGGCGACGCGAAATCGGACCGCGAGCTGCAGCTCGAACGGGAAGTCAGGAAGCTCCGTGAGGAGAACGCCTTCCTGAAAAAAGCGTCCGCCTTCTTCGCACGCGAACAGGGGTGAGCGCGCGATACGCGCTCGTCGAAGCGGAGAAGGCCCAATTTCACATCGCCGACATGTGCCGATGGTTGGGGGTGTCCCGATCCGGATTCTACGAATGGCGTGACCGACCCGCCTCCGTCACCGCCGACCGACGAACACGCCTCAAGACGATGATCCGCGAGATCTTCACGGCGAACCACGAGACGTACGGATATCGCCGTGTGCACGCCGTCCTGGCGCGCTCCGGCGAGGCCGTTTCGCCCGAGTCGGTGCGGGCCCTGATGCGCGAACTGGGCCTGGTGGCCTGCCAACCACGTCCCTGGAGGCCGGTGACCACCCTCGGCGACGGGGCCCACCCGCGGATCCCGGACCTGATCCGACGCGACTTCGAGGCC
>NZ_WWJX01001086.1 GCF_009865215.1 Streptomyces sp. SID3343 | reverse complement strand
AGCCGCGGCACGGCCCCGAACGGTTCGCCCTCGGCGCGCGCTCGCGCCGACCGGGTCGGGGCGGTGGTCGGCCACGCGCCGGTCCGGGCGAGCGCGCGTCGATCCGGCTGCCCCGGGGGATGCGCAGCCGTACCACGCACAACCCGGCCGCAGCGAGCAGTAGCTCGCACGGCGGTCGAGCGCCCGGGTCGGCAGGGCGCCCGGCGTGGGGTCGGCGCGCCTCGATCCGGGCGATCCCGATCCGTCGGCAATTCGGCGTGCCGGGAACCGGGTCGCGTCAGGGCCCTCCGTTCGACGTTCGCGCCGTCGTCACCGGGCGCCTCGAAACCCGGGCAAACGTTCGGTCACCCGGATGTGGAGGGGTTGTGCGGTCCGCGGTGCCGGGGTGCGCGCGGGCCGAGACTGGGGTGATGAGGCGTATCTGGGGCGAGGAAGGCGGGTCGGGGCTCGGGTCTGCCGACGCTCTCCTGGGGGATGCTCGGCTGAGCGTGCCCGCGCGGGGCCTGGCCGTGTATCTGCTGCTGTTGCCCGACGGGGCCCGGCCCGATCCCGGCGCCCTTGGCGCCAGGCCGGGGGAGAGTCCGGAGTCGATCGCCGGCTACCTGGCCGAGCTGGAGACGGCCGGCTACCTCACCCGCGCGCGGCGCCACGAGGGCGGGCACACGGTCGAGGAGATCCGGCTGACCGCGAATCCGAGCGCCGCCGCGCGCGGTCGGGTGTTGCGTTGGTCCGCGGACCCGCCGGCCGAGGGATGACCCGGTCTCACATGTCGCTCCACACCGGTGCGCGCCGCTCGCGAAAGGCCGCGGCGGCCTCGGTCATGTTGCCGGTGAAGGTGCCCAACACCTGGGTGCGGTTCTCCAATTCGAGCTGCTGGCGCAGCGACGTCGCGGCGACGCCCGACCACAGGCCCTTCTTGGTCATCCATACGCCGTACTCGCTGTTGGCCGCTATCGCCCGGGCGAGGTCGAGCGCGGCGGTCAGGTGTTCGCCGGCCGGCACGAGCCGATTGAGCAGACCGAACGCGTCGGCCTCGGCCGCGTCGAAGTGGCGGCCCGTGAGCATCAGTTCGGCCGCCCGGGTCGGCCCGACCAGGCGGGGGAGCAGGTAGCTGGTACCGACGTCGGCCGAGGACAGGCCGACCTTGATGAACACCGAGCCGAACCGGGCGGTGGCGTCCGCGACCCGCAGGTCGCAGGCCAGGGCCAGGGCGAGCCCACCGCCGACGGCCGCGCCGTGCACGGCGGCGATCACCGGCTTCTCGCACTCGTGGATCGCCAGGATCATCTCGGCGAGGTGCTCCTGGGTCCGGTAGACGAGCCCGACCCGGCCGCGGCCCTCGGTGTCGGGCGCGGGATCGGGGTCGCCGGACAGGTCGGCGCCCGAGCAGAAACCGCGGCCTCGCCCGGTGAGCACGATCGCGCGCACGTCGCGCTCGCGGTGCAACGCGCGAAAAGCCTCCTTGACGTCCTCGACCAGGGTCGGCGAGAGGGCGTTGAGGCGATCCGGTCGGTCGAGCGAGACGGTCGCGACGCCGGGTTCCGGGCGTTCGATGCACACGAATTTCATGTGACTCAGTCAAACAGATTCACCGGGTGAAGGAAATGCCCGGCAGGTCGCTCGCTCCGAACGAAGTTACTTGCCGGTAGCATCGGGCCATGACCGAATCCCCGCAGATCGCGGCACCCGAGACCGCGGCACCCGAAACCGCGTCCACAATCGACTTCGACGCCGTCGCCGAGGGTTTGCGCGCCTCCGTGCCCTTCGTCCGCACGCTCGGCCTGGAATTCCTCGAACTCGCCGCCGACCGCGCGGTGCTGCGCCTGCCCGACGACCCGGCGCACCACAACCACATCGCGGCCCCGCACGCCGGCGCGATGTTCACCCTCGCCGAGTCGGCCTCGGGAGCGATCGTGATCGCCGCGTTCGGCAACCGACTCCACCGGGCCACCCCGCTCGCCGTCGACGCCGGAATCCGCTACGTCAAGATCGCGCGCGGCCCGATCACGGCCGAGGCCCGCCTCGAACGCCCCGCCGCCGAGGTGGTCGCCGAGCTCGACGAGGGCAAACGTCCGGTGTTCACCGTCTCGGTCACTCTTCGGGACGAAGCGGGCGATACCACCGCCGAGACGACCGTCACCTGGACACTGCGCCCCAATCGCGCGCAGTAGGCGTAGGAAGGCCTCACTCGGGCAGGCAAGGGCCCGTATCCGGTCGGGACCGTCCCGACCTCGTGTGCTTGTCTCGGGCTGGTGATGGGTTCCTATTCTTCTGAGATGACCAAGCCGATCGTGGTGGGACGAGTCTCCCGCCGGCTCAAGGTCCGCAACACGTGGCGGCGGTGGCGCCGCGTGCTGCGGGCCCTGCTGACCGCGCTGGTCGTCTTGTGCATCACCGTCATCACCGGACTGGGCGTCGCGCGGGTCACCGTGCTGTCCGGCGACTGGTACGACGACATCCTCGAACGCGAGCACGCGTACGACCGCCTGTACGACCAGGTCCTGGTCGACCCCAAGCTCGCCGGCGTCACCAACGACCTGCTCGGCCGGCTGCCGGTACCGCCCAACCAGGTCACCGCCAACCTGCGCCTGGTCCTGCCCCCCTCCACGCTGCGCGGTCTGGTGCGCGTCCAGGTCGGGCACACCATCGGCTACCTGCGCGGCGACGAGCGCGAACTGCGCCTGACCGTCGACCTCAAGCCCGTCATCAACAACCTCGGCAAGGTCGCCGACGTCTTCGTCGCCGACCTCACCGGCAACGTCCCGCGGGTGACCGAGGACAACGCTCCCGCGCTCGTGGACGGGGTCTCCAAGGCCCTGGACGCGCTCGCCCAGGGAAAGCCTCCGGAGTCCCTTCCCGCGCTGCGCCTGGACCCGGCCGCGGCCCCCCAGGTGGCCGATCTGATCCTGCAACGGCTGCCGGCCGAGTCGCGCGAGCCGATCCGCGAACCGGTGGTGGCCGCGTTGCGCGCGGACGACCTCGGCGGGGTGCTCGTCGCGGTGGTACCGGTGATCTTCGGCGAGAAGGTCCGCGAGGCACAGGTGGGCCTCACCGGGCTCTCCGACGGCGGATCGTGGGACCTGACCCTGGACCTGCGCGCCAACAAGGCCAACGAACAGAAACTGAAGCTGGGCCAACTCGAACAACTGCGCACCATGACGGTGTTCGGCCTGGGCCGGCTGCTCGCGGTGGTCAGCGTGACCGCGCTGCTCGGCCTGATCGTGCTGTGGCGCACGTCCTCGGCGCACGGCGTGGACCGGTTGCGCACTCCCGCGCTCGCGCTCGCCGGCGGCGGGTTGCTCGCGGGGTTGGGTTGCCTGGTGGCGTGGGGCCTGCTGCCGCACGTGGTCCCCGAGCATCGCGACGGCTGGGCGCCGTCGGTGCGCAAGCTGGTCGGCGACGTACAGGAGGCGGCGGCGCGCGACATCGTCGGCACGTGGCTCGCGGCCGCGGCGGTACCCCTGGTGTTCGGCGGGGTGACCTGGGCGGCGGTCGCGCTGTGGCGCAAGCATCAGCACCGGCGCACCGCGCCGATCAGGCACCGGACCCGGCGCATGGTGAGCACCGGCGCCGGCCTGATCGCGGCCGGCGTCATCGTGCTGACCATCTTCGTCCCGGTCCCCACGTCGGGATCGAGTTCGGACGCCAAGCGCTGCAACGGGATGACCGAACTGTGCGGGCGCCGCTACGACCAGGTCGCCTATCTCGCGACGCACAACTCGATGTCCTCGACGGCGTCGCGGTTCGTCAGCCCGCTCCAGGACCCGGACATCGTCACGCAACTCGACGCGGGCGTACGCGGCCTGCTCGTGGACTCCTACACGTGGGAGGCGCCCGACGAGGTCGCGACCCGACTCGCCGCCTCCGACCTGGATCCCGCGTCGCGCCGGATCGTCGCGGGCGTCGTGGACGACGTCGCGCCCGCGCGTCCGGGACTGTGGTTGTGCCACTCCGTGTGTCGCGGCGGTGCGGTGCCGATGGTGGACACCCTGCGCTCGATCGGCCAGTGGATGGACCGCAACCCGCGGGAGGTGGTCACGATGATCGTGCAGGACGCGATCACGGCCGAACAGACCGAGTGGGCGTTTCGCGAGGCGGGCCTGGAGCGGCTGCTGTACACGCCCTCGGCCGACCCGGGCGAGCCGTGGCCGACACTGGGCACGATGATCGACAAGGGCCGCCGCCTGGTGGTGTTCGCCGAGCGCGCCGACGGGCCCGCCCCCTGGTACCGCAACTTCTACAAGTACGGCCAGGAGACGCCCTACGCCTTCGCCAGTCCCGCCGAGATGACCTGCTCGCCCAACCGCGGCGGCGTGGACAAGCGACTGTTCCTGATGAACAACTTCGTCACCTCGGGAGGCGGCAGTCGGATCGACGCGGGCCAGGTCAACTCGCGCAAGTTCCTGCTCGACCGCGCTCGACGGTGCGAGGCCGAGCGCGGCGCCCAAGTCAACTTCGTGGCGGTGGACTTCGCCACGATCGGCGACGCTCACGGCGCGGTGGACGTGTTGAACATCACCCGGAAAACTCGCTGACGAACGGTCAATTTGTCGACAGTGATCGACTAATAGGACAAGCCGTGCCCGGTTTCGAAGAGCGGTTCGGCGTCTGAGGGAAGGTCGCTGGAGAGCCGACCGGCGGGCGCGTAGCGGCCGAACACGACGTCGAGCACGCCCTCGTCGTCCGCGCCGCGAGTGCCCAGGAGCGCCGCGCAGTAGCCGACCAGGTCGGCCACCGCGGCGGGTCGGTACAGGTCGATGACCGCGACGGTGGGCACGGTCGCGGCGATGTCCACGATGCGATCCAGCTCGGCGCCCCCGTGCGCCCCGGGCAGGCGCAGCAAGGCGACGTCGGCGTCCGCGACTTCGGTGACCACGATCGCGTATCGCTCCGCGACCTTGGTGTCCACGTGCTCGGTGTACACACGCAACGCGTCGCGCAGTGGCAGCGCAGGCCCGCCGCTCGTGCTGATCCGCGAACTGGTGCGGTTGGTGAGCAGCACGACGGCGTTCGGATCCCGATCCGACATGGGTGAGCGCCTCCTCTTGGCCGCGGCGCACAGCCGCCCCGACACCGGACCCTACGCGCCGCCGCCGACGCCTCGGGCACCAGGTTCCCGGTGTGTGCCCGGAATCGACCGGCTCGCCCCGGGTGGTTCCGGCGGCCGAGGAAATAGCCTCAGCCGAGGGTGTCCGCCGCGGTCCGGCCCAGCGCGACCAGACGCTGGCGCTCCAAGGCCGGCGCGGTGATGTCCACCGACGTCACCGTGTCGCCGTGGGCGCGCGCGAACGCGATGCCGTCGCCGCGCACGGGGTCGTGGTAGAGGATCGCGGCGTCCGAGAGCCCGGTCACCGTCTCGCGCGGACCGGAGCCCGTCGCGGTGGCCTCGGCCGCGTCCGCCGGGCCGCCGACCATCGCCTGCGGGAGCACCCCGAGGGTGACCGTGAGCACCTCGCGGTCGTTGCCGTCGAGGTATCCACACGCGCGCCCGGTCGGTCCGGGACGCGTCGACAACGGGCCGACCGCCAGCACCTCGCGCACCCGCGCCGGCGACAGCAGGTCGCAACTCGACGGCGGCGGCCGACTGGAGGTGGCCGGTGCCGGCGTGGGCCGCAGCGGACCCACTCCCGAGGTGTCGCCCGTCGGCGAAGGGGACGGTCCCGCCTGCTCGTGCGACGCCGACCGCACGTCGCACCCGCCGAGCAGGCACGCCAGTCCCGCCACCGTGGCGAGGGCGGCGGCGGGGCCGACGCGCGAGGTCACAGCTTGCCGATCATCGTCCGGGCGAGGGCGGTCAACACGTCGGGTGGCAGGTCCTTGTCGCTGCGGTCCACGTAGACGTCCTCGCACAGATACAAGGTGCCGGGCATTTCCTTGGACCACACGATGCCGTTGGCGGTGTCGTTCTTGTAGGTGAACGCCGCGTCCCCGATGCCGGCCACCGGGAGGGGGTGGTCCGAGTCGCGGATCGTGCCCTGCGCCGCCTCGGTCGCCGAGGTGTACGACTTGGTCCTCGTGGTCGACATGATCGTCATCAACGACCGACCGTCCGCGTCGCGGTAGTCGCAGAACGAACTCGTCGACGACTTGATGTCCTGGTCGATCTCCGACTTGACCACGGGCAGCCCGGTCGAGGACGCGACCTCGGCGGGGGTCAGCAGCTTGCACGGGTCGTTGATGTAGGGGCCGGTCGCCCCCGTGGCCGGTTCGGCGGTGGAGCGTGACGTGGTCGTGGCGCTCGGGCTCGACGTGGCCGAACTCCCCGACGTCGCGGGCGCGGTGGGCGTCCGGGTGGGTCGTCGCGACCTGGTCGGCTTGGCCGTCGGCGGGTCGGTCGGCCGTGCGGTGGTGTCGCCGCCGGTCGGGCCCGCGCTGTGCAGCGCGCGGACGGTGTCCAGCGGCGAACCGTCCTCTTGGCCGCAGCCGGCGAGCGCGAGGCCCACGGCCATCGAGACGGATACCGCGACGGCGATGCGACCGGTCCTCGTGCGCACTGTGACGTTCCCCCCGGTGTTCGAAGTGCAGTGGTCCATGGGAAGAACCTAGGGCCCCATCGGCGCCGCCACGAGCGGTACCTCCCTTGGATCTCCCTTGCCTCGTCGGGGGAGATTCGAGGGCGCGATAATGCGCCCATGACTTCCGCTCCACACTCGACCACCCATTCAGGGGCCCGCGCCGTGACCCAGGCGGTGATCCTCGCCGGTGGGCAGGGCTCCCGGTTGCGCCCGTACACCGACGACCGGCCCAAGCCGATGGTGGAGATCCCCGGCACCGGCACGCCGATCATCGGACACCAGCTGCGCTGGCTGGCCGCGGAGGGAGTGCGCGACGTCGTGGTCTCGTGCGGGCACCTCGCGGAGGTGTTGCAGGACTGGCTCAAGACGGCCGACCTGCCGCTGAACGTCGAGACGGTGGTGGAGACCGAACCACTCGGCCGCGGTGGCGGCCTGAAGTTCGCCGCCGCCGCGCTGCCGCGGCCGAGCGAGCCGTGGTACGCGACCAACGGCGACATCTGGACCCGGTTCTCGCTCACCGAGATGGCCGCGTTCCACCACGAGCGCACCGCGCTCGCCACGCTCGCGCTGGCCCGGCCGCGCATCCCGTGGGGAGTGGTGGAGACCGACAAGTACGGGCACGTGCTGGACTTCATCGAGGCGCCGCCGTCGCCCTACCTGATCAACGCGGGCGTGTACGTGTTCGCGCCGGAGTTCACCGCGTTGCTGCCCGACGTGGGCGATCACGAACGCACCACGTTTCCCCGACTCGCGCGCGAGCAGCGCCTGGCCGGTTTCCCGATCCCGCAGGGCGCCTACTGGCGGGCGATCGACACCGCCAAGGACCTGTCGGAGGCGGCCAAGGAACTACGCGGCGAGTCCTGACCCGCGCCGACCCCGCGCCGCCCCCGCGACCGACGCCGGCCCGCCCCCGACCGCCACGCGGTCGGGGGCGGGCCGTGTTCACGGTCGGGCCGGCGCCCTACGCGATGCCGGCGCGAGCGCCGGGGTTGGTCGTGTCCCGCACGATGCGCAGGCCGTCGAGAAGTCCCTCGCGCTGGCTGTCGGTCAGCGGATCGATCAGCCACGTCTGCAACAGGTCCAGATGGCCGGGCAGGATGCCGCCTATCCGGTCGGCGCCGTCGCCGGTGAGCACCGCGAACAACGCGCGTCGATCGGTGGGGCAGTTCTCGCGCACGACCAGCCCCTCCTTTTCGAGGCGGTCCACGACCCGGGTGACCCCGGACGTGGACAGTGAGGTCTGCGCCGCCAGGTCGCTCATCCGCAGGCGTTGCTCGGCCGAGCGGGACAGCCGCACGAGCACGTTGAAGTCCACCGTGGACAGGCCGTGCTCGGCTATCTGTGGGCTCAGCCGATCCATCAGCCCGGTGTAGACCTCGACCAGCAAACCCATGGCGGTGATGCGTGGATCCTCGAAGGGGGTGGTATCCGGGGCGACAGGGGGAGTGCTCATGGCCCCATCATAGATTAGTTGACGCGCGGAATATCGTCCGGCAAGCTATTGCCGAGGTCGATATCCGCAGGGCAATCACATTCTCCTCAAGGAGTCCGACATGACCGCCGACACCACCCGCCGCACGTGGCAGGGCCTGACGATCCCGACCGCGGGCGCCTACGCGCTGGACGTGAGCCACACCCGCGTCGGGTTCATGGCCAAGCACCTCATGGTGACCAAGGTGCGCGGACAGTTCACCGACTTCTCCGGCGTGATCACGATCGCCGAGGATCCGATGGAGTCGAAGGTCGAGGCCACGATCTCGGCGGCGAGCATGACCACCGGCGCCAAGGACCGCGACGGCCACCTGGCCAGTGCGGACTTCCTGGAGGTGGAGAAGTACCCGACACTCGAGTTCCGCACGGTGCGGCTGACCGAGCGCAGTGGCGACGAGTTCACGCTGCTGGGTGAGCTGACCATCAAGGGTGTCGTGCGCGAGGTCGAGCTCAAGGTCGAACTGGAGGGTCTCGCGACGAGCCCGTGGGGTCAGGAGGTGCTCGCGTTCAGCGCGTCCACCGAGATCAACCGCGAGGACTTCGGGATGACCTGGAACCAGGCCCTGGAGAGCGGCGGCGTGCTGGTCTCCAAGAAGGTGAAGATCGACATCGAGGGCGAGGCCGTCCGCCAGGAGGGCTGAGCCCGGGTGCGAGGCCGCGGACCAGCGGACACGGAGAGAGCCGGGCGCGACACACGCCCCGGCTCTCTCCCGCGTCGCACGTCAGCGGCTCGCGAGGAACGCGTCGACCTGTTCGTGGATGTACGCGACGTCGTCCGCCGCCATGCGGTGGTTCATCGGTACGATCAGCGCGCGCTCCATCACCCGGTCGGCGTTGGGGTATCCGGCGGGGTCGGCGCGGTGCGCGATGTCCTTGAACCCGGGCTGGCGCAGGATGTTGCCCGACCACACGGTGCGCGTGGACACCCCGCGCTCCTCCAGCCACGCCTGCATCTCGCCGCGCGAGAAGGACAACCCCTCGTTCAAGAGGATGGGGAAGTTGAGCCAGCCGGTGACCAGATCCTCGGTCTGGCGCGGCGCGGTGAACTCGGGCCGAGCGTCGAAGTACGCGTGGTGGGCCGCGAAGTGTTCCTGACGGGTCGCCAGAAAACGCGGCAGCTTGTCGAGTTGGGCCAGCCCGAAGGCCGCGCCCAATTCCGAGGGCTCGAAGTTCCAGCCGATCTCGTCGAAGATGAAGAGGTTGTCGTACAGCACGCCGTCGATCTCCTCGAAGAAGTCGCGATTGCCCTTCTTCGAGCCGAACAGCTGCAGTTCGCTGCGTCGTCCCCAGCGGCGCAGCATCAGGCCGCGGTCGCGCAGGTCCTCGTCGTCGGTGAGTACCATGCCGCCGTTGCCGGCGCACGTGATGATGTGCGACATCGCGAAGCTGGTCACCGAGATGTCCGCGCGGGTGCCGGTGGGGGTGCCTCGCAAGGTCGCGCCGAGCGCGTCGCACGAGTCCTCGATCACCTTGAGGCCGTGCCGGTCCGCGATCGCCCGGATCGCGTCCCAGTCGGGTGCGTTGCCGGCGAGGTTGGGGGTCATGATCGCCTTGGTTCGCGGCCCGATCAGGGCCTCGATCCGGTTCACGTCGATCTGGTACGTGTCGGGCTCGACGTCGGCGAGCACCGGCACGATGCCGGCCTTGACCATCGGCGCGATGTCGGTGGAGAAGGTGAGCGTCGAGGTGATGATCTCGTCGCCGGGGGACAGACGCAGCAGTTCGATCGCCAGATACAGGGCGGAGGAGCCCGAGTTGCACATCAACCCCTGGCGTTTGCCGAACAACTCGGCCACGCGCGTCTCCATCGCGGCGACGTTGCGCCCGATGCCCATCGCCGCGGGCGGACCGTTGAGGACCGTCAGGATCGCGTCGATCTCGCTCTGGTCGTGCACGCTGCCGGCATAGGGGATCTTGCGCATGAGTGCCTACCCTCGTGGAGAAATCGCGTCACGGTCGTCGCGATCACGGTGTGCGGATGTATCACGGTGTGCAGATGTGCTGACGGTGCATCAGCTGACGATGTGTCATAGCTATCATGGCTATGATGGCGGAACAAGACGACGGGAGCTGAGCGTGCGCTACACCACTGTGGGCAAGTCGGGTCTGAAGGTCTCCGCGATCGGCCTGGGCTGCAACAACTTCGGGATGCGGATCGACCAGGACGGCGCCGACAAGGTCGTCGGCGCGGCGCTCGACGCGGGCGTGACACTGTTCGACACGGCCGACATGTACGGCCGCGGACAATCCGAGGTGCTACTGGGCAAGGCCCTCGGCAGTCGCCGCGAGGACGTGGTCGTGGCGACCAAGTTCGGCGCGCGCGTCGCCGAGGGACCGTACGGCAACGGCTCTTCGCGCCGGCACGTCGTGCGCTGCTGCGAAGCGAGCCTCAAGCGGCTCGGCACCGACCACATCGACCTCTACTACCAGCACTACACCGACCCGGACACCCCGATCGAGGAGACCCTCACCGCCCTCGACGACCTCGTACAGGCCGGCAAGGTGCTCTACGCGGGCACCTCCAACCTCGCCGCGTGGCAGCTCGCCGACGCCGCGCACGTGGCCGGCCGCACCGGCTTCGTCGCCGCGCAGGTGAAGTGGAACCTGCTGGAGCGCACCGTCGAGCGGGATCTCGTCCCGGCCGCGCGGCACTTCGGCGTCGGCGTGATCCCCTACTTCCCGCTCGCCTCCGGGCTGCTCACCGGCAAGTATCGGCGCGGCGCGGACTTCCCCGCCGACAGCCGCTTCGCGGCCCTCCCGGGCTTTGCGCGAGGCGTTGCCACCGACGACAACTTCGCGATCGTCGAGCGCCTCACCGCGTACGCCGAGAGCCAGGAGCTGACCCTGCTCGAACTCGCGCTGTCCTGGCTCGCCGCGCAGCCCGAGGTGGCCTCCGTACTGGTCGGCGCGACGCGGCCCGAGCAGGCCGGCGCCAACGCCGCGGCCGTGCTCGACCTGACCCCCGCGCAGCTCGCCGAGGTGTCCGAACTCGCCGTCGCGGTGCCGGCGTGAGCGCGGCGGCGCAGCCGGTCCGGGCCGGCGACGAACGGTCCCTGCGCAACGCCGGCATCGCGGACGAACTCGCCCGCCGGTTGCGCCGCCGGATCTTGGACGGCCCCCTGCGCGACGGCGACATGCTGCCCAAGCAGGACGACCTGATCGCCGAGTTCGGGGTCGGCCGCACGACGCTGCGACAAGCCTTCCGGATCCTGGAGACCGAGGGTCTGATCACGGTCAAGCGCGGCAACACCGGCGGCGCGGTCGTGCACATCCCGCAACCCGCCGACGCGGCCCACATGTTCGGCATGGTCATGCACGCGCGTCAAGTGCGGCTCGACGATCTCGCGCAGGCGCTGCGGCGGCTCGAACCGGTGTGCGCGGCGCTGTGCGCGGCCCGCCCGGATCGGGACACGGAGGTGCTGCCGTGGCTGCGCGAGGTGCACGCTCGGATGGAGGCCGCGGTCGACGACGGGCCCGCGTACATCAGGGCCGGGCGCGACTTCCACGAGGCGCTGGTCCTGTTGTGCGGCAACGAGACGATGAAGATCCTGCTGGGCGCGGTCGAGGTGCTGTGGGGCCGGCAGGAGCGGGAATGGGCCAACGAGGCGCTCGCCGACACCGGTTCGAAAGTGCGGCGGGCGGGGCTGCGGGATCACGAGCGGCTGATCGCGTTGATCGCCGCGGGCGACGACACGGAGGTCTACCGCGAATCGGTCCACCACCTGGAGGCCGCCCAGGACTACCCCCTGAGGGAACGAGGCAGCGCCCCGATCACGTCGCAGCCGTAGGCGGCCTCAAACGCCGGCCGGGCTGACGACAGCCCGTCCGGCGTTCGAGGACGACCAAGCCCGTCCGGCGTTCGAGGACAACCAAGCCCGTCCGGCGTTTGAGGACGACCAAGCCCGTCCGGCGTTCGAGAACGACCAAGCCCGTCCGGCGTTT
>NZ_WWJX01001085.1 GCF_009865215.1 Streptomyces sp. SID3343 | reverse complement strand
GGCCAGACCCTCGCGGCCGCGGCCAAGGCCGCGCGGACCGAACCGGCCGCGGAGCCCGTCCGAACGAGCAAGCCGCGCCCCGCGCCCGGCGCGCGGTTCGGCGCCTTCCGGCAGGCGCTACAAGGTGACGGCCCCGGCCGTGACGTCACGCCATCCCCGGACGGCAAGCCGTGATTCTTCTTCTCGCCGGCCGTACAGAACGAGAGAACGGAGGCAGGGGACGGTCGTCCATACGAACGCCCGCCCCGGAAGCCCTATGAGTGGAACAGCGCACGACACCGGTACGCAGCGCACCTCCGAGCGAGGCGCGGAGCGCGACCTCGACTGGCTCCTGGAAAACCTGCTGGAGCACACCCCGGGCACCCGACACTCCCTCGTCCTGTCCAAGGACGGGCTCAAGCTGTGCCGCACCGCCGGCCTGACGATCGATCAGGCCGACCAACTCGCCGCGATCGCGTCGGGGATCCAAAGCCTGTCGCACGGCGCGTCGATCGAGTTCGGCGACGGCAGCGGCGGCGTCCGGCAGTCGATGACCGAGTTCCACGGCGGCATCCTGTTCATCGTCGAGGCCGGCGAGGGCGCACACCTCGCGGTGATCGCCGACGACGACGCGGACGCCGGTGTGGTCGGCCACAACATGAACGAACTCGTCGAGCAGATCGGCGAATACCTGAGCGCGCCGGCCCGGCTGCCCGAAGAAGGCGGCCGATCGGCATGATCCGGCGACCAGTCGACAGCGGGGACCCGGACCGCCTGTACACGGTCACCAACGGTCGCACGCACGCGAACGAGGAAGCGTTCGACCTCGTCACGCTGATCGTGAGCGAGTGTGAACCGACCCCGGGCATGCAGTCCGAGCACGTCCGCATCCTGCGCATGTGCGAACGCCCCACCGCCGTCGTGGAGATCGCGGCCGAACTCGCGCTTCCGGTGGGCGTCGTGAAGATCCTGCTGTGCGACCTGCTCGACACGGGACGGATCACCGCGCGGCACCCGCGGATGTCGCCGCGCAAGGCGCAACTACCCGATACCGAGATCCTGAAGCAGGTGCTCGTTGGACTCCACAATCTCTGAGTTCGCGACGTCGGGGGCCGCCGTCCACCGGTCCTCCGCGCCCGATCTCACGACGTCCGAGGTCGTGCGCACGCCCCTGGCGAGCACCGCGCGCGACGGTCTCAAGATCGCCGTCGTCGGTGGGTTCGGCGTCGGCAAGACCACGTTGGTGCGTTCGGTGAGCGAGATCCGCCCGCTGAACACCGAGGAGACGATGACCCAGGCGGGCGTCGGGATCGACGACGCGCGCAGCGCCGACGGCAAGACCACCACGACGGTGGCGTTCGACTTCGGCCGGATCACGCTCAACGAGGAAATGGTGCTCTACCTGTTCGGCGCGCCCGGCCAGGAGCGCTTCTGGTTCCTGTGGGAGCGGCTGTTCGCCGGCACCCTCGGCGCGGTCGTGCTCGTGGACCCGCGCCGGCTCGAAGAGTCGTGGTACGCGATCGACCGCCTCGAACACCACGGGATGCCGTTCGTGCTCGCCCGCAACAACTTCGGCGCGCCCGAGCACACCCTGGACGAGGTGCGCGACGCGCTGTCGCTGCCGGCCGACATACCCATGGTCGACTGCGACGCCCGCAGTCGCGAGGACTGCAAGTCGGTGCTGATCTCGCTGGTGAACCACCTGTACGCACTGTCCTTCGCTCGGGAGCAAGCCCTGTGAGCACGCCGCCGGACCGGATCGACGACATCGACAGTGGGACCACGAGCAGTGCGGGATCGAGCGGCGCGGATGCGAGCGGCTCGGGTTCGGCCGACTCGGGCGTGACCATCGGGAGTTCGCTCACCGACGCCCCGCCCGCCGGGTGCCCCGCGCACGCGAACACCGCACACGCCGGCGCGGAACCGCTGCACGGCGAGCGCTTCCGGCAGGACCCGGCCCGCCTGTACCGCGAACTGCGGCAGGAACACGGCCCGGTCGCGCCGATCCTGCTCGACGGCGACATCCCCGCGTGGTTCGTGCTCGGCTATCGCGAGGTGCATCACGTCACCGCCAACGATCAGCTGTTCGCCCGCGATTCGCGGCGCTGGCACGCCTGGGACGGCATCCCGGCCGACTGGTCGCTGTTGCCGTTCGTCGGCTACCAGCCCTCGGTGATGTTCACCGAGGGGCCCGAGCACCGGCGCCGCTCGGGCGCGATCAGCGACGCGCTCGCGGCCGTCGACCAGTTCGAACTGCGCGCGCAGTGCGAACGGATGGCGGACCGGCTGGTGGACGAGTTCGCGGGGGTCGGCGAGGCCGAACTGATGGCCGACTACGCGCACCGGTTGCCGTTGCTCGTGGTGGCCCGACTGTTCGGCCTGGACGAGACCGAAACCCCGGCACTGGTCAGCGACTTGGCCGCCTCGCTCGACGGTGGCGAGGGCGCCGTGGACGCGCACCTGCGGGTGCGCGCGACGATGGAGCGCCTGCTCGCCCGCAAGCGTGAGCGCCCCGGCCCCGACGTGCCCTCGCGGCTGCTCGCGCACGACGCGGGTCTCGTCGAGGAAGAGTTGGTCCAGGACATGCTCGTGGTGATGGCGGCGGCCCAACAGCCCACCGCCAACTGGATCGGCAACACGCTGCGCCTGATGCTGACCGACGACCGATTCGCGCTGACCCTGTCGGGTGGTCGGCGCAGCGTGGGCCAGGCCCTCAACGAGGTGCTGTGGGAGGACACCCCCACGCAGAACTTCATCGGTCGCTGGGCGGTGCGCCCGACCACCCTGGGCGGTCAAAAGATCAAGGCGGGCGACCTGCTCGTGCTCGGTCTCGCGGCGGCCAACACCGACCCGCAGGTGCGCCCCGACTCCTACAGCGGGGCCGCGGGCAACAACGCGCACATGAGCTTCAGCCACGGCGAGCACCGCTGCCCCTACCCGGCACCGGAGTTGGCCGAGGTGATCGCGCGGGCCGCGGTCGAGGTGCTGCTCGACCGGTTGCCCGACGTCAACCTGTCGGTGCCCACCCGCGAGCTCCGTTGGCGCGACTCGCTGTGGATGCGCGGCCTGGAGCGCCTCCCGGTGGAGTTCACCCCGGGCTACGTGGAGCAGTAGCCCGGGACGCCGGCCGGGGGAGGGCATACGCCGCCCTTCCCCGGTCGCCGCCCACAAGGCTTCAGGCCACCGGCGTGAACGTCACCGGCAGCGCCGCCGGGCCGCGAGTGAACACGCCCTGCTCGCTCGGGCGAAAGCCCTCCGCCAACGCCAGATCCGGCATCGCGTCGAGCAACTGGTTGGCGCCGACCTCGACCTCGGCCACCGCGAGCAGCGCGCCGACGCAAAAGTGCCGGCCGAGCGCGAACGACAGGTGGTCGGCCGCCGCGGAGAACGCGGTCTTGGCGGTGAGGTCCTCGCGGAAGAGGTCGAACGCGTCGGGGTTCGCGTAGCGCCGTTCGTCGCGGTTCGCCGCGCCGATCAGGCAGGTGAGCGTGCTGCCGGCAGGCACCACCCCGCCGCCGAGTTCGACGTCCTCGGCGGGCTGGCGCATGATCATGTGCACCGGCGGCGAGAAGCGCAGCGTCTCGGCGAACGCCCGCGGCAGGAGCGACCGGTCCTCGCGTACGGCCGCCAACTGCTCCGGGTGTTCGAGCAGGTTCTTGAACAGGCTCGCGATCGCCTTGTCGGTGGTCTCGCCGCCGGCGGCCAGGAGCAGGCTGCAGAACGCCTTGATGTCCTCGTCGCTCATCCGGGTGCCGTCGATCTCCGCGACGCACAGCGTCGACAGCAGATCCGTGCCCGGATTCTCCCGCCGCTGCGCGATCAGCGGCAGCAGGTAGGCGGCGAACTCGTCACGGGTGCGCAGACCCGCCGCGGCGACCTCGGGGTCCTGACTCAGGTTGCCCAGGAACGCGATGACCGTGGTGTACCAGTGCTCGAACTTCTCGTGGTCGGCCGGCGCGAGGCCGAGCATGTCCGCGATCACGGTGACCGGGAATCGCCGGGCGAACTCCGGCACCAGGTCCACCGTTCCGCGCGACCTGAAGCCGTCGACGAGCAGCCGCGCGTTGCGCTCGATGACCGGCATGAACGTGTCCTGCAACGAGTTTCCCCGAAACGCCGGGGCCACCAGCGCCCTTCGTACCGAGTGCTCGCGCCCGCTCATCTGGAGGATGGTCCGCCCATGCACCGGTTCGAGCTGCCAGTCGTAGTTGTCGGTGGTGAACACCGGCTCTTTGAAGGCTCGTTCGAGGTCCTCGTAGCGCGAGATGATCCAGCTCTGCATCCCCTCGTGCCAGAGCAGCGGAAAATCGTCCCGCATGGCCCGATAGCTCGAATAGGGATCGGCCGCGAATTCGGGCGAGAGTATGTCGGGCGCAGGTGTGGCGGTCATCGAGTCCCCAGGTTCGGCGCTGTTCGAAGCACAAACGAAGATCATTAACCAACCGGTCAAGGCTAGTCGGAAGGCGTCCGCTCGGACACGCTGCTTTGAGCCAGGCCGGCGGCACCGGATCGGGCCGGCCGCAGCCGGTCGCCACGAGCAGAGGACGCGCAGGAGCCTGAGGACGCGGCGGACGCACGGGGCCACGAAAGAGCGCGGAACGACTCAGGGCGCCCTCGGTATCCGAGAGCGCCCTGAGTCGGTGTGCTTCACAAGGTGCGCCGCCAGGGACTCGAACCCCGGACCCGCTGATTAAGAGTCAGCTGCTCTAACCAACTGAGCTAGCGGCGCTTGCGTTGCGTGGGAAACATTAGCAGGGGTCGGCGGTGATCGAAAATCGGCGCGGGCGGCCGGGCGGTCGGACTGGAGTTCGGGCGTGCGCGGGCGGGGGAGGGAGCGCGCCCGGCGCGTATCCCGGGCGCGCAAGGTCACCGGTAGGACTCCTTGGAGGACACGGGGAGGACGCCCTTTTCCGGACATCCGCGAAGAGGTCCCCCGGGTGCCCTAACGGCGGGTACCGTCGGCATCACAGCCTGCACAGCACACCGCACGCGTAACCGGGGAGAGCCGATGTCCATGCGGCAGGGGGCCGGTCCGTCATCCGGGAACGTCCGGTTGAAGGCCCTGCGACACGCGCATGGCTGGGTCTCCCAGCAGCAGCTTGCCGACGCCTTCGAGAAGAAGGCACTGGAGTGCGGACTGCGCCTGGGCGTCAGCGTGCGGCAGGTCAGACGTTGGGAGAGCGCCGAACCGCCGTGGCCGACCCCCGATTATCAACAGGTCCTCCAGGCGCTCTTCGAGCGGCCGTTGGTCGATCTCGGCTTCACCCCGCCGTGGCAGGCCGAGCTGGCGGTGTACGGCGACGACTTCACCGACCCCCCACTCGCGCCGGAGAAACCGCCGGCCTACCCGACGATCCCCCCGCCCGCCCGGGACATCGGGCGGGCGGCCGAGCGA
>NZ_WWJX01001084.1 GCF_009865215.1 Streptomyces sp. SID3343 | reverse complement strand
GGCGGGCGCAGCGGCAGCCGGGCGCCCACCGTGATCCCGGCGGGGACGCGCCCGGGGCCCGGTTCGACGGCGACGAAGACCACGTGGTCGCCGCCCACGAGCGACAACGCCGCGCCACAGCCGGTGCGTTCGGCCAAGTCGGCCAGTACGTCGGCCGCGTCCACCGGCATCCGTACCCGCCCCTGCACCGCGCCCGCGACGGCCAGCAACCCCGGGCCGAGCGTGTACAGCAGGTCTCGCCCCCGCTGCACCCACCCCGGCTCGGCCAGCGCGCCGAGCACCGCGCCGGCGGTGGACCGGTTGAGGTCGAGCCGGGTCGCGATCTCGGACACGCTCAGGCCGCCCGACGCGGCGGCGAGCAACTCGACGACCGCGACCACACGGTCGGTGGGTGGTGAAGCGGTCATCGGGCCCCTTGTCTGTGCTCGGATCGGTCTCTAGAGTCGACGATTATACGGCACTTCGGCGACGAATATTCGTCGTCGAGGGATATCGGCCAGGGAGTTCGCATCGTGAGCGAGGCAATCGAGACATCCGGTGCCCGAGTTGGTGTGGGTATCGACGTCGGGGTCGGGGACGGTGGCGACCCGCTCGGGGCGTTCGACATCGAGGGGTACGACTTCGCGTTCGACGACATCCCGGATCTGCACGCCCGGTTGGCCGCCGCGCGGGCGCGAAAGCCATACGCGATCGTGCCGTTCCTCGGCATGCGGGCGGTGCTGTTCCTGACACACGATCTGGTGACCGCTGCGTTCAAGGACGAGGAGGCGTTTCCCGCCGCCGCGATCTACTCCGCGACCACCGAACCCGTGCTCGGTCACACGATCCAGTGCATGCGCGGCGCCGAGCACCGGATCAACCGCAAGCTCGTGGTGCCTGCCTTCCGCCGCAAGGTGGTCACCGATCAGGTCGAGGCGATCCTGGAGCCGCTCGCGCACGAACTCGTCGACCGCTTCGAGGCGCGCGGCGAAGCCGACCTGGTCACCGAGTTCACCCACGGCTACCCGGTCCAGGTGATCACCCGGCTGCTCGGGCTGCCGATGGACGACGAGGAGCGGTTCCGGCGATGGGCGGTGGATCTGTTCCACTTCCCGATGGCGCCCGACGCGGCCGAGCGCGCGTCACGCGAATTCACCGAGTACGTCACGCCGATCGTGGCCCGCCGACGACTGGATCCGGGCGACGATCTGCTGTCGACCCTGGCCACCACCGAGGCCGAGGGGCGCCGGCTTACCGACGAGGAGATCCTGTCCTTCCTGCGGCTGCTGTTCCCGGCCGGGGCGGACACCACCTACCTGGGCCTGGGCAACGCCCTGTACGCGCTGCTCACGCACCCCGAACAGTGGGAACGCGTGATGGCGGACCCGGCGGAGGAATTGTCCTGGGCCGTCGAGGAGGCGCTGCGTTGGGAGCCGCCGGTGGGTCTGCTGCCGCGCATGTGCCCGGCTCCGGTACGGGATTGGCAGGGTCTGGGGCTGGACATCCCGGCCGAGACACCGCTGATCTTCGGGATCACTGCGGCGAACCGCGACCCCGCGCTGTACGCGAACCCCGACGCGTTCGACGTGGGCCGCCGGGCCCGGGCGACCCTCGCGTTCGGCGACGGGCCGCACGTGTGCCTGGGCACGTGGTTGGCGATCGCGGAGATCCGGGCCGCGCTGAAGGTGCTGCTGGAACGGCTGCCGACGATGCGGTTGGCGACGCCCACGCGAGTGCGGGGGTTGCTCGGGACGGCGCTGCGGGGGCCCGAGTCGTTGCACGTGCGGTTCGATCGGTGAGGCCGTGATCGGGTGGACGCGTGATCGGGAGGGACCGGTGGTCGGGACGAACGCGTGATCGGGGTGGTTGTGCTCGGGGGCTGTGTTCGGGGGGCTGTGTTCGGCGGGCCCGCGTTCGGCAGGCTTGCGGATCAGGCCGTGGGCGCGTCGAGTTCGACCACGTCTTGGAGCAGGCCCCACGCGAAGTCCGCGCGGTAGCCGACCGCGCCCTCGGTGATCACGCTCGACCAACGGCTCGGCGCCGAACCCTCGACGTGCCGCAACTCCGGGAACGCGCGCTCGACGTCGCCGATCACGTATTGCCAGGGCTTGAGATCGGCCACCTTCTCGACGGGCGGAGTCGTCGCGGGATCGGCTCGCACGAGCCACTCCTGCCAGACCCGCCCGTCCGGGCCGGTGATGATCTCGAACCGCAGATCGGGCCACAGTGGCAACTTCCACCACTGGGCATCGGCCGTCAGGTCGCCGATCCTGCGCTGCGCATGCCCGTTCGGCTCGCCGAGCGCGGCCCGGTACGCGCGACCGGAGCCGCCCACCGAACGGCTGCGCACCATGCGCTGCCACTGCGCGTTCACCTCGCGCATACGAGTACGAGTGAACTCCAGATCGCGCACGGCATCGGCCACCAGGTCGGGCTGGTAGTCGCCCATGCGCCGCAACAAAACCAGACAGAACTGATCAGGTCCCACGAGCTTCTCCGTACGTGTTCGCTCACCGGCTGCGCTTCCGACGCTATCGACAAAGCGAAACGACCCGGCCCCATTCCCCGAATCGGTCAAATTTCGAGACGCAACCGAATCGGATTCCCAGGCTCACGCTCCCTCTCGGCGCACGAAAGCGAACGAACGACAACAAACCGAGACGAACCCCGGTGGTCGGGGCGAGTCGCCGGACGCTCGCGTCGTCGTCCGATCCTTCGGCGAACCGCCCACAGCCTGCAACGGGTACGGCCGAGCCCCTGGGATCTGACGGTCCGTCAGCGCTATCGTGTGCCCGAAGTCATCGGGCGGCCACCGGTCATTCGGCGCCGACCCACTACATGGCAAGGGGTGTCACGTGATTGTCGACTACATACGCATGCTCGGCGCCGAAGGCATCGAGCACCCCGGCGGCACGTTGCTCGCGCATCTGCGCCGGGTCGAGGATCTGCTCGACGACTGGGGAGCCCGCCCCGAACTGCGCACGGCCGGCCTGTGCCACGCGTTCTACGGTACGGACGGCTTCGCCACGGCGTTGCTCCCGCTGGATCGCCGCTGCGAACTCGCCGGCCGGATCGGGGTCGACGCCGAGCGGCTCGTCTACTTCTACGCCAGCTGCGACCGCAAGGCGACGTACGGCTCGCTGGTCGAGGGCACGTTCCGGGACAGGTTCACCGGCCGCAGCTACGTCCCGTCCGAGCAGCAGCGCCGTGACTTCGCGGAACTCACGGCCGCCAACGAACTGGACATCGCGCGGGTCGGTCCCGAGTTCCGCGCGAAAAACCGCGCGGCCCTGACGGCGCTGTTCACCGCGTTCCGGCCGTTGCTGAGCGATGCGGCGTGGCAGGAGTGCGAACGGGTGCTCGGCGATGCGAGGGCTTCGGCGGAGTAGCGGTTCGCGGTGGCGGCCGTACCGATCGCGGTGGATCCGGGCGGGCGGACCGTCGGTGGTCGGTGGTCGGTTGCTTGGTTGTTTGTGGATTGATTGTCGTAGGCCGGTAGCGGTTATCGGCCATCCGACGTCGGACGGTGTTCGACGTACTCGATCACGGAGCCGTCCGGGTGGCGTGCGGTGAATCCCGCACCGGTGGGGACCCGCCGAAGGGGGCCGACGATCTCGGCGCCCGCGGCGGTCAACCGGTCGAGGTACGGGGCGACCTCGGCGACCAGAAGCGTGCCGGTCGTGGCCCGGAACGGGCGCAGCGCATCCTCGTCGCCCTCGATCAGCAGGAAACTGCCGACCGCAGCGAGCACGAGCCCCACCTCCTCGTAGGTGAACCACATGTCGCGTTCGACGCCCGACAGGTCCTCGTAGAACGCGGCCGCGGTCTCGATGCCCCCCGGTTCGACGAACACCCGGATCAGGGTGCGTGGCGTGGTGAGAGTGGACGAGTCGTTGTCGCGGCGCTGAACGATGTCGGTCACGGAGTGCCTTTCGTGTGCGTTCGTTGCGGTGGGGTGTGCATGTATGCCTGCTCAGCCTTGCGGTGGGCGCTCGGAGCAGCCAGACCGCGGTTCATACGGTGAGTCCTGGTCATAGGCTGGGCCGATGGCCACCGGAGACGAGCCGGCGCACCGGCGCGAACTGGGCGGATTCCTGCGGGCGCACCGCGAACTGGTCACCCCCGAGCAGGTCGGCCTGCCCCGCTCGCCGCGCCGCCGCACGCCGGGGCTGCGCCGGGAGGAGGTCGCGGCGCTGTCGGGGGTGGGGGTGGCCTGGTACACGTGGCTGGAGCAGGGCCGCGTGGACACGTCCCGTCAGGTGCTCGAAGCGGTGTCGAGGGCGCTGCGGCTGGACGCGGACGCCCACCGCCACGTGCTGGAACTCGCGGGCTTTCACGTGGCCGCGCCGTCGGACCCGACCCCGACGGACGCCCTGCGCGCCATGATCGAGGGCTGGCCGACCAGCCCGGCCGTGCTCCTCGACCGCAACCTGGACATCCTGGGCCGCAACGGAGCCTGGTCCGCGCTCTGGCCGGACCCGGACCCCGACCCGGGTCCGGACCCGGACCCGGCTTCGGGCCCGGATTCGGCTGTGGAGTGGGGCCCGGACCCGACCTCGGCCGACCGTCGCAATCTGCTGCTCATGTTCCTGACCGCCGGCCAGAAACACGAACCGCCTTTTCCCGATCGGGAGTCGGTCGCCCTCGACCTGGTCCGGCACCTACGAACCCGCCCCGAGGACGCCCGCGGCCGTGCGCTGGCCGCACACCTGCGCGCGGGGCGCCCGGACCTGGCGGCGTGGTGGGCGTGCCGGTCGGTAGGCGCCTTCACGCCGCGAACGGTCGAGGGGCGGACGCGGGCGGGCGAGGGCCTGCGCTTCGGCCTGTCGCTGCTCGCGCCGGCGGGGGCCGCGGAGACCGCAGTGCTGGTGTGTACGCCGGGGGATGCGGCCACGGTGGCCTACGTGGAGCGGGCCGGCCGGGTCTCAGGTGCTCGGTTTGTCCAGAAAGACGATCGCCAGGTCGGGGATCTCCTGAGCGACGCGACCGATGACGGCCCGGTGCCAGGAGGCCGGGAACGGCGAGTCGGGGATGGCGGCGTGGTAGTCCTCGTCGGACCGGTAGGTGACGAGAAGCGGCGCCTGGTCGAGTAGCTTCTCCACGTACGCGTCGACGAACCTGGTGGTCTGCCGTTCGAGCGCTTTGACCTGCGCGCGCACACCCCCGGGCACTCGGTCGAGCCCTTGCTCCCAACCGTCCAACGTCGCGGCTTCGACGTGGAGATATCCGGCGAGCCATTCCCCGCTCAACCCCAGCGACTCACGAGCCACCCGAAACTCGGCATCGGTCATCTGCGGCGGATCGGCGTACTCGGTCATGACAACTCCTAGCGCGTGACACCGGCCGCCCCGGAGAGCCCGAACACGGCACAGCCCACCCAGACCTACGTGAACCTTCACGGTATCCGCCGACCCCGCAACCGAACCGCGCGGCTCACCTACGTGGCCGGAGCACCTTGGTGCCTTGGTGCCTCGGCGCATTGGTGTCTTGGTGTCTTGGTGTCATGGCGCATTGGCGTCTTGGCGGCGGACGGGGGCGCGGGATGTGTGGTGACCGCGCGTGGACGGGGTGGGATGCGCGCCTGTATGGGGCCGGTGTCGACGTGGGTGTCTTGCGGAGGGAGCTTTCGGTCGTGGACATCTACTCGGTTGGTCGGGCGCGCGTTCGAGGTGCGCGTGGTCGGGTTCGCGCCTTGGTCGGGCGTCCGTGCGCTCTGCCGCGGTGCGGAGATCGCGAGCAACATGGGCGGACGCACCTGGCGCGGACGTCGACGATTGCGACGTTTTCTGCCTGAACTCCTTTTGATTTGAAGGAAGTTCATCTATCCGGCGTGCGTGATTGTTTGGTTCCCCAAGGCATCGCCGGGTCTACGGCGGACGCCGACCAGGCATGCCATCGACCACTCCCGGAGGTAGCTGGATGAGCACGAAAGTCGTCGACGACATCCCGGACGACGCGGGTCGGGCACAGGCCCTCAAGGGCACGCAGGTTCCGCGTCAAGCCGGCGGCCCGCAGCCGAACCCCGGCGCCGCCGAGGAAACCGAGGAGGTCGAGGAGGTCGAGGAGGCGGACGAAGCCGGGGCAACCGAGGCAACCGAGGCAACCGAGGTAACCGAGCATGCCGAGTCAACCGAGGAAGTCGTCGACCAGGAATTGCGGTTCCAGGCCGTCGGCCACGAGACGGAGATCGCGCTGACCCGACTCACCACCCGCGCGATGGCGGCGCGGCTGCCGCACCTGATCGGCCGGGCGTTGCGACTCGCCTGGCGCAGTGATCCGCGCGCGCTGGCCGCGTTGATGGTGTGCCAGGTGTTCGCCGGTTTCCTGGAGGCGGGCGGCCTGTTGGCGACCACCGGCACGATCACCGCGCTGATCTCCTCCGGGCACGTGGGTGACCGGCTACGCGAGGCGGCGCCCTCGATCGTCGTGCTGGCCACGGCCGTCGGACTGCGGGCCGTGTTGGGCGTCGCGGTGGTGGGGCTGTCCGCGCGGGTGACGCCGCGGCTGACCCGGGAGGCCGAGTGGTTGCTGCTTCAGGCCGCGTCGAAGGCGGAGTTGGCGGCGTACGACAACCCCGGATATCAGGACCGATGGGACGCCGCCGAGCGCGGTATGCAGTCGATGCGCGGTCTGATGCCGCAATCGCAGGACGTACTGGCCGCCACGGCGTCGCTGATCGCCGCCGCCTCCGTCCTCACCGTGCTGCACCCCGTAATCCTGCCCCTGCTCCTGCTCGGCGCGCTGCCACGCGGCATCGCCGCGGTGCGAGAGGCCCGCATCGAGTACCTGACCACGCTGCACACACAGGATGAGCGCCGGCTGCTCAACATGCTTCGCTGGCACATCGCCGACCAACGCTGGGCCGATCAGATCCGCAGCAGCACGATGGCCCCGTACCTGCTCGGCCGGTACTCGGTGGCCGCGGACCGGGTCCAGCGCGTCACCCAGGCCGGCGCCTGGCGGATGGCCAAGATCGGGGTGGTCGGGGCCGCGGCGGGCGGACTGGCCGCGACCGTGGTGTGGGGCGCGCTCGCGTACCTGCTGTCCACCGGCCGGATGTCCGTGGCCGCCGCCGGAACGGCCGTCATCGCGCTGCGCACGGTCGGCAGCGCGCTGGGCGGCCTGGTGGTCTCCGGCAGCCGGCTGTACAGCGTGGGCCTGTACCTCGACGACTGGTCCCGCTTCGTCGACGAGGCCGGCGGCCACGCGATGCGCCGCGGCACGCTCGCCCCGGCCCGGCCGGAGGTCATCCGCGCGGAGAACGTCGGATACCGCTACCCGGGCAAGGAAACGCCCGCGGTGGACGGGGTCGACCTGGAGGTGCGCCGGGGCCGGATGGTGGCCCTGGTGGGAGAGAACGGCTCCGGCAAGTCGACGCTGTCCAAGCTGCTGTGTGGGCTCACCCTCGCCCACGGCGGCACGGTGACGTGGAACGGGGACGATATGCGGGCCCTCGAACCCAACGCGGTGTGGGGCCATTTGGGCTATGTCCCGCAGGAGATCGCCCGTTGGCCGCTGACGGCACGGCAAAACATCAACCTCGGCCAACCGCGCGCCGACGAGCCCGACGCATTGGCCCGCGCGGCGGCGGCGTCGGGCGCGGACGAGGTGATCGCCGGGCTGCCGCGCGGACTCGGGACGCTGCTGGCCCGCGAGTGGTGGGGCGGCACCGAACCGTCCGGCGGTCAGTGGCAGCGATTCGGGATCGCCCGTGCGTTGTACCGCGGGCCCGGTCTGGTCTGCCTGGACGAGCCCACGTCGGCCCTCGACCCCCGTGCCGAACACCGGATCTTCGCCGGGCTGCGCAGCATCGCACAGGACAGCGCGGTCGTCCTGGTCACCCATCGACTCGCGAACGTCGCGATCGCCGACGAGATCGTCGTCATGGAGCACGGTCGGGTGGTCCAGCGCGGAACGTTCACCGAACTCCTCGCCGAAAAGGGCCTGTTCGCCGAGCTGTGGAACTTGCAACAGGACCGCGGTGCCGCCCCGGACGAGGCCGAGCCCGCAGCGGGGACCGAAAGCCGGCGGAACCGCGGTTGACCGGCGGACGGGACGGGACGGGGCGGGCGGTGCGCGGGGCCGGGCCGAGACGGGCGTGAGAAGCGCGATCGACGAGGCGCGATGTGTACAGCCCGCCATGCGTAGCGAGCGCCATGCGTACAGCCCGCCATGCGTAGCGAGCGCCATGCGTA
>NZ_WWJX01001083.1 GCF_009865215.1 Streptomyces sp. SID3343 | reverse complement strand
CCTCGCCCCCACGGCCACCCTCGCCCGCACCGACCACAACGACAGCCGCGGCGCCCTGACCCCCGCCGCCTGGCGCCGCATCCTGGCCGGCCCACCCCCACGACCCGCTCGAGACCGACCCACCCCACCACCCGAGTAGTAAGACCACCCCCAGAACCCACCCCAACCACCCGCCCACGCACCCACTCACCCACTCACCCACGCGGCAACCACCAAGCGGCAAGCAGCAACCATCAACCGGCCACGGGCAACCGGCTACGGGCAACCGGCACGCAGGCCCCATGGGCCGACGGAACGAGGCCCGGCTCACCGTCCGGTCACCCAGCGGTTCAACCGGTAAGGAACAGCGCCATGACCACCCCGCACGCCTTCCCCCTGGAGCCCACGCCGATCCACGTGTCGGACCAGGTCCTCGACGACCTGCGCACCCGTCTGACATCGACCCGGCCGCCGCTGGACGAGGGAAACGAGGACTGGTCCTACGGCGTCCCGGACAGTTATCTCCGTGAGCTGGTCGCCTACTGGCGGGACGGCTACGACTGGCGCAAGGCCGAGGCGGCCATCAACGTCCACGAGCACTACCAGGTGAGCGTCGCCGGTGTTCCGGTGCATTTCATGCGCAAGCCCGGCCGCGGCCCTCGCCCGATCCCGTTGATCCTCACCCACGGCTGGCCGTGGACGTTCTGGCACTGGTCGAAGGTGATCGACCCGCTCGCCGACCCGGCCGCGTTCGGCGGCGACCCCGCCGACGCGTTCGACGTGATCGTGCCGTCCCTGCCCGGGTTCGGGTTCCCCGGCCCGCTCACCGGTTTTCCGGACGTCAACTTCTGGAAGGTCTCCGACCTCTGGCACACCCTGATGACCGAGACCCTGGGATACGAGAAGTACGCCGCCGGGGGCTGCGACATCGGCGGCGTCGTCACCAGCCAGCTCGGCCACAAGTACGCCGACGAGTTGTACGGCATCCACATCGGCTCCGGGCTGCCGCTCGACTTCTTCAACGGCCCTCGCGCGTGGGACTTCGCCCGAAATCGGCCCCTCACCGACGAGCAACCCGCCGACGTGCGCGCCCGCATCGTCGACATGGACCACCGCTGGGCGCCCCACCTCGCCGTGCACATGCTCGACGGCGCCACCTTGGCCCACGGCCTGAGCGACTCACCCGCCGGACTGCTCGCCTGGCTGCTGGAGCGTTGGAACGCCTGGAGCGACAACGGCGGCGACGTGGAGTCCGTCTTCGGCAAGGACGACCTGCTCACCCACGCCACGATCTACTGGGTGAACAACTCCATTGCCACGTCGATGCGTTACTACGCCAATGCCAACCGCTACCCCTGGGCTCCCGCCCACGACCGCACCCCGGTCGTGCAGGCCCCGGTCGGGCTCACCTTCGTCACGTACGAGAACCCGCCCGGCATCCACACCGCCGACGAGCGGGTTCGGGCGTTCGAGGCCGGGCCGCAGGCCGCGTGGTTCAACCACGTCAACGCCAACGCCCACGACCACGGCGGCCACTTCATCCCGTGGGAAAACCCCGACGCCTGGGTGAGCGACCTGCGCCGCACCTTCCGCGGCCGCAGGCCCTGAGCCCGCGGACGAACCCACCGCCCCACGAAGCGACAGCCGTCCCGGCCGCCCGCGTCAGTCCAGCAACGATTCCACCAGTGCCCGCACCGACAGCACGAACAACCGGTCGCCATCCGCCCCGTTCGTCAGGTTGCTCGCCAAGTCCGGGTCCTCCAGGGCGAGTTCGGCCCGCCACTCGTCCACCGCCGGTGGCTCGGCCACGCTGTTCTCCAAGGCCCGCTCCAGCATCACGAAGCCGGCGATCTGGTACTGGACGGCCTGCACCGCCTCCGCCGCCGCGACCCCGTGCAGCCCCGCGTCGGTGATCTCGTGCACCAGGGCCTTGCGCGCCGGGAGCATCATCAGCGACTCCAGGCCCCGTTCGCGGACGAGCCCGACCAGGTGCGGGCGCTCCAGGATCAGCCGCCGGCAGGACCGCGCGATCGACACCACCCGCTCGACGGGCGTGTCTCCCGCGACCGTGATCGCGCCCATGTCCGCGATCACCCGGTCCACCAGTTGGTCCACGAGCACGTCGCGGTTGCCCACGTGCCAGTAGATCGAGGTGACGGCGACGCCCAACTCGGCGGCGAGTTTGCGCATGCTGAGGTTCTCGATACCCGACTCCATGACGAGACGCATGGCGGTATCGAGCACGGTGTCTCGCGTGATCCTGTCCATCACGTCCCATTCTCGCGCCCGCTCGTGGTCCCCCGATACACCGGGCAACCGCGTCGGGGGTCTTTACCTCGTCGACATGCGGTGTAACAGTGTTACAGGACACCGGAGCCCGGTCCCGCTTTTCCCCGACGAACACCACCCCCATGGGCCTGATCACCCCACCCATTCGCCCGAATCCCGCAACCTCCACCCCCGACGCCACGGGTGGGCGGGCGGGAACAAATACCGACCGCAACAAGCACAAACCCCGCGCACACCTGCAAAAAACGCAGAAGAGGTGAGGTACGTGGCACGCATCCGATACGGCGCCCGACCGGCGGAGAGCCTGAAGAAGTCCTCCAAGGAGCGCTCCAGCCTTCCCGAGATCTGGTCCACCGGCGTGATGGCGATCTGGGAGACCGACCCCGAGGTGATCGCGGCCGTGCTGCCGCCGCCGCTGGTTCCCGCCGACCGGCCGCTGGTACGGGTGAACATCTCCGGCTGTGACATCAACGGCTACCCGCTCGGCGCCGGCGCGGTCGCGGTGCGTTGCAAGCACGGCGACATCGAGGGCGACTACACGCTGACCATGCCGATGACCACCGAGCGCGCCGTGATCGGCGGTCGCGAGGTGTTCGGCGAGCCGAAGAAGCTCGCCGACGTCAAGGTCGAGCGCGACGGCGACCGGGTCGTCGCCACCGTCAACCGGATGGGCGTCACCTACGTCGAGGTGCGCGGCACCGTCGTCGAGCAGTTGGAGACCCCCGCGCCCCGGCAGACGCTGAGCTTCTACTACAAGTTCCTGCCCGCCGTGGACGGCGACGGCTTCGACGCCGACCCGATGCTCGTACACGTCACCCGCAACGAGCGGACCAGGACCGCGCACCGCGTCGACGGCGAAGTGATCCTGCGCGACTCGGACTTCGACCCGATAGCCGACCTCCCGGTCCGCAAGCTGATCTCGATCACCCTCAGCGAACGCACGTCCGACCAGCAGGGCTTCGTCGCCGAGCACGTCAAGGCCGACCTCGTACTGCCGTACATCCACCAGCGCTACGACGACGTACAGCAGATCACCGACGACCCGCCGCCGGCGAAGCAGTAGCCCGCCCGACCAACGCCGGACACAACGCCGGGAACAACGCCGGACACAACGGCCGGAACAACGGCCGGAACAACGGCAGGCGCAACGCCAGGAACACCGGCACCCACGTCAGCAGGCGACGACAGCAAGGGACCGAGACACATGCTGCAGGAATTCGACGGCAAAGTCGCCGTCGTCACCGGTGCCGCGAGCGGTATCGGCTTCGCGATGGCCCAGCGGTTCAGCGCCGAGGGCATGAAGGTCGTCCTCGCGGACATCGAACAGGGCGCGCTCGACAAGGCCGTCGCGCAGCTCAACGACGCGGGCGGCGACGCGATCGGACAGATCACCGACGTATCCGAACGGGACTCGGTGTTCGCCCTCGCGGACCGCTCCTTCGAGCACTTCGGCGCCGTACACGTGCTGTGCAACAACGCCGGGATCGGGTCCGGCTCCGAGGGCAAGATGTGGGAACACGATCCCAAGGACTGGGACTGGTGTTTCGCCGTCAACGTGTTCGGCGTCTTCAACGGCATCCAGGCGTTCGTACCGCGCATGCTCGCGCAGGACACCCCCGGACACATCGTCAACACGTCCTCGGGCGACGGCGGCATCGCGCCGCTGCCGAACGCGTCCGTGTACGCCACCACCAAGGCTGCCGTGGTGACCATGACCGAGGCGCTGTACGCGCAACTGGGCCAGGTCAAGGCGCAGTTGGGCGCGTCCGTACTCTTCCCCGGCCCCAGGATGCTGCGCACCGGCCTGTGGGAGTCGTACCGCAACCGGCCCGAACGCTACGCCAAGTCCGTGCCGCGCAAGACGCCGTACAACACGCTCGACGCGTGGGAGAAGGCGATGCGCGACGCGGGCCAGGAGATCGAGTTCACCCCGGTCGAGTCGGTGGCCGCCGACGTGTTCGACGGGATTCGCGAGAACCGCTTCTGGATCTTGCCGGCCAGTGAGCACAGCGACAGCCAGATCACCGCGCGCTCGCAGAGCATGCTCGCCCGGAGCAACCCCGGGTACCTCGAAACCTTCGTTCTGGACAAGTGAGCTGAGCGACGATGACCGAGCAGCAGCACGACGCAGCACAGCAGAACACAGCGACGCCGAGCGAACTCACCACTCCCTACACGATCATCTCGTCGGACACCCACGCCGGCCTGCCGACCGAGCTGTACCGCGACTATCTCGCGACCAAGCACCACCCGGCGTTCGACCGATTCATGTCGGAGCGCGAGGCGCAGCTCAAGGCGATCACCGATCTGGGCGTGCGCAACGAGGACTTCGCCGCGAACTGGTTCGAGACGAACGAGGAAGTCCTGCGCAGCGGTTGGGAGGTGGACCGCCGTGACCTCGAACTCGACAAGGACGGCGTGGTCGGCGAGGTCGTCTTCCCCGACGCCGACGCGGTCGAGTCGCGTACGTGCGTACCGTTCGGCGCGGGCCTGGGCCTGTCCGGCGACCTGGACCCCGAACTGGGCCTGGCCGGCGCGCAGGCGCACAACCGGTGGTTGGCCGAGCTGTGCAAGACCAGCCCCGAGCGGCGTCGCGGGGTCGCGCTGATCCCGATCACGGCGCCGATCGAGGACGTCCTCAAGGAGATCCGTCGGATCAAGGCGGACGGCTTGGGCGCGGTGATGATCCCGGCGATGTGGATGAACCAGACGCCGTATCACGACCGCAAGTACGACCCGGTGTGGGCGCTGTGCCAGGACCTGGAACTGCCCGTGGTCACCCACTCGGGTCCGGCCGACCGCGAGGCGTACGGCAACCACCTGGGCATCTATGTCACCGAGGTCACCTGGTGGCCGTCGCGTCCGCTGTGGTTCCTGCTGTGGTCGGGCGTCTTCGAGCGCTTCCCGAGGCTGCGGTTCGGGGTCACCGAGGCGGGGTGCTGGTGGGTGGGCAACCTGCTGTGGTTCACCGACCGGCTGCTGCTCGGCTCGCGCGGCGCGGCCAAGCTGGCCGGGTTCGAGGAGATCAAGCTGCTGCCGAGCGAGTACTTCGACCGCAACTGCTTCATCGGCGCGTCCAACACCAAGCGGCGCGAGATCGGGATGCGCTACGAGATCGGTGTCGGCAACATCTGCTGGGGTAACGATTTCCCGCACCCCGAGGGCACGTGGCCGGAGACCCTGAACATCCTGCGCAAGACGTTCTCGGACGTGCCGATCGCCGAAACGCGCGTGATGCTCGGCGAGGCGGTCGCGGATGTGTACGGCTTCGACCTCGAAGCGCTCAAGCCGCACGCGGAGCGGGTCGGGGTCACCCCCGCGACGCTCGGCCAGGTGAACGCGGACGGTTCCGCGAAGGACCTGACCACCAAGTGGGCCGCGGCCGCCGAGATCGGCCGGCACTGGCTCACCGGCCACGACACGGGCGCCGCGATCAATCCGAACGCGCAAGCCCTGGAGGTCTGAACCCCCATGAGTGACAGTTCCACCCCGCTCCCCGTCCCGAGCGAGTCCCCCGAATCCCCCACCGTCCCCGAGGGGTTCCCCGAGCGCTACACGGTGATCTCCGCCGACTGCCACGGCGGCGGCGAGATCCACGGATACCGCGACTACCTGCCCGCGAGGCTGCACGCCGAGTTCGACACGTGGGCCGCGAACTACGAGATCCCGTACCCGGACCTCAAGGGCGACCTGGGTCCGCGCAACTGGGACTCGGACCGCCGGATGGGCGACCTGGAGGCCGACGGGGTGGTGGCGGAGGTCATCTTTCCCAACACGGTGCCGCCGTTCTTTCCCAAGCCGTCGCTGACCGACCAACCGCCGGCCGCGAACGCCGGTGATCTGGCCCTGCGTTGGGAGGGGCTGAAGGCACACAACCGATGGATGGTCGACTTCTGTGCGGCGACTCCCGGGCGCCGGGCGGGCATCGTACAGATCATGCTGCACGATCTCCCGGCCGCGGTGGAGGAGATCCGCTGGGCCAAGGACGCCGGGCTCACCGGTGGCGTGCTCCTGCCCGGCACGCCGCCCGGATCCGGGCTGGTCCCGATGTTCGACTACGCGCACTACGAGCCGCTGTGGCGGGTGTGCGAGGAGTTGGGCATGCCGGTCAACCACCACACCGGTTCCGCCGCGCCGCCGGCGGGCGATACCGACGTGGACAAGGTGGTGTTCCTGACCGAGGTCTCGTGGTGGGCTCATCGCGCGTTCACCCACCTGGTGGTCTCGGGTGCGATGGACCGCCACCCGGAGCTCCAGTTCGTGTTCACCGAGCAGGGCACGGCGTGGATTCCGGAGGAGACGCGGCGACTGGACTACTACTGGCATCGGATGAGTACCGCCGTCGGCTCGCAGGAGTACGAGTGGGGCAGCGCGCTCGTGGGCCGCATGGACCTCAAGCCGAGCGAGTACTGGGCCCGCCAGTGCCACGTCGGCGCGAGCTTCCAGCGCCCCGCCGAGGCGAAGCTGCGCTATCAGGTGGGCGTGGACCGGATCATGTGGGGCAGCGACTACCCGCACAAGGAGGCCAGCCATCCGTTCAGCCGTGAGGCGCTGCAACTGACCTACAACGGCATCGACCCGGTCGAGGTCGCGGCCATGGTCGGCGGCAACGCCGCGAAGCTGTACGGCTTCGACCTGGCGGCCCTTGCCCCGATCGCGGCGAAGGTGGGCCCGAAGGTCTCCCAGGTCTTCGCGCCGCTCGCCCCGGAGGACATCCCCGAGGGCGCGGACAAGTGCCCGGCCTTTGTGGGGGCCTTGAACGTGAAGCCGTAGGCGTGGCCGTGGCCGTAGGCGTGGCCGTGGCCGTAGGCGTGGCCGTGGCCGCTCGCGCCGTCGCGGCTACGGCCGCGGGCCGTGGCCGCGGCCACGACCCGAGCGATCCCGGAGTCGGCGGGAGCGCACCGACCCGCTCCCCCGATTCCGGATCACGGCACGCCCACCTCCCGGTACACCGTTCACCGCCGATGTCGCCTGGTGTGACACCTCGCACACGGATTCCGACCAACAGGCCCCCCGATGCCGCTGTCATTCACCACGGCACGCTTTAGAGTCCGAGCCATGACTCGACCGGACTGGGCTCCAGAGCACATCGACATCACGCGGGCCAGTGTCGCCCGTGTCTACGACTACGCCCTCGGCGGCGCGCACAACTTCGCGGTCGACCGCGAGGTCGCCGAGAAGGTCACTCTGGCCATGCCCGAGCTGCGCGACGTGCTGCGCGGCAACCGGGTCTTTTTGACCCGCGCGGTGAACCATCTCCTGAAGCTGGGTATCCGCCAGTTCCTGGACCTGGGCTCCGGTATCCCCACCGTCGGCAACGTGCACGAAATCGCCCAGCAGGCCGACCCGAACGCGCGTGTCGTATACGTCGACAACGACCCGGTCGCCGTCGCGCACAGTCAGGCGCTGCTCGCCGACAACCCGAACGCCACGGTCGTGGGCGCCGACCTGACCGACCCGGCGAAGCTCATCGACTCGCCCGAGGTGCGGGAGTTGATCGACTTCTCGCAGCCCGTGGGCGTGCTGATCGTGTCGGTGCTGCACTTCCTGCCCGACGAGGCCGATCCGGTCGGCGTCGTGGGCCGCTACATGGCGGCGACCGCGCCCGGTAGCCACCTCGCCCTCTCGCACGCCCACCGCGGCGAGGAGCGACCGCCGGGCATGGACCGCGCGCTCGGCGAGTACTCCTCCAACGTGCAGAAGATGCACGCCCGTTCGCACGACGAGATCCTGGCGATCTTCGGCGGCCTGGAGTTGCTGCCGGCCCGCCTGGTACCGGTGGACGTGTGGGGCGCGGAGGGTCCGCTCGGCACCCCCGAGGTGAAGTTGCCTCAGCTCGCGGGCGTCGCGGTCAAGGCCTGAGCGGCCGGCCCCGGGTTGTAGAACTCCCGTTGTCCGACGACCAGTCCGTCCCGGAACGTCAACACCGCGATGTAGGTGTTGGCGTACGGGCGGCCGGTCGTCCGCGCGCGACCCTCACTGGTGAACTCGACGATCACCGTGTCCGGATCCAGGCACTGATGCACGCGTATCACCGTCAGCCGCAGCTCGAAGGCCGTCAGGGCGACCTCCAGGTAGGCGTCCACCGCGCCCTTGCCCTCGACCCGCACCGGCGGTGTGGCGTACGGGAATTCGAGCACGACGTCCGGGGCGTAGCAGGCCACCTGGGCCGCCCGGTCGCCCGCGCTCACCGCCGCGAGCAGCCGCTCGGCGATCCGGACGTTGTGCGCGCGCTGCGCGGGGGCGTCGGCTTCGTTCATGCCGGCAGCCTTGCGCACAACGCACGACGATGGAAGATCGACACGCGCGACTCACGCCGGCACGGCCTCCGGGTTGCCCGGGTTGCCCGGATCGCTCGGGTCGCTCGCGAGTGCCACGCGGGTCTCGGGCAACGCCGCGAAACACGCGACGCTCAGCAGCGCGGCCCCCACGAGATACGCGGCCACGCCCCACGGCGTTCCGTCGCCACGCGCGAGTTCGGTGGCCACGATCGGGGTGAGCGCGCCGCCGAGCACGCCGCCGAGGTTGTACGCCGTCGACGCGCCCGTACACCGCACTCGCGGCTCGAACAGTTCGGACAGATAGGCCCCGACCCCCGAGAACGTCACGATGAAGGCGATCAAGGTGCCCACGCACGCGAGTGTGATCCACATCGGCTCACCGGTCGCCAGCAGCCCGAGCATCGGGAACGCCCACAGACCCATCGCCGAACACCCCACCAGGCACAGTGATCTGCGGCCGTGGCGGTCCCCCAGGAGCGCGAACAACGGCGTACACACGCCCTTGACCACGACCGCGACCATGATGCACGCGAGCATCGTGGTGCGACCGACGTCCAGGCGGGTCGTGCCGTAGTGCAGGGACCACGTGGTGGTCAGGTAGAAGGCGACGTAGCCCGAGGTCATCGCGCCCGCGCAGAGCAGGATCAGCCGCCAGTGGTGGCGTACGACGTCCCGGAACGGCGACTGCGAAAGCTCGTCGGCGGCGGCCAGTTCGCGAAACTGCGGCGTCTCCTCGACCGACGAGCGCAGCATCAGCCCGACGGCGACCAGTACGCCGGCGAACACGAACGGCACCCGCCACCCCCAGGCCCGGAACTGGCCGTCCGTCAGCGTCCCGGAGAGCACCAGCATGAGGGTGTTGGCGAGCAAAAACCCGACCGCCGGGCCGATCTGCGGAAAGCTCGCCCACAACCCCCGTTTCCCGGGCGGCGCGTGTTCGGCCGCGAGCAGCACCGCGCCGCCCCATTCGCCGCCGACCCCGAACCCCTGGCAGAACCGCAGCAGCACGAGCAGGATCGGGGCCGCGATCCCGATCCGGTCGTAGGTGGGCAACAACCCCACCAGCACGGTCGCGATCCCGGTCAGCAGCAGCGAGGCCACCAGTACCGGCCGCCGGCCGCGCCGGTCGCCGATGTGTCCGAACACCACGGACCCGAGCGGCCGCGCGATGAACCCGACGGCGTAGGTGGCGAACGCCGCGAGCGTGCCGGCGATCGGCGAGAAGCCGGGAAAGAACAACGGCCCGAGCACGAGTGCGGCGGCCGTCCCATAGACGAAGAAGTCGTAGAACTCGATCGACGTACCGGCAAACGATGCCGCCGCGATCCGGACCATGGAGACATTTCGAGTCACATACCGCCCAACGAGTGAGTCGGCGGGTGGTCACTCGATCGGCGGCACGACCACCGGATCCGGTTCGGCGGTGAAACGCCCTCGGCCGGATCACGTCTCCTCGGTGTCGGTGCGGGTCGCCGGGGGCTACGGCCGGCCGGGAGGTACGCGGCGCGGTCGATCCGCGGACGCTGCGCCATGTGCTCGGGCGAGTCCGTGCGAAGTGGATAGCGAGCGGCCCTCGGCGGCGTCCTATGGAGTAGGAGGGGGACTCGATGCGAACCCAGGACGAGGAACGGTTTCGAGAGTTCGTCGAGGGACGGCGCACGGCTTTGCTGCGTACGGCGTACCTGCTGTGCGGTGACCGCGGGGATGCCGAGGATCTCACGCAGGCGACGCTGATCAAGGTCTACGCGGCGTGGGATCGGGTGGCCCGGGCGCAGAACCCGGACGGCTATGTGCGCCGGGTGCTGGTCAACACCCACCGCTCGCGGACTCGGGGCCGGCGGGTGGTCCAGTTCCTCACCGACCGGTTGCCGGACCCGGTCGGACCCGACTCCACCGCCACACTCGCCGGCCGAAGTGTGTTGATGGCCGCATTGGCCCGATTACCCACCGCGCAACGGACGGTGGTGGTGCTGCGGTATTGGGAGGACCGCTCGGACGTCGAGGTCGCACACATCCTCGGCAAACCCGTCGGCACGGTGCGCAGCCGGGCCGCCCGGGGCCTGGCGCGGTTACGCGAGGACCCGAACATGGCCGATCTGATGGCCGCCGGACCGGCCCGCGTGCCACGCAGGACGGAGGCACGGTCGTGACCCACGAGGGCATTACCGCGAACGAGACTGCCGCGTTGAAGGAGGCTTTCATGACGGAGATCGAGGCGACGGAACTGACTCCGCCCAGTGTCGAGGGCGTACTGAGGGGGGCGAGGTCCAGGCGCCGGCGCCGGCTCACGCTCGGCATGGTCGGCACCGTGTTCCTGGTGGCACTCGGCGGGGGCGGCACGGTGATCGCTTCGTCGCTACTGGCCGAGGAGCGGGAGTCGTCGGCGATCCTCTCGGTCGACGTGGGCCGACCGGTGGCGGGCACCGGACCGGGCGTCGTGGTCACCGAAGGTGTCACCCGGGGCCAGATCTGGCGCACGCGCACCACGGCCGGGTCGGACGGGGGGTTGTGCGCATTCGACGTGAACCCGGTGACCGACGAGGCGGGCGGCGGATCGTGTGGGGGCCCGGTCACCGTCAACGGCGTGGTCGTACCCGACGTGATCAAGGTGTCGTGGGGGGGAAGTGCCTCCGACAATCACGACGGTTCGTGGTCCTACCAGGTGCTGGGCACCACCACACCCGACGTCGCCCGGGTGCGCCTGACGTGGGACGGTGTCAAGGAACCGATCATGCTGACGGCCGTACCGCTGAACAAGGACCGGAACGTCTTCACCTTGATGATCGTCGCCGAGGGGGGCCCGCCCAAGTTCGACCTCGTCGGTCTCGATGCGAACGGACAGAGGTTCCCGAGCATCGACCCACCGGAGTAGCAACCGAACGTGTTCCGGCACCGGAATCGGCACGGCCGGGCGTCACTCGCCGGCACCGGGTCGTCCGGGCCGTGGGTTCGTGTCCGCGCAGGACGGCTCCGGCCACCGGGGCTGTCCTGCGCAGGTCGGGCGGCCGGGCAGCCGGGCGGGGTGCGGGTTCGGGACGCGGATGCCGGTACGGGCAAGGTCGTCGGCGGCGGGAGGGTGGGGTGTCCGTGGGTGACCGGTACGTCGAGGTGCTGTGGGGCGTGGAGTTCGTCGGCCCGGCCGGCGACCATGGGAGTGTCCGTGTTCCGGTGGCGGATCTCGGCCGGGCGGGCCGCCGTAGCCGGCTCGCGCAAGGTGGCCTGGATCGCGGGTGGGTATCCGGCGGCGGCGCGTCCCCGGGCGGGGCAGGCGAGGGGCGACCCGGTGTCGGCGAGGATGCCGACGCTCGTCGAGGGCCGGCAGGTCATCGGGACGCGACCGCCGAGGGGTCGGTCTGCCCGGCGGCCTCCGTCAGCGGGCGGCCGGACGCGGCCGCCGCCGCGCGGGTGGTGGCCCAGGACGGTTTGTGGTCGGCGATGTCGCGACCGCAGCGGCAGACCTGCGCGGCCCGGGCGGAGAGCGCGGAGACCACGCCGATCCAATAGTGCGCCATGGCTTCGCGGCATTCGTCAGGCGTCAGGGCCGTTCCTGGCGGCGGTAGGTGGGCGAGGTACACACCGAGGTTGGCCCCGAACGCGACCAGGGACAGCGACTCGGGCAGGAGGGTGTGCCAGACGCCCTGCTCGGTGACCAGAATCGCATCCGGGTGGGCGGCGGATACGAGGCCGACGGTCAGCGGCGGCACGATCGCCGGGACGGTGAACGCACCCACGGTGTGGCCGAACTCGTCGACCGCGGGCGGTTCGTAGGCCCGGAACAGCGCCGACATGCCCTGCCGGTACACGGAGAGATGGCCGGTGGTGTGGTCACCGACGGGCGAGCCGTGCAGGATCGCGTCCAACTCACCGAGCCGTAGCGGCACCGTCTCCAGCCACGCCTTCCGGTAGGCGGCAGCCTTGAACGTGCGCGGAAACGGCACGCCGGGCACCACCCACTCGACCGCGACGTCCCCCGGCCCGGCACCGGCAGGCGCCCCCGGGAGCAAGCGCAACTCGGCGCGGCGGACTGCGGGCAGGAACGCGTGGGCGGCATCCCAGACTTCGATGAGCGCAACGGCCCGAGACGGCGAAAGGTGATGGGCGCCGGCGGTAAACGGCTGATGGGGCATGACGACTCCAGGAGGCAATACCGCCGCACGGCGCGACGCCGTGCGGCGTGGTGGTGGGAGTAACGCCCCGTCAGAACGACGAAGCGGACAACGCGTTGCGCACAGCCGGCCGCTCAACCGGCGGCGCAGCCCGGAGCACGGTGAGGGCCGAGGGCACGGAGTTCCACGTGTGGCAGGCCGCACCACAACCAGACGACCCCCCGTCCACCGGCCGAAGCAAAACCTGACCCCCGCAGCAGCGCTCGACAAGCCCCCGCTGCCCGGTCAACGCATCCAGCACGAGCGCTTGGTAGCCGGGCCGTCTCGGACCGCCCGAACTCGTCGCAGAACTTCGGTTCACGGAATCACCCGCACGCCATCCGGACTCCGAAGCCTGGCCACAACCCGCGCCGCGACGGTCGGACTCGGCAGATCAAACCCCGCGAAAACGAACTTTCGGCCCCTGCGAACGCCCCACGACAATCGGTCGGCGCAGGTCCGCACGATGCTCAGACCGCGCCCGTCGTCGCTGTCAGTACCTGCCGGCGGACCTTGAAGCGGGATCGGCACCAACAGCGAATCCTCAACGGACACGCGCAGTTCGACTCCCACGGCGGTCAGAACAACCAGCACCGGGCCACGCCCGTGCCGCACGCCGTTCGTCGCCAACTCACTGACAACGAGCGCAACGTCGTCACACCGCTCCGGCCCCAACCCCGCGCGCTTGGCTATGAGTTCAGCCTGCCCCCGAAGCGCACTCAGGGTAAGCAACGGCCAAGCGTCGTACGGGTTCAAGCATTGAGCCATGGTGCGCTGACTCCCCACTGCTGAGGTCCACAGGGGCCTCGCGATCATGCTGCGCCTCGTGATCATCCGAGCACAACTGGTGACTCGACAGAGCTTGCCCTTCGCTCCGGTCAATCGTCAAGCGAATGCCGGGCAAATGCCAGGCGGATTCCATCGACCGCTACAGGCGCTACGCTCGACTCGTTTCCGCGATGCCGCGTACTGGCATGGCTGCGGTACGCGACGGCGACGGAGGGGTCCATGGCGGGCGGCAGCGTCAGCAATTTCAAGGCCAAGCGGAATCTCGGCACGAGACTCCGTGAGTTGCGCGGCAAGGAGTTCGCTCAGGACGTCGGTCGGCGCATTAACCTGAGCGCTTCCCAGGTCACGCGCATCGAGAAGGGAGAGCGGAACTGCACGCGCGAAGTGCTGGACCGCCTCCTGGAGTACTACAAGGTCACAGCGCAGGAGGCCGCCGAACTGTCGGCACTCGCACAGCAGGTCTGGGATGCCGAACCACCGTGGTGGCGCGAATACAAGGACGTTGTCTCCCCGGGCTACGCCGAACTTCTGGAACGAGAATCCGATGCGATCGAACGGCTCGACTACCACCCGGTGATGGTCCCCGCCCTCCTGCAAACCGAGTCATACTCGCGGGCAGTCACCGGAGTCGGGTTTGCATCGCTCGGCCCCGACCAGGTCGATGACCTGGTTGTGGTCCGAGCGATGCGTCAACGTCGGATCCACGAGCCTCCGTTGCTCTCGAACCACTCGGTATTCACCGAAGCCGCGCTCAGATTCGAGATTGGCGACCCCACTGCTCGCCACGCGCAACTCGATCACTTGCTCGACATGGCGAAGCTGCCCAACGTGCGGATCAACGTCGTTCCGTACCGCGGCGGACCCGAAGGCATCCATGTCAGCTCCTTCGGCATCCTTCGATATGAGGAACCGGAACCGGATGTGGCTTTCGTCCATTCGGTCTTGGGTACCGAGATGAAGACCGCCCCGCGGGATACGAAAAAACTGAACCGGCTCTTCCGTGACCTGACCAGAGTCGCGTTGAACGCGGACGATAGCTGTGAATTGATCAGCGAAATCAAGCGAAAGCTGGACTGATATGAACATGACCCTCGACGCCACAGTTGAACTGGCCTGGCACAAGAGCACCTTCTCGAGCAACAACGGCGATTGCGTCGAGAGCGCAGCCATCAACGGCGCCACCCTGGTCCGAGACACCAAGGCCCGGGCACATGGCCACCTGACCATCGACGCCACATCGTGGAACCACCTGATCACCACCCTGAAGGACTGACCACCTCAGCAGGCGAGGGCCGTCGGACGATAGCCGTGCACTGATCGAAACTGCCAAGAAAGACACCACATGAACTTGGCTACTGGCTTTAACGCTCCTCTGGCCTGGAGGAAAAGCACATTCAGCGGGACCAGCGACGACTGTGTCGAAGCCGCGCCGATCGCCGCCGCCGTCGCCGTACGGGACAGCAAGGACCTCACCATCGGCAACTTCGCCGTCCCGAATGCCTCTTGGGCCCGGCTCACGGAAGCCCTCAAGGGCTGACCACCCACCGAATAAGACGAGGCCGTCCCCCAGTGAACGAGGGATGGCCTCATCCACGTCACGGCGCCCACATCACCCTGGCCAGTTCGCCGCTCTAGCCAACCTCACGCCGAGCGCAGACCATAGTTGTTGTGCGTTGCTCACCAAGGCCGAGCGAAGGGTGGACAAACATGGAGACCACCACCGACACGACCGATCTCCTCTGGCGCAAGAGCACCCACTCGACCGGCGACGGCGATTGCCTCGAAAGCGCGAGCACCAAGGACGGAGTCCTCGTGCGAGACACAAAGGGGTCCAAGCACCGCCACCTGACCATCGACGCCACCTCGTGGGCCCAACTGCTCTCCGCCCTGAAGAGCTGACCACCCCGCACGTCGCCGACGACCTCGTTCGCACGCCGGTAGCGCACAGGCCGGACGGCCGAGCAGCACCGCGAAGCTCATTGCCCGACGGGCCGCTTCGCCAACCTGGTCAAGCCCGTACCGAGCGGAGAAGATGGCTGTGCACTGTTCACGGAAGCCAACCGAAAGGTGGCCAGACATGAGCATGAAGGCCGACGCCACAGCCGAACTCGCGTGGCACAAAAGCACGTTCTCGAACAACGCCGGCGACTGCGTCGAGAGCGCAGCCACCGAACACGGGGCCCTCATCCGCGACACCAAAGCCCGCGAACACGGCCACCTGACCATCGACGCCACCTCGTGGACCCGACTGGTTGCGGCCCTGAAGAACTGACCGCGCCCACCACAATCGAGGCTGTCCCCGTCCACCGGAGGGCAGCCTCGTTCGGCCACGGCAACACGCGACCCACCTCGAACTCCGGTTCCCCGTAAGGCAACGCCTTCGTCGCCCTCCAACAAGCGGGATCGACCGACGCGCCCGCCGAGCCCTCTGGTCCGCAACGCCTTGGGCCCCGAGGATGGTCCTGACCGAACGCCACTTCCGGAGAGGCCGACATGACCCCGAGCTTCCAGCAGGAACGCCGCCTCACCTGGCACAAGAGTTCGTACAGCCACAACGACGGCGATTGCGTCGAGACCGCCTCGACCCCTGGCGCCGTCGTCGCCGTACGCGACACCAAGGCCCTCTCAGCCGGCAACCTCGCCATTCCGAACAACGCCTGGACCCGACTGACCGCAGCCCTCAAAAACTGACGGACACCAGCCGCACCATTCATCGCGGCGGTACTCACAAGGGTGGTTCGCCATGACCGACAACGCCTCCTTCCGAAAGTCCTCCCACAGCGAAGGCGCCGCAAACTGCGTCGAGATCGCACCCGCCGCCCCCCACTCCACCCTCATCCGCGACACCAAGGCCCCCGCACACGGCCACCTCGCCATCGACGCCGGCGCGTGGAGCTTCCTGGTCACCTTTCTGAAGGCCTGACGCCGCCGGAGGCCGGTGAGGACGTCCTCGGAGATCCGCCCGCGGTGATTTCTCGTCCACGCACCGACCGACCTTCGAGTCGTGTGCCTTGACATGCGACGAGACCAACCCTCACGGTGATGGAACTCTTTGAGCATGTGCGGACACGGAGGGTGAGCCATCGTGAATCTTCGTCTCGTGGGGATCGACCCCGAAAGCAAGACGGGAACGTGCCCGACGGTCTGGGTAGACGAGACCACCGGAGACCTCGTGGTCCAAGGATGGAATGCGGACGATGCGACTCTGACGGCGTGTCTGGACAGCGGATCCGTCCCCGCGTCCGAGACCGTGGTGCGGCTGCCCGTGCGTATGGTGGTCGCGATCCGAGAGGCGTGTGATGTCGCGGAGCGTTCCGTCCTTTGACGAACTGATGGCCGACTGCGAACACTCGGCCGTCCACCTGGAGATGCGCGACGTCTACACCAGCGAGGACGAAGCCCAGGACTTCGCCGCCTGGCAAGCAGGCCACCGCCACGACCCCACGGACCGCGCATCCTGGTGGACGCCATGGCTCGACCTGATCGCGGCCACCACCGCACGCGGCGTGACCGTACGCAGAGCCCGCGTGGTGTCCCAACCGGTCACCACCTACATCGCCTACGAACACGCCTGCACCCACCAGAACATCGCCGCCGGCGAACACGTGCGCTGGCTCCCCCGCAGCCGAGCATCCGACCTCCTCCTCCCCGGCAACGACCTGTGGGTCATGGACGACCGACTCGTGCGCTTCAACCTCTTCACCGGCAACGGCGAATTCCTCCACCACGTGGACCTCCAC
>NZ_WWJX01001082.1 GCF_009865215.1 Streptomyces sp. SID3343 | reverse complement strand
CGCGCCGGGGCCGGCCTTGCCGGGCCACAGCGTGCTCGCGCGGATCGCCGTCCGGACGAGGGCGGGCGTCGCTTCGAGTCGTCGATCCGTGAGAATACGCAACCGCAGCGGATCGGAACCGAAAAGCAGCGCACGAAGATAGGCGTGCCCCGCGCGCGGCCAACTTCCGGAGAGATCGACCGGATGGGGGGCCGGCCCACTCAATGCGGCGCGAGTGTCCTGCGAAATCGCGTGCAGCACATCGGCCGCCTCCGCCCTGGGAATGGATCTTCCCTGGAGCGGTTTGAAAGTCGGCCGCTCGAATTCATGAGCAAGCCTGCTCCCGAGCAGACGGTCGATCAGTTCCGGATCGGCGATTCCCACGGTGTCGGCGTCGACACGGAAAACCCGAGCGCCACGACGGTCGCGCAGGAGTTCCTCGATCTTCGGCGAGAAAACCGTGACCCGGGCACGTCCGACCGTATCGGAACGGCTCATCGGCGCTCTCCGCAAGGCGAGAGGCTCGCGTCCGGCGGAGCCGACACGCGGCCCCACCGAACGCGGGCCCGAACGGCGAACCCGACGCTTCGTCGGGCCGTGGGCGGTCTACCGCGGTGCATGCTTTCGGGCGGCGGGACCGGTCTCGACCCGCGCCGGTCCAGTGCTCAACCGATTCGCGCACGTGCGCCGATCAGCTGTACCGGACGAACCGGGTATCAGCTGTACCAGACGAACCAGGTAGAGGACTTCAGGCTCTTCTCGGACCCGAACCTCTTGGAGAAAGAGTTGACGATCTTCTTCACGACAACCTCCATGTGGCTGTGAACCGGCCGGGTCCGTAGTGACCCGATCGGGTCGGGCGATAATTCACCGCCACAGAATCCGACTTTCCGATTCCGGTGGCCCCGAGCAGTGAATCCTCCACATGAAAGACGCGTCAATGTGACGTGGATCACAGATCGTGAACGGGCGTAATCCATGGACTCGTTTCCGGCCGGCTCACGTGAAGACGAACCCGAAGCATAAAAACGGATGTTCGCCGATCCTTTCGGTCGTCACGGCCGGTGTCGGTCCTCGACGACCGCACGCCCGCCGGTCCGACGCCCCCGTCGGCCGCCGACGCGGCCCCGTCGGCGCCGGCGGGCACGAACCCGAGGTATCAGGTCCGTTCGCGCTCCACCGGCAGCCACAATTCGGCCTCGACCTCGGCCTCGGGTTCGTTCCGGTCCGCAGCCGGGCGTATCCGCAGGATTTCCGGGCCGGGGCGGCTGCGGTAGGGGTTGGACGGGAACCACTGCGTGAAGACGTCCCGCCACAGGTACTGGATGGCCTCCGGCGCCGGTCCCGAGGTGGAGAAGACCGCCCAGGTGCCGGCCGGAACGGGCAGGACGGTCGTCCCCTCCGGGGCCGGTTCGGAGGTGATCACGCCTTGGTAGTAGTCGAGTTCGGTGCCTTCGGCGCGGCTGGGGTCCAGGTCGTCGCACACCGCGACGAGCCCTTGCGGCTCCTGATCCGACAGCTTCTCCAGGCTCTCCAGGATTCGCGGTTCGATCCCGCGGACGAAGTCGACGATCGCCTGGTTGGGTCCCACGTGGACCAATGGCACCCGGGCCTTGACGCCGACGACGGTGAAAGCCGGCCGATCGGCTACGCGATAGCGCATGCTACTGCTCCCTTCGATGGTGAGGCGGAAGGTCAACCGGGGCTGGGACACGAGCGCGGCGCCGGTTCGTCGGGCCTCTCCCGGCCCGACGTCGTGCACGGCGCGAAACGCCCGCGCGAACGCCTCCCCCGAGCCGTAGCCGTAGCGCGTCGCGATCACCAACAGCGTCTCGTGCCCGGCGAGCACCTCGGCGCCCGCCACGGTGAGTCGACGGCGTCGGACGTACTCCGACAGCGGCATGCCCGCGAGCGCGGAGAACATCCGCCGCAAGTGGTACTCCGAGGTCGCCGCGACGCGCGCCAACTCGGCCACGTCGACGGAGCCGTCGAGATGGTGCTCGATGGTCTCCATGGATTGGTTGAGCCGCTCCAACATGCCCCGTTCCCTTCCTCTGTACGTTCACCACGCTAGGTCGTGGGTGCCCCGCCGGACCCGACATTCGGTGCCCGATCGGGTCGGGTATCCACGGCGGTGGGGCGAAGTCGCGGTCGGGGTCGGACTCCGACTCGGGACACGTCGGGCCGAGGGGCGGCGTGACCTCGAGGGCGTGCGGCGCGTTGTCACCGGACGGGCGGGCTCGGCGCCGTCGGGGTGCCCCGTGCGAGACACCGCAGCCCGCGCGCCCGTGAGCCCTCGCGGGTGAACCTCGGATCGGAGCGACTGTGCGCGCACTGCCTTCTCCCTACCCCTACCGAACAGCCCTGGTCACCGGTGCCTCCAGCGGCATCGGCGCGGCCATGGCCCGGATGCTGGCGGCACGTGGCGTCACCCTGGTCCTGGTGGCCCGCCGCACCGAACTCCTGGACAAGCTCGCGGCCGAACTGCGGGCAGCCCACGGGATCAAGGCGGTGGCACTGACCGCGGATCTCACCGACCCCGGCCAAGTGCACGAGGTCGAGGAGTTGATCGCCGGCGGGGAGTACCCGATCGAACTGCTCGTCAACAACGCCGGTATCGGCAACACCGGCGCGTTCGTCGAGCAGACCGCGCAGGCGGCGCACGACAGGATCCTGCTCAACACGGTCGCCCCGACGCGGCTGTGTCGGGCGGCACTTCCGGCCATGCTCGAAGCGCGCCGCGGCGGAATCCTGAACGTCTCCTCACTGTCGTGCCGACTCCCCTCGCCCCACCTGGCCACCTACGCCGCGACCAAGGCGTTCGTCACCTCCTTCGGCGAAAGCCTGGCTGCCGAGCTCCGCGGCACCGGCGTTCGGGTCACCACGCTGCTCCCCGGCCTGACCCGGACCGAGATCATCGGCCCCGGCCGGGTCGACGTCAACTCCCTGCCTCGCTTCGTGTGGCTGGACGCCGAACACGTCGCCGCGGCCGGGCTGAACGCGGTCGCCACCGGCCGAGTCACGTGCGTGCCGGGAACGGGATACCGAGCAGCGGCCGCGCTGACCACCGTGCTGCCGGCCGCACTGAAGCGGGCGGTGTCACGAACCCTGTGGCAACACTGACCGGACTCGCGTCCGAGGTACGTCGGGAAGCCGGCCCCCGACCCCGCGTCCGACCGGCCTACGGACCGAGCGGGCCGAACTGGACGAACGAGATGAACGGGCCGAACGGACCGAACCGTGAAGCACGGCCCGGCCCGTTCGGGAGGCGACTAGCGTGCCGGCTTGCCGTTGTCGGTTCGGATGCCAAGTGCGACGAACCGGGTGACCTCGTCCTCGGCGAAGTTGTCGTCGCTGACCAGGAGCAGAGTCCGTTCACCGCCCGGCAGGGGCGGACCCCAGGTCATCCCCTCGGTGTTGTCGACCATGGACAGACCCAAGTCGTCGAAGTCCGCGACCAGGGTCTTGCGCATCGGTACGATCCTGCTTCCGGCCAGGGAATCCATGTTCTGCACCGCGGTCGCGCCGCGCGTGGTGGCGTCGTAGATACGGATCTTGTATCCCGAGCCCGCCACCCAGCTGCGTTCGAGGACGAGGTAGCGGTGCGGGTCCTCGGGGAAGGCGAGAATCGAGGGCACGCCGGTGTCCGGGGGCCACGGGCTGGACGGGTCGGACTCGGCGAAGATCTTGTCGAGGGGGTAGGCGAACTGCCCGAGCACGCCGCCCTCGCGGTTCTGCCGGGTCACCCGCACCAGGGCGCCGTTTTCGGTCGTGGGCTCGGGTCCGTCCTGGAGCAGCGGACCCTCGACGGCGCTGGTGAGCACACTGCTCCCGGCACCGAAGGTGATCGCTTCCACCGCCTTGTTCCGCCGCATGCCCCGATCGCCCGTGCCGACCTCATAGTTGGGCGGCAGGGGCAGCCGACCGCGGTAGGCACCGGTGCGGTCGGCGAACCGGATCGACGCCTGGATCACCGGGTCACTCGACGACCTCGGTCGATCTCCTTCCTGCGCCCACCAGTAGCGGCAGGTCAGCGGGTCCACCCGCACCTCTTCCGGGTCCACGGCCTTGCCGTCGCCGGCGCTCGCCGGCGGGTGGACCGAGCCGTCGGGCTGCAGGAGCGGGTGGGTGCCGGTGAAGTCGACGGAGTGCACCCCGGCGCCGTCCACATCGATCCGGGCGGTGTAGAACCGGGCGGGCTGCAGGACCGAGCGGTCGTCGCTGATCATGACGTACTCGCCCGTACACGGATCCCGGTCGATGCCCGACAGCCCCCCGACGGTCGTGCCCGCGAAGGGCAGTTTGTGCGGCACGGTCTTGTCGCCCAGCAGCCGAGCCTGCGCCCCGATGTCGGACCGGACGGCGGCGTCGTCCGACCGGGCCGCCACCGCGGGGGCCATCGTCGTCGCCAGCGCGAGGGCCGCGGCACATGCGCGGGGGATCAAGGAAGCTTTCATGTAAGCGATCTTGGCCCGCATGCGCACGAAGCACAGTCACCCATCGGTGTGATGGAGCGGGTACGACCGGGCCGGGTAGCCCAGTCGGCGACCGCCCATGGGCCGTGTCCCATGGGTGTGTTGGATCGTTCGGTCCGCCGGGGTCGGGCGGGCCTTCACCGTCATCGCCCTCCGGGGCCCGGTTTTGCGCCCGCGCCCCGGAGGTCGTGGTCACGACACGTCGCGGCGCAGGGCCCGCCCGCTCAGGGCGCCCGTCGGCTCGCCGTCGCGCAGCGCGGGGGTGCCGTTGACCAGGACGTGTCGCATGCCGCGCGCGTAGCTCGCCGGGTTCGCGTAGGTCGCGGTGTCCACGATCTCCTCCCGGGAGAAGATCGCCACGTCGGCGTGTGCCCCGACCCGGAGCGCGCCTCGATCGCGCAGGCGCAGCGTTGTCGCCGGCAGGCCGGTCATCCGGCGCACCGCCTCCTCCAACGACACGATTCCCTCGTCGCGCGCGTAGCGGCCCAGTACCCGGGCGAAGGCTCCGAACGCCCGGGGGTGCACGGGATGATCGGCGAAGCGCTCGTCGACCGCCGGGGCGTCCGAGTCCGAGCCCACCGACACCCACGGGCGTTCGAACGCGAGCCTGACGTTGTCCTCGTCGCCCAGGAAGTAGGCCGCGTCGGCGTGCGGCGCGGCGAGGACGATGTCCAGCATGGTGGTGATCGGGTCGTCGTCTCCTCGGGCCTTGGCGATGTCGGCGACGCTGGTTCCGGGCGTGATGCCGAGGTCCGGGTGGTTGGACAGGACCACGACGCCGTCGGCGCCCCCGCTCATCAGCCAAAGCCCTTCCCAGTCGCCGCCGTTGCGCACGGCGTCGACGATCCGGGACCGGCTCCGGGGGTCGCGCAGGTGCTCGCGCAGTCGCTCCGGTCCGCCCAGGTGGAAGGGCGGCGGGATGGCGGACGCCAAGGCCGTCCCGCCGGCCGCGTAGGGGTAGATGTCGGCGGTCACGTCGATCCCCGCGGCCCGCGCGGCTTCGAGCCGGCTCAGGACGTCACGCATCTTGTGTCGGTTGTCGCGTCCGGCGGTCTTCAGGTGGAAGATCTCGGCGCGCGCGCCGGAGTCGCGGGCGATGTCCAGGAGTTCCTCGACGCCCTCCAGGAGGCGGTCGCCCTCGTTGCGCAGGTGCGAGATGTACAGCGCGTCGTGGCGCGCCAACACGTGGGCGTAGGCGGTGAGTTCGGCCGTGTCGGCGTAGCTGCCCGGTGGGTAGATCAGGGCGGAGCCGACCCCCAGTGCCCCGTCCGCGAGTTCCCGGTCGAGGAGGGCGCACGCACGGGCGAGGTCGTCGTCGGTGAGCCGACGATCGTCGAGGCCGGCGACGGACATGCGCAGGTTCTCCGCCCCCACGAAGCTCGCCACGTTGTGTCCCACGCCCCGCGTCTCCAGGTACTCCAGGAACGCGCGCAGCCGTGGCCAGGAACGACGGGCGCCGTCGGCGAAGTCGCCGAGCCCGATCATCGCCTCGGTCATCTCGCCGGCCACCGGACCGAGGGACAGGCCCTCGCCGAAGACCTGCGTGGTGACGCCCTGGTAGAGATCCGAGAGCCCGCGCGGGTCCGCCTGCAGCGTGAAGTACGCGTGGCTCAGCACGTTGACGAATCCCGGGCAGACCACCAGGCCGCGCGCGTCGATCTCGTCACGCCCCCGGACACCGTCGACGTCGCCGATCGCTACCACCCGACCGCCGTCGATCGCGAGATCGCCGTCGCATGCGGGCGATCCGCTCCCGTCGACGAGAGATCCTTCGCGGACAACGAGATCGACCTGCATACGGAACCTCTTCGGGTACGGGTGGGGGGCTTTCCGGGCGTCCTCCAGTATCGCGGCGGCCGCGTCCGGGTCATTCGGGCCCGAGCACGAGGAACCGCGTGAAGATGTGTGCGTTCGCACGAAGCGGCACGGTGGTCGAACGTCGCGTCCCGGACGGCCCCGGTTGCGCCTTGCGTCCGGTCCTCGCCGGGCGTCGTGGTCCCGACGGGGCGGCGAAGGCGCCTTCACGCGCTCTCGCGCGAGCGGTGCCTCTTGGCGAGAGCCCGACGGGCCCGGGTCCTGGCTCAGCTCGGGGGGCGGACGAGGCCCGATCGGTAGGCGAAGACGACCAGTTGCGCGCGGTCGCGGGCGCCGAGCTTCGTCTTGGCGCGCTGGAGGTGGGTGCGTACGGTCAGCGGGCTGACGTACAGTTCCGCGGCGATCTCGGTGTCGGACTTGCCGTCCGCGGCCAGGGCCGTCAGTTCGCGTTCGCGGGCGGTGAGAGCGGCCAGTTGCCGGGGTAGTGCCGCGTCGGTGCGGGGCTCCGGGGTGGCCAGGAAACGGGTGATGAGGGAGCGTGTGGCCGCCGGGGACAGCAGCGCGTCCCCCGCGGCCACGGTGCGGATGCCGTCGAGGAGCGCGTCGGCGGAGACGTTCTTGCCCAGGAAACCGCTCGCGCCGACCCGGATGGCCCGGGCCACGTGTTCGTCGGTCTGGAACGTGGTGAGGATCAGGACCCGGGTGGCCTGGAGTCGGGGGTCGGCGCAGATGGCGGCGGTGGCGGCGAGGCCGTCGGTGCCGGGCATGCGGATGTCCATCACGACGACGTCGGGGTGGTGGGCCCGGGCGAGTTCGACGGCCTGCCCGCCGTCGGCGGCCTCGTCGACCACCTCCAGGTCGGCGCACGAGTCGATCAGGATCCGAAAGGTCGCCCGCAGCAGGGTCTGGTCGTCGGCGAGCAGTACCCGGATGGTCATCGTGGCCCTTCCAAGGGTTGGGAGTGGACGGGGAGTTCGGCGGTGACCGCGAAGCCGCCCTCGGGACGGCGGCCCGCGTGGAGACGGCCGCCGGCGGATCGGGCGCGCTCGCCCATGCCGATCAGCCCGAATCCGCCTCCGGGGGCCGGTGGGCGCACGGTGGCGCCGCCGTCGTCGCTTACCGTGAGGATCAGTCGGTCGTGGGTGTACGCGAGCCCGACCTGTGCCGTGCTCGCGGCGGCGTGCTTGGCGACGTTGGTGAGTGCCTCCTGTGCGATCCGGAACGCGGTCAGGTCCACTCCGGGCGACAGTGGTCGCTCCTCGCCGTCGACCGTGACCACGACCCGGAGCCCGGCGGAGGCGAACGCGGAGACCAGTTCGGGCAGCCGGTCGAGTCCGGGGGGCGGTTCCAGGGGGTCGTCGGGGTCGTCAGGCCGGCGCAGGAGGCCGACGGTGGCCTCGAGTTCGCGCAGTGCGGACGATGTGGTGCGGGTCAGTGCGACGAGGATCTGCTCGGCCTGTTCGGGACGGGTTCGGGCGAGGTGGGCGGCGGTGCCGGCCTGGGCGT
>NZ_WWJX01001081.1 GCF_009865215.1 Streptomyces sp. SID3343 | reverse complement strand
GCCCCGAGCTGGCGATCTGCGTCGCGACGGTGGGTGGCGGAACGACCGCGCCGATCCTGGCGATGGACGACGACGCGTTCCTGGCCGACCTGCACCGCAATACGCACAGCGCGTTCCTCGCGATCAAGTACGCCGCGCCCGTGATCGCGGCCCGCGGCGGCGGCGCGATCGTGTGCGTGTCCTCGACGGCCGCGAAACTCACCATGCCGTTCCTGAGCGGCTACGCGGCCGGCAAGGCGGGCCTGGAGGCCCTGGTCCGGGCCGCCGCCGACGAGTTGGGCGCCGCGGGGGTGCGCGTCAACGCGGTCCGGCCGGGCCTGGTGAAGTCGCACGAGGAGGCCCGGATCTTCCGCGACGAGGAGATGATCGCGAGCTTCCTGGCGAACAAACCGCTCGGCCGCACCGGCGTGCCCCAGGACATCGCGGAGGCCGTGCGCCACCTCGCGGGCCCCGAGTCGTCCTGGACCACGGGCCAGAGCCTGGCCGTGGACGGCGGCAACGAACTGCGCCGCGCGCCGTCCTTCGAGAAATACGCGCGGGCCGCGCTCGGCGACGCCGCGATCGACGCGGCCCGCGCGGGGCGCGCTCCACGCTTTGCGCACGGCCCCGCCCCGACCTCGGCCCCCTGATTCGACCTCGGACCCTGCTACGACCTCGAACCCGTTTCGAGCTCGAATTCGACCCCGACACCGACATCGACCCCACGGAGTAGCGATGACCTCTGACGTGCAGCTTTCCATCGGCCTGCCGAACTTCGGCCCGTGGCCCGCCGGCGACTGGCGCGGCTTCGTCGACGTCGGCCGGGCCGCCGAGGACGCCGGTATCGACCGGATCGTGCTCGTGGACCACGTCGTGATGGGCCCCAACACCCAGAACTACACGTGGGGCCGCTTCCCGACCCCGCCCGAGGCCGCGTGGCCCGAGCCGCTCACGCTGCTCGCCGCGATCGCCGCGGTGACCTCGAAGGTGCGGCTCGCGACCGGGATCCTGGTCGCCCCGTTGCGCGGCGCGACGCTGCTCGCCAAGACCGCCGCGACGCTCGACCAGATCTCCGGCGGCCGGCTGGAGTTGGGCGTGGCCACGGGGTGGCAACGCGAGGAATACGACGCGGCCGGCCTCGACTGGGACGCGCGCGGGCGGCTGCTCACCGACACGCTCGCGGCGTGCAAAGCGCTGTGGACGAACCTGCCCGCGACGTTCGCGTCCGAGACGGTCAACTTCACCGACGCCTACTGCTCGCCGCTGCCCGTCCAGGCCGGCGGCGTGCCGCTGTGGATCGGCGGCACGCTCAACAAGCGCAACCTGGACCGGATCGTCGACAGCGGTGACGGCTGGATCCCGATCATGGGCCTGTCCACCGCCGACATGGGCCGCGACGTGCTGCGCATCCGCGAGGCGCTCGCCGCCGCGGGCCGCGACCCGCGGGCGCTGCGCGTGCAAGGCCCGTTGCCGATGGTCAAGGACGACGCCGGCCGGTTCGACCTGGCCCGCACGATGGAGGGCGCGGCCGAGGTGATCGCGGCCGGGGCGACCGCCGTGCATCTGCCGATCCAGGTGTTCTGTACCGGCCCCGAGGGCGCGCCCGCGTTCTTCGCGCAGGCCAGGGAACTGTTCGACAAGGTCGTCGGCGGCTGACCGACCGACGCCGCGGCCGGTCGCCTCGCCCCTGCTTTACCCGTCCTTGGGAAAGTTGACGGTTTGCGGAACGTCGCCGGGTGGAGGGTCGTTCCCAGGACAAGGCGCGATATGGCGCCCGTGTCCAACTCGGGAGGGCCCTCCATGTCCGACGTCACGCTCCCCACCGGCGCCAACTCGCCCCTGACCGGTGACACCGCCGAGGTCTCGATCGAGTGGGGCTCAGGGGACGTCGTCGACGTGTCGGCGGTCCTGCTCACCGACGCGCACAAGGTACGCACGGACGAAGACCTGGTCTTCTTCAACAATCCCGTCGGCGGCGACGGCGCGGTGCGCACCGCGGCCGGGCCGGCCGGCACCACGCACGTGACGGTGGAACTGGCCAAGGTGCCGGCCGAGATCGCCCGGGTGGTCGTGGTGGCCAGTTCCGACGCGGACCGGCCCGGCTCGACCCTGGGTCAGGTGCCGGGCCTGGGCGCGACGACGACCTCTGGAGGCACCCGGATCGGCTACACGCCGGACGCTTTCGCGGGCGGCGAGACGGTCGCGGTGCTCGTCGAGCTGTATCGGCGCGGCGACGCGTGGAAGGTGCGCGCGGTCGGCCAGGGCTACGCGAGCGGACTCGCCGGGCTCGCCACCGACTTCGGCATCTCGGTCGAGGAGGAGGAAGGCGAGGCGGAGCCGACCCCGGCGCCCGCCCCCACCCCGGCCGCGCCCGCGCACGTCATGGTCAAGGAGACGGCGCCCGCTCCGGCCGCGGAACCCGCGCGGATCTCGATGGCCAAGGAACCACTCGGCCGGGTCGACCTCGCCAAGGGCGGCCGGGCGACGATCAGCATGGACAAGGCCGATCGCTCCGTCACCGTCACCGCGTCCCTCGTGTGGGACGGCGGCAGCGACGCGCGCCGCAAGTCGGGCGCCGACCTGGACCTGTACGCGTTGTTCGTGCCCAGGTCCGAGGTGAGCGAGAAGAAGTCCGGCGGCAACGGCGTCATCTACTACAAGGAGTTGGGCAGCCTCGAGGCCGCGCCCTATATCCGACTCGACGGCGACTCGCGCACGGCGGGCCGCGAGACGGTCCGCATCACCCGCCCCGACGAGCAGGGCTACGTGCTGATCTGCGCCTACAGCGCGGTCGAGAACGGCTTCGGCAGTTTCAAGTCGTACGGCGCGCACGCCGAGGTCACCGACGGGGCGGGCTCGACGGTGAACGTGCCGTTGTTCAACAACAAGCGCGCGGTGTTCTGGGTGGCCATCGCCCTCGTGGACTTCACCGACGCCGAAGGCGTCTCGATCCAGCACGTCGAGAAGTACTCGAAGCTGATGGCCGAACGCCGACCGATGCTCTACACGGACGGCACGTTCGAAATGGGCGCGGGCCCGGCGGAGTTCAAGACCACGCGTGCCCCGCGCGAGCGCTGACGGACCTGCGGGCCCGCCCGGTCCCGGGCGGGCCCTGAGGCACAGGCGGTACTACTTGGCGGAGCGGTAGACGATCACCTTGTCGCCGACGCGCGACTCGTTGAACAGGTTCTGCACGAGGGCCTTGTCCCGCACGTTCACACAGCCGTGCGAGGCACCGGCGTAGCCCCGGGCGGCGAAGTCGGCCGAGTAGTGCACGGCCTGACCGCCGGAGAAGAACATCGCGAACGGCATGGGCGTGTGGTAGAGCGTCGAAACGTGGTCGCGGCTCTTGAAGTTGATGCTGAACGCACCCTCACGGGTGGGCGTCTCGGCCGAGCCGAACCGCACCGCGGTGGAGTACTGCACGTTGCCGTCGATGACCCAGTAGAGCTTGTCCGTGCGCTTGTCGATGCAGATCGCGCGCCCGGTCGTGCAGCGCTCGTCCAGTTGGGCCTGCTTCACCGGCGGCTTGGTGACCGGCGGTTTCGTGGCCGGCGGCTTGGTCGTCACGGGGGCCTTGGTCGCCGGCTTGCTCGTCGCCGGCTTGGTCGTCGGCGGCCTGCTCGTCGCGGGCGCCGAGGTCGCCGGCTTGCTCGTGGGCGGCTTCGTGGTCACGGGCACGGTGGACGGCGCCGCGCTCGTGCTCGGTGGGGTCTGTGACGGCGTCGCGGCGGGAGCGGTGCTCTCGGCGCCGGGCGTGGTGGGCGCACTCGTGATCGGCGAGGGCGCCGACGAAGCCGCCCCGGCGTCCGCCTTCGTATCGGTCGACCCCGAGTTGCACGCGGACAGGGCCAGGATCGCGGTAACCGTGAGCGCGAGGGATATGCGCGTCTTCTTCATGAACTGGTGCCTCTCCGGCCCATACGTGGATGTCCCCGAGTCGTGCACACCCTGTGGACACCATTTCGGGGCCCGTGAGGCTGCCTGCCTAGTTTGACCCATTCGGGTGGATGTTCAGCCGTACTCGGCCGGCTGTGACAGTTTCGGGTTCAACCGGTCGCAGATCCGTTGCCCGCGCATCGAGCCCCTCGGTGATCGAAGCGCCGGACCCGGCCCGTCCCCGATCCCTCGTGGCACAAGCCGGCCGCCTCGGCCGCGCGCCGGCAACAACGCCGTTGCCGAACCGTCACGTTTGCGGAGATCACCACCGGCTAGGGGAGGGGTTAGGCCCGGACGCGATCACAACCCAGGCGGCGATCATGTACCTGCTCCTCGCACTGCTTGCTCCGCTCGTGATGTTCCTGCTCATACCGGGGCTCGCTTGGTTCGAGGACCGCATGCTGGGCCCACACGCACCACCGTCCACCGTCCCGCCGCTCACACCGTCGGCCGTCGTGGCGGACGTCGTACCGACGGTGACCCCCGTCCCCGCGCCGGTCGCAGCCCCCACTCCCGCCCTCGTGCCCGTGGCCGCGCCCGCCCTCCGCCCCGGCGGGCACGCCGTTCGATCCGGTCGACCGCGCCACGCGAGCCGACCGACCCCGCTCGACTACCGACACCACATCGCGCGTCGGCGCCCGCCCCGAGCCCCGGTCTTCCGCTGACCGCGCACCGCCCCGGAGTCGACCCTGAGTGAGCAGTCCCCGCCACCCCCCGTGCGCATCGAGTCCGTGCCTCCCGAACTCGGTACGCCGTTGGGCGCGGCCCCGCTGTCGACGCGCTCCGCCGTGTGGCACGTGAGCGGAAGCCGGGACGACGTGGTGCTCAAACTCGCGCTGCCGGACGGTACGGGCCCCGCCAACCCCGTGTACTGGGCGCGCGAGGTCAAGGCGTACGAGTCCGACGTCCCGCACGACGTCTACGCCGAGCACGGACTGCGCCCACCGCGCGTGCTGCGGACGGATCACCGCGAGGACGGGTCGGTGGCCCTGTGGTTGGAATACGTGCGCGGCATCGCCGGGAGCACGTGGGACCTCCACCGGTGGACCCGCTTCGCGCACCGACTCGGCGCCGCGCAGGCCCGGCCCCGGCCGTACGGGCCGACCTGGCTGTACCGACGGCCGCCGCCGGTGGGGCCGTTGGCCGCGCGCGTACAGGGGCTACCGCTCGTGGTGTGTCATCTGGACCTGCGGCCGGTCGACCTGATCGCGCGGGACGCCGACGTCGTGGTGCTCGACTGGTCGCACGCGGGCTACGGCCTCCAGGGCGAGGACCTGGCCGGTTTGATCCTGGCCAACGCGTCCCGGCCGGAGTTGGCCTCGGCGATGGACGTCGAACTGCCGGCGGCGTACGCCCGGGGCGCGAACATCACCGAGACGGACGTTCGGGTGGCGATCGCGGCGACGGCGCCCGCGAAGTACGGCCGGGAGGCGGACGAGCCGACCCGGCGGGTGTTGCGGACGTGGCTCGAAGGCGTCGCGTCGTGCTGACGCCCCGGGGCGGGTGTACTCCCGCGGCCGGGGCGGTCGGTGGTCGGGCGGGCAGTCGGGCGGGCGGCGGGCTCGCGGGTGCCGTGCGCTGAGTGCGCTGTGCGCCTGGTGTGCGTAGTGGTTCTTCGAAGGCGTCGGGCCCGCTTGCTCAGCGACGCGATCGACGGATCGCCCAGAGCAGCACCACCACGACACCGACGGCAGCGGCGGCAGCCGGAATCGGGCGCTTGCGGATCTCCTGGACGCCGGAGTTCGCGGCGTGCGCGATCTCGTCGGGGGTGCGGTCGGCGATCCGGTCGCCGGCGACGTGGCGGACCTCCGCGACCCGTGCCCTGGTCTCCTCGGTCTTGCCGCCCACCTTCGATTTGGTCTCGTCGGCGACGTGTCGGACGCCCTCCTTGGCCTGCTCGGTCTGGTGCCGCGCGGCGGCCTTGACCTGTTCGGCCTTGTGCTGGGCGGCTTCCTTGACCTGTTCGGCCTTGTGCTGGGTGGCCTCCCTGATCTGTTCGGCCTTGTGCTGGGTGGCCTCCTTGGCCTGGTCCGCCTTGTGCGCGGCCGATTCCTTGGCCTGGTCGACGCGGTGGCCTGCGATCTCGCTCACCTCGCCGACCTTCGCGACCAGGTCGGCGTCGGCGGAGGTGTCGTGTGTCCGGCGCAGCGGCTCCTCGCCGTGCGACGGACCGGGCTTGGGACCGAGCGGGCGGCCTGGGGTGCTCATCGGTGCGCTCCTCTTGACGGGGTAGACGTCCGCGCGGATCTCGCGGGCCGCCTCGTCGCGGTTTCGGGGTACGGCATGCCGGCCCCCTCGGGCGTGGTACGCGTGCGGTGTTCGGGGGGCGCCTGCCCCGGAGCGGGCCGGCCATTCGTGCCGACCTCGGGTGGCGGGTCGCCCGTACCGCTCGCTCACCCGGCGCGCCGGCGGCGGGGCGGCGCGTCGAACACACAGTCACCGCACACGCCGCCGCGCGGGACGCGGTAGTACAGGCAGCACGTGGTACGGCGAAACGCCCCGCCTCCACCGGAGGCCGTGCCGCGCAGCAGCCCCGTCCGCAGCAGCCCGGCGGCGATATCGCGTGCGGACGCGGCCGGTTCGGGCCGCGCGACGGCGAAGCGCCGGTGCAGCACGCCCGCCGCACCGACCAGCGCCGAGGCCGCGTTGCCCCACAGCAGCGCCTCCGCCACCGGAACGACGGCCCGGGTCGCCTCGGCCAGCGGCACGAGGTGCGCCGACATCACCGCGTCGTACAGGTCGCCCACCCGATCCGCGCCCGCCTCGCGGGCCACCGGGTTCGACGCCCACAACTCGACCGGGCCGGTCGCCGGATACCGCCACCGGACCCGGCGCGGATCAAGATCGGGCACCACCTCGTCGATCACGGCCGCGCCGAGCACCGGCGACCACAGGCGGGAGGCCAGGCCCAGGAAGAGGATCGACGCGGCCACGCGCGGTTCGGCGGTGCCGAGCCTGCGTCGGACGTCCTCGATCCGCTCCGCCAAAGCGGTCGGTCGGTCGACGTCGTACAGCTCGACCAGCGGTCGAAAGCCGCTCTCGTCGGCGAGCCGACCGGTGGTCAGCTCGAAGTACGGCCCCACGTCGGCCGCGTGCGCCAAGGCCGTCGCCACATCGGTCATCCCCTCACCCTGGCACGAGCACGAGCGCGCGAACGAGCACGAGCGCGCGAACCGGCGCGGCACCGGCCGCGTTCGGGGTGACTCCTGCGGGTGAAGCTCGGCCCGACTCCGCGTGCCGCGGCCCGGATCGGCGCCGAGAGCGGCTAAGGATCGAGGATCAAGGTCCGACCGCTGTCCGGATCTCTTGTGCTGGAGGGCTCTCGTGTCGACCGTCTCCCCGCCTCCTGCCCGTCGTCGGCTGCTGCGCCGATCGGGCGCCGTATTCGCGTGCTCCGCCGTCCTGTTCGGCGCGGCTTGTCCGCCGCTCGGAGCCGTCGAGGCCGACTGGAAGGTGGTCACCCTCGCCGGTACCGGCGTGCCGGGGTCGGCCGGCGACGGCGGCCCCGGCGTCGCCGCGCAACTGAACGCGCCGGCGGGGATCGTGTGGGACGCGGCCGGAAACCTGTACATCGCGGACGCACGCGAGCACCGCGTGCGCCGACTCTCCCCCAACGGGTCCATCGCGACGATCGCGGGCACCGGCGCGGCGGGCTTCGCGGGCGACGGCGGACCCGCGACGGCCGCGCGGCTGTCCTCGCCGCGCGGGCTCGCGGTGGGCCCGGCGGGCGAACTGTACATCGCCGATCAAGGCAACGGCCGGGTGCGCAAGGTGGATTCGGTCGGCGTGATCACCACGTTCGCGGGTGGCGGGAGCGGCCGATTCGGCGGGTTCG
>NZ_WWJX01001080.1 GCF_009865215.1 Streptomyces sp. SID3343 | reverse complement strand
CGGCGCCGGCGCGACCGCCGTCGTGGTCGAGGCGATCACGACGGACGCCGCGCCCGCCGAAGGTTCGGCCATCGAGGGCGACGCGGACCGCGCGCCGCGTCGTCGCCGCCGCCGGACGCGTCGTCGCCCCGACGGGGTCGAGGCCGGTTCCGTCGCGACCGACGAGGGCTGAGCCGAGCGTCACCGAAGCCACGACAACGGCCTCCGGTGTGGAGTGTGGACGATCACGTCCGTGCTCTGCGGCGGGGGCCGTTCTCGTGGAGGCGGGAAAGTAGTCTCGAACCGTGAGCACGCCACGTTTTCTGACCCTGCCCGGGACCGTCCGCTCCCGTCGCCTGGCGACGGCACGCGGCGAATTCGCCGTCCTGGAGTCCACTCCGCCTGCCGGTGAACGCGTCGTGGGCACCGCCGTCCTGGTGCCCGGCTTCACCGGCAGCAAGGAGGACTTCATCGCGCTGGGCGATCCGCTCGCCCGACGCGGCTTCCACGCCGTCGCGCTCGATCAGCGTGGACAGTACGAAAGCCGGGGGCCGGGCGATCCGGCGGCCTACACGCGCGACGCGCTCGTGGACGACGTGCTGGCGGTCGCCGACGCGGCGGCGCCCGGCGCGCCGGTGCACCTGGTGGGGCACTCCTTCGGCGGTCTCGTGTGTCGGTCGGTGGCGCTGCGCGAGCCCGGCAGGTTGGCGTCGCTGACGCTGATGAGCACCGGGCCCGCGGCGATCCACCAGGACGAGATCGCCCGGCTCCTGCTGCTTGAGGAGGTACTGCCGGTGCTGTCGCGCCAGGAGGTGTGGGAGGCGATGCGCGCGGTCGAGATCGAGGCCGGGCTGCTGCCGCCGACCGATCCGGTGATCGCCGAGTTCCTGCACGCCAGGTGGCTGGGCAACGCCCCGGCGAGCCTGGCCGCGATGGCCGAGCAGTTGCGGACCGAGCCCGACCTCGTCGGCGAACTCGCCGCCGTGGTCGCCGCGGGACTGCCCGCGCTGGTGATCTCGGGCGTCGAGGACTACGCGTGGCCACTTCCCTGGCAGGTCGCGATGGCCGAGCGCCTTTCGGTCCCCCACGTGATCGTCGAGAACACGTTCCACTCCCCCAACGTGGAGGACCCGGACACCACGGCCGCGACGCTCGCCGACTTCTGGTCGGGCGCCGACGTCTACGCGAATCGGCCCTGAAATCGCGGCCGGCCCCGACACCGTGCTCGGTGTCGGGGCCGGCTGCGGCTGGGACGTGCTCAGGGAACGAGCAGTACCGGGCACACCGCGCGGTGCGCGACGCTGTCGCTGACGCTGCCCAGGAACAGGCTCGCCACGCCGCCGTGCCGACGCGAGCCCATGACCACCAGGTCGGCCTTGAAGTCACGGGCCTGGTCGAGCACCGCGTTGGGCACGTCGCCGCGCACGGTCTCCTCGGTCCAGCCCTCGACGTTGGTCACGCCGCCGGCCTTGAGGGTGTCGACGGCCTCGGTGACCACCTGCGCGGCACCCTCCGCCGACTCGTCCTCTATCACGGCGCCGAGCCCGCCGCCGTCCACGACCTCCACGGTCTGCACGTGCAGCACTCGCACGGCCGCGCCGGTGGCCTTGGCGAGCAGAGCGGTGTGGGACAGGACGTCGCCGGTCTCGGGGGTCGAGTCCACGGCGACCAGGATCCGCTCGTACATGTCGTGCACTTCCTTATCACGTATCTCGTATGTCGTGAGTGTCCGGTCTATCACGCGCGGTTCACACGCTCGCCGGCACGGCCCGGGGTGCGTTCAACATCTCGGTGTCGTGGTGATCGACGGCCGACAGAGTGCGACGGGCCCCGAACATCACGGCCGCGGCGATGACGCATGTCGCGGTCGCGACCAGGAACGGCACGTGCACGTTGAAATGCTCCTCCAGCTTGGGCGCCAGGAACGGCGCCGCGGCGGCGGCGAACCAGCGAACGAAGTTGTACCCCGCACTCGCCACGGGTCGCGGCGAGTCCGAGACCTCGAGCGCCATCTCGGTGAACACCGTGTTGTTGATCCCGATGAACGCACCCGAAACGATGACGCCGGTCACGATGACGCTCTTCGAGCCGTACGCGATCACCGCGAGGTCGGCGGCGAACAGCAGCAGGCTCGCGGCGGCCACGGTGGCCGAGCCGAACCGGGCCTGGAGCCGAGGCGCCACCAGCACCGAGGACAGGGCGAGCAGGACGCCCCACGCGAAGAACACCGCGCCGCTCTTGTACGGCGTCATGTTCAGCACGAACGGGGTGAACGCGAGCACGGTGAAGAAACCGTAGTTGTAGAAGAACGCACCGGTGGCGGTGGTGGCCAGGCCCCTGTGGCCGAGCGCCTTGAGCGGGTCCAGGATGCCGACCTTGGCGGCGGCCCGGGGTTGCTCCTTGAGCAGGCCGACGATCATCAGGAAGCCGACCGCCATCAGTACGGCCGTGCCGTAGAACGGGTAGCGCCAGCTCGCGTTGCCCAGCACGGCGCCGAGCAGCGGACCACAGGCCATGCCCAGCCCCAGGGCCGATTCGTAGAGCAGGATCGCGGCGGAGGACCCGCCGGCGGCGGCTCCGACGATCACCGCGAGGGACGTGGACACGAACAGCGCGTTGCCCAGGCCCCAGCCCGCCCGGTAGCCGACCAGTTCGCCGACGGAGTCGGAGGTCCCGGCGAGCCCGGCGAAGACCACCACCAGGGCCAGGCCCAGCAGCAGCGTCTTGCGGCCGCCGATCCGGCTGGAGACGAAGCCGGTCACCAGCATCGCGACGGCGGTGATCAGGAAGTAGCTGGTGAACAGGAGGGACACCTGGCTCGGCGATGCCTGGAGACCCTTGGCGATCGACGGCAGGATCGGGTCGACCAACCCGATGCCCATGAACGCGACCACCGCGGCGAACGCGGTGGCCCACACGGCCATCGGCTGCTTGAGGATGCTGCCCTGCGCTTGCGCCTGGCGGGCCTGCCCGCTGTCGGGGACGGACTGCATGCGAGACCTCCGAACTGCACTCGACACTCGCCAACTGGATACGCACACTCGTTAGCGTCGCTAATAAATGTAGCCTACATGTATTTGTGTGGCAAGCGCCACGCCGAGTGCCGGAGCAGCACCCGGGGCGGTGTTCGAGTGGCGGGTGACGCGGCTCGCGGGCCGGCCGGTCAGCGGGTCGGCGAACCTTCGAGGGGATCCGCGCCGGCGATGCCGAACTCCTGGTTGAGCCGGTCCCAGAACCCGTTGCGCAGCGCGCGGCGCAGGTCCTCGTGCGGGCGCAGCGAGTATTGGAGCACGCTCTCCGCGTCCACCAGCAGGCCGCGGTCGATCGCCTGCGGGAGCATCGGGCCCGGCATCAGGTCGGCCAGGTTCTCCCGCCCGCGCACCACCAGCCAGCGCTTGGCGATCTCCTGGCCGATCCGCCACGCCTGGTCGGCGGTCGGCGGCGCGCCGGGCTGTACCGCGAGCTGGCCGCCGGAGGAGGGCGGCAGGATCACGGGCGTCACGCACGTCTCGCAGAACTCGCGGTGCAGCATCCGGGTGACGTCGGCTTCCCACACGAGCGGGTCGGCCTGGTTGGTGCCGTAGGCGGGCTCGACGCCCCACAGGTGCACGCGCACGCCGTAGGACTGCGCGGCCTCGACCGCCGACACCAGGTCCTCGTCGCCGCTGATGACCACCGCGTCGTCGATCGCGTGGTTGCGCGCGAGCGATTCCAGATCGCTGCGGATCAGCGAGTCGACGCCCTTTTGCTGGTTGTGCGCGTTGAGGTTGCCCAGGCGCACCTTGACGTCGGGCAACTCGGCGATCTGGCGCTGCTCGACGGTGTGCACCCGCTCGCGCGCGCCGTCGTACCAGTACACCCGCAGCAGGCGGCCCTCCGGGAAGACCGTCCGGGCCTCGTCGATCAGGCCGGTGATCAACTGCTCGGCGTCGACCCGAAACGCCCGGCGCTCGGCGGAACCGGCCACGAGCAGTCCCATCGCGGCGTAGACGTAGCCGACGTCGACGAACAGCGCGTGGGTGCCGAAGTGCAACGGTGGCGAGACCGACTGGACCAGTACGGCCGGACGAGTGAACGCTCCCGGCATCTCGGGCAGTCCGGGCGCGTCCTCGAAGCCGGCGACCGGATGGTCCTCCAGCGGACCTCCGTGCTCGGCGACGAGGTTCCCGCCGGTTTCGTGCGCGTCGGCGCCGAAGGCTGCCGTGGCGCCCGACCGGACGTCGTCCTCTCCCGGATCGTGCAAAGTCTCTCGTCCTCCCGTGGCGCCCGCCCGATGTTCGGACCGTCTCAGACCCGCATTGTCCTATGCCGTCCTCGTCGCGTCCTCGCTCGGGCCGGATGCGAATTCGCGTCACCCGTCACGTGTAGCGCCTGGATGATCAGGAAAGGAACATTTCAGTCACGGGAATGGTATCCGCGTGACCGCTGTTGTTCAGTGTGGTGCCGGTAGTGACCTCTGTCAGGTCTTGTCTGATCCATGTGGATCCCGGCGCCCATCCTTGTAGGCGGAGCCGAAGGTTTGATTTCCTTCGGCTCCGTGCCACTTCGGACGAGAGGGAAGGGAGACGCATATGCGTTACCGAATCACCAACCTCAGCCGAGCGCACGAAAAGGTCGGGACGAACCCGGCCGGTTGCTCTGTGGATCTCGACACCGTGCAGGCGGCCCTGAAGCGGGCCGAAGCATATGGCGAGCGCTTGTACATTCGCCCCGTCAAGGTGGCGGAAGCGGGCTGATATCGAACGACCGAGGGCGCTCTCCCGAATGGGGGAGCGCCCTCGGCATGTGCCGACCCGGGTGCGGGCCGAGCCCGCCTCCTCAGTGCCCTCGGGCGACCCACGCGTCGTAGTCCGCGGCCTCCGCACCGATCGTGGTCTCGTCGCCGTGACCGGTGAGCACGCGCGTGCCGTCGGGCAGCGCGAGCAGCCGACCCTTGATCGAGTCGAGGATGACCGGGAACGACGAGAACGAGCGGCCGGTGGCCCCCGGGCCGCCCTTGAACAAGGTGTCGCCGGAGAAGAGCACGTCGAGTTCGGGCGCGTACAGGCATACCGCGCCCGGCGCGTGGCCGGGTGTGTGCACAACCCGCAGGTCGGTGCCCGCGACCGTGATCACCTGGTCGTCGGCCAGTTCGGCGTCCGGCGCGCGGTCGGGATGGACCGCGTCCCACAGCATCCGGTCCTGCGGGTGCAGGTGGATCGGCGCGCCGGTGAGCCGGGCGAGTTCGGCGGCGGCGTTGATGTGGTCGTTGTGGCCGTGGGTGAGCACGATGGCGGTGACCCTGCGATCGCCGACCCGGGACGCGATGGCGGCCGCGTCGTGTGCCGCGTCCACGACCACGACCTCGCGCTCGTCGCCGACGATCCACACGTTGTTGTCGACGTCGAAGTCCTGGCCGTCGAGCGAGAAGACGCCGGAGGTGACGACGTGGTCGATACTCACCGGCTCGTGCCCTCGCTGCTCTTGTCGCCGCTCCTGTTTTCGCTCTTGTCGTCCAGGACGACCACCGAGCGCAGGACTTCGCCGCTGTGCATCTTGTCGAACGCCGCTTCGACGTCCTCCAGGGTGATCGTCTCGCTCACGAACGCGTCGAGATCGAGGCGGCCTTGGCGGTAGAGGTCGATCAGCATCGGGAAGTCCCGCGACGGCAGACAGTCGCCGTACCAGGACGACTTGAGCGCGCCGCCGCGGCCGAAGACGTCGATCAGCGGCAGCTCGATCTTCATCTCCGGGTTCGGCACACCGACCAGGACCACGGTGCCGGCCAGGTCGCGGGCGTAGAACGCCTGCTTGTAGGTCTCCGGGCGGCCGACCGCGTCGATCACCACGTCGGCGCCGAAGCCGCCGGTGAGTTCGCGGATCGCCTCGACGGGGTCGTTGTTCCTCGAGTCGACCGTGTGCGTCGCACCCGCGTCGCGGGCCCACTGCAGCTTGCGCTCGTCGAGGTCGACGGCGATGATCCGCGCCGCGCCCGCCAGTCGGGCTCCGGCGATCGCCGCGTCGCCGACGCCGCCGCAGCCGATCACCGCGACCGTGTCGCCGCGACCGACGTTGCCGGTGTTGATCGCCGCGCCCAGACCCGCCATCACGCCGCAGCCGAGCAGACCGGCCGCCGCGGGGTCGGTGTCGGGGTCGACCTTGGTGCACTGGCCGGCCGCCACGAGGGTCAGCTCGGCGAACGCGCCGATGCCCAGCGCCGGGCTCAACTCGGTGCCGTCCTCCAGGGTCATTTTCTGCGTGGCGTTGTGCGTCGCGAAGCAGTACTGCGGCCGGCCGCGCCGACACGCCCGGCAATCCCCGCACACCGCACGCCAGTTCAGGATCACGAAGTCGCCGACGGCGACGTCCGTGACGCCCTCGCCGACCGACTCGACGATGCCTGCGGCCTCGTGGCCGAGCAGGTACGGGTATTCGTCACCGATCCCGCCCTCGCGATAGTGCAGGTCCGTGTGGCACACGCCGCACGCCTGCACCCGCACTCGCGCCTCGCCGGGTCCCGGATCCGGCACCACGATCGTCTCGATCGTGACCGGCGCACCCTTGCTCCGCGCGACGACGCCGCGTACCGACTTGCTCATGTCCTCCACCTCTCCCCAACCACCGACCCTGCCCACGCACCCTAGCCGTGCCCTTTCCACGAGGCGCACTCGCGGAAACGATCCCGGGGTGCGCGCCGAACGACCGGTTCGGCGCGCGACTCGAAGGCCGTTGCGGTGGCTAGGGGTTCGACACGGTGGGGATTCCGGTCGCCTCGGCGGTGATCGCCTCGTACGACTCGACCGGCGTGGTGTTGTCGCCCAGGGCGATGCTCTTGTGGGTGCCGTGATAGTCGCTGCTGCCGGTCGGGACCAGGCGCAGGTCGCTCGCGAGGCCGCGCAGGTGGTCGCGCATCCGGGCGTCGTGGTCCATGTGGTCGACCTCGATACCGAACAGGCCCGCGTCGGCGAGGGCGGCGATGCCGGCGTCGGAGACGGTCCGGCCGCGCTTGACCGCGCCCGGGTGCGCGAAGACCGCGACCCCACCGGCGGCACGGATGAGGCGGACCGCCTCGTCGGCGCGAATCTCGTACTTGTTCACGAACGCGCGGCCACCGTCCTTGAGCCACTGAGGGGTGAACGCCTCGGACACGTCCGCGACGACGCCGGCCTCGACCAGGGCCCGCGCGACATGCGGGCGGCCGACCGTGGCGCCGGCGGCGATCTCGCGCACGCGCTCCCACGTGATCGGCGCGCCCAACTCCCGGCAGCGCCGCACCATGGCCTCGGCCCGGCGCACCCGGTCGGTGCGCACCAGTTCGCGGGCCCGGGCGAACTCGGGTTCGGTCGGGTCGAAGAGGTAGCCCAGCATGTGCACGCTGACGTCGCCCTCGGCCACACACGAGATCTCGGCGCCGCGAACCAGGGTCAGCCCGCTCGGCAGCGCGTCGACCGCGCCGGCCCACCCGCTGGTGGTGTCGTGGTCGGTGAGCGCGACCACGTCGAGCCCGGCCGCGCGCGCTTCGCGGACCAGTTCCGCCGGCGAGTCGGTGCCGTCGGAAGCGGTGCTGTGGGTGTGCAGGTCGATGCGCACGCTGACCTCGTCTGTCGGGAGGATCGATGGACCCTCCCGACCCTAACGACCGCGATCACCGGTGCTTCGGGTGCGCTCGGAAGTCGTCGCCGCCGGCTCAGAAGTCCAGGAGTTGCGGGGACAGCACGCCGCACGGGAGCAGTTCCAACTCGGCGCCCGCGTCGCGCAGGTCGGTCAGGACGACGTCGTCGTAGACGACGTGGCCCGCCTTGCCCGGACGCAGCACGACCCACAGCCACAGGCCGAGCGCCTCGCCCGCGTACACCGCGCGGTCGCCCGGCGCGTCGGTCACGCACCACAGCGGCGTCGGCCGGCCCGCGGCCATCACCTTGGCGGGTGCGGACTTGACGAAGTCGCTGCCGGGGTCGGGGCCGGTCAACCCCGCGTAGCGGGCGCCGAGGCCGACGCCCACCTCCTCGGCGATCACCAGCAGTTCGCCGCGCCCGCCCAGCGGCGCCGGGCCCGCACACGAGACGGCCACCGCCCGGGACCCGCTGCGGTCGTCGCCCGCGTGGGCCACACCGGTGTACAGCCAGCCCACCGGGAGCGGCCACGGCAGCCAGACGGGGACGCGGGACCGGCGCACGACCGCGTCGAGCGCCTCGACGCTCGGCGGCACCACAGGTTGAAGCGGAGGAACGGCTGCATGGATCTCGCACTCCCACGTCTCCGAGAAAAGACCGGGAGCGCGGACCCGGCCGCCGCAGCGGGGGCAGCTCGGCTCGCCCTTCATAGGACAAGACGGTCCACTGCCCAAGGCTCCGCGTCAAGGACGATCACTCCTTCGGTGCGCTCGCACCGCCGACCGGCGTACGCCCCAAAGCGGCGTCCCCACTGTGGGGTGCGCCTTCCCGCGCGCTCGTTTCGGTGCGGTCGGGGTGGCCTGTGGCGGATCTCCCGGTGTGTGCGCGCGGGTACGGCTACGCTCGGGAAGCATGCAGCCCATTCCCTGCGTAGGCGCGATCGTCCTCGACGGCGAAGGTCGCCTGCTCTTGATCCAGCGCACGACGATGCCGGGGGCGGGCCGCTGGTCGTTGCCCGGCGGGCGGGTCGAGGAGGGCGAGACGGACGCGGTCGCACTGGCCCGCGAAATGGCCGAGGAGACCGGCCTGTTGGTGACCGTCGGACCGCTCGTGGGCATCGTGCGGCGAGACGCGCCGAACGGCGGGGTGTACGAGATCCGCGACTACGCCTGTACGCCGCACGGTGGTGAGTTGCGCGCGGGCGACGACGCGGGCGCGGTGCGCTGGGTCGCGCCGAACCGGGTCGCCCGACTCGACCTGGTGGACGGGCTGTTGGACGCGCTGCGCGAGTGGAACGTCCCGGGGATCTCGTGAGCGGGGCGGGCTCGGAGGCTGGTGGCCTGGAGCCGGCCGGGCCGGGCTCGAAGTCGCGGGGGCCGGCGCGGTTGCTCGTGGTCGGGTCGGTCAACGCCGACCTGGTGGTGCGGGTGGCCCGGCACGCGCGGCCGGGCGAGACCGTGCTCGGCGGCGATCTGGTGGTGCATCCCGGTGGCAAGGGCGCCAATCAGGCGGTCGCGGCGGCGCGGCTCGGGGCGCACGTGGCGATGGCGGGGCGGGTCGGCTCCGACGCCTACGGCGCGATGCTCGTGGACACGCTGCGCGCCGAGGGCGTCGACGCGGCGCACGTGCGCGAGGTGGCGGGAGCGTCGGGCGTCGCACTGATCACCGTGGACGACGCGGGCGAGAACAGCATCACCGTGGCGCCGGGGGCCAACGCGCGGTTCGGGCCGCAGGACGTGGCCGACCTGGTGCCCGCGATCGCGGCGGCGCGGGTGGTGTCCCTGCAATTGGAGATCCCGCTCGACACCGTGTGGGAGGTGGTCCGGCGGTGCCGCGAGCACCGGACCCGGGTCGTGCTCAATCTGTCGCCGTCGATCCCGAGCCTCGTCCTGATGTCCGCGACGGTGGCGCGCGAGTGCGATCCGCTCGTGCTCAACCAGCACGAGGCGAGCGTAACGACCGGTGTCGACGACGCGCGCGGGGCGATCGAGAGTTGGCGTGCGCTCGGCCGGGGTCCGCGGTCGATCGTGCTGACCCTGGGCGGCGGCGGGACGCTGGTCGCGGTGGGCGACGGCGAGCCGGTACACGTGGCCGCGCCGACGGTGGACGTGGTGGACACCACGGGTGCGGGCGACGCGTTCACGGGTGCGTTGGCGTGGCGGCTCGCGGCAGGGGACGACCTGGTGACGGCGACGCGTTACGCGGTGCGGGTGGGCGCGGCGGCGGTGCGGCGCGAGGGCGCGCAGTCGTCGTATCCGACGGCGGACGAAGTGCCGTTGCCGTGAGGGTGAGCCGCCCCGCCGTGGACGACCCACCCCGCGGTGCGGGTCTCAGCCCTCGATCGACTCGGGGCGCCCGGGCTGTTCGCCGCCGCGCTTTTGCCCGTAGATCTCCTTGGGGACCATCACCTTGCGCTTGAACACACACACGAGCGTGCCGTCCTGCTTGTAGCCCTTGGTCTCCACGTGGACGACGCCCCGATCGTCCTTGGACTTGGACTCCCACTTGTCGAGCACGAGCGTCTGCCCGTAGATCGTGTCCCCGTGGAACGTCGGCGCCACATGGCGCAGCGACTCGATCTCCAGGTTGGCGATCGCTTTGCCGGAGACGTCGGGCACGGACATGCCGAGCAGCAGCGAGTAGATGTAGTTGCCCACCACGACGTTCTTGCCGAAGTCGGTGGACGTCTGGGCGTAGTTGGCGTCCATGTGCAGCGGGTGGTGGTTCATGGTGAGCAGACAGAACAGGTGGTCGTCGTACTCGGTCACGGTCTTGCCGGGCCAGTGCTTGTAGATCGCACCGACCTCGAACTCTTCGTAGTAGCGGCCGAACTGCATTTCGGTCCCCTCTCACCTCGGATATGTGGCTCCCGCGACGCGACTCGCACAACGCCCCCGCCGAGCACCCGCCGCATGCGGTCGGGCGCGGGGAACGTGTGTACCCGGGCCGGCACGAGACTCCGAGGATAGGGAGACGGGCCCGGCGCCCAGTAGGGGCCCGCCGGTGACGTAGGTCATGGCGCCCGCGTCCGCCCGGTGTTCAGCCCAGCGGGACCGCGCGGCGGGTCGGGTCGCGGAGGTCGGTGCCGTGGCGGAGCCACTGCTCCTGAAGGGCCTCGGCGCCCTGGGCCCGCTTCCAGGCGGCCTCGGCCGGGGTCATCGGCAACACGGGGAAGAAGTGGACGGGGTCGGCCGGGGCGGTCAGGGGCAGGTCGGGAACCAGGCCGCCCGATTCCGCGACCAGGACGGCGTGGAAGGCCGCGCCCTCCCACAGCGGGCCGCCCAGGTCCAAGGACGCGCCCGGGGTGATGACCAGGCCCTCCACCTGTGGCGTCGAGGCCAGCACCGCGAGCGGCCGCAGGACCGAATCGTGGCCGCCGCGCACGGACAGGATCAATTCCGCGCGCGGGCCCTGGACCGGGTCGGCCAGCGCCGCGCCCGGGTCGGCCATCGGGGCGCGGGCCATGCCGAGCGTGGCGTAGCGGACCACACCCGCGCCGTCCGGACCGAAACGCAGGACCTCGATCCGGTCGGTGCCGACGAACGTGACGCCGGCCCGTCCGCTCGGGTCGCCGAACGCGGTCGTCAGGTGTGCCTCGACCTGCGGGGTGGGATCGACGGGCTCGGGTCCCGGCGTGAAGTCGAACATGCGCTGCATGCTAATTCGCCGTCAGGACCCTTGCGCGTAGCGACCGTTCGACCGCGCCGTCTGGTGTACTCTGCATAGTCGGCCGCCGGGATGTGAACATCCCCGTGCGCCGTGGGATGACGGACTCGCCTTTGCCCCGATCGCACCCGGTCGACGAGCGAAGGCTTTCCCCCAGCGGGGACCGGCCGTGGGAGGTGATCGTGGTGCATACCAGCACGCCGTGCAGTACCGGCGCTTCACCCGATCTTCCCCGATCCAGTCGCACGCCCCGCCCTTTCTGAGGTCTTCCCGGACCTTTTCAGGACTTCCTCCGTGACGGGGCGTCAGGATCATTCGCCGTCTTTTCGGTGATTCGTCTCGCTGATTCGTTCCGCTTTCACGTGTCGACGCCCACCGCTGCCCGCCGGTCGCGGTGCTCTCGCGTTGCCGCGTGCCTGTCAGTGCAGGAGCCCCGTCATGTCGATGATTCGCGACCTCCGCGCCGCTGTCCGTCCGCTCCGTCGTACCCCCCTGCCGTCGGCGCCCCAGACGGTCCTGCCGGGAAACTGCGTCGTGGACTGCGCGGTGTACGAGGACGGCCGCCGGGTCGAGGGCTACGCGAATCCCGACTCGGCGATCCACCGCGTCCGCGCGGACGGCGGTTTCGTCTGGATCGGCCTGCACGAGCCCAGCGCGCTCGAACTGTCCGGCATCGCCGAGCGGTTCGGGCTGCACCCGCTCGCCGTCGAGGACGCGGTGCACGCGCATCAGCGGCCCAAGCTGGAGCGCTACGACGACACCCTGTTCGCGGTGTTCAAGACGGTCACCTACGTCGAGCACGAGCAACTCTCCGCGACCAGCGAGGTCGTCGACACCGGCGAAATCATGGTCTTCCTCGGCAACGACTTCGTGGTCACCGTGCGCCATGGCGGCCACGGCGGGCTCGGCGACCTGCGGCACCGCCTGGAGCACGGCGGCGAACTGCTCGCCGCCGGACCGTCGTCGGTGCTGCACGCGGTCGCCGACCGGGTGGTGGACACCTATCTCGACGTCACGCGGCTCATCCAGGACGACATCGACCAGGTCGAGAACGACGTGTTCGGCGGTGGTGGCGCGGGCGACGCGGGCCGGATCTACCAGCTCAAGCGCGAACTGCTCGAACTCAAGCGCGCCGTCGCCCCGCTCGCCCACCCGTTGCGCCGGCTCGCCGAGCGGCCGATGCGCCAGGTACACCCCGACATCCGCGAGTACTTTCGCGACGTGGAGGACCACCTGTCGCGAGTGAGCGAGCAGGTGGCGTCGTTCGACGAACTGCTGACCTCGATCCTGCAGGCCAACCTCGCGCAGGTGACGGTCGCTCAGAACGAGGACATGCGCAAGATCTCGGCGTGGGTCGCGATCTTCGCCGTGCCCACGATGGTCGCCGGCGTGTACGGGATGAACTTCGAGCACATGCCGGAGCTGAAGTGGAAGTACGGCTACCCGATGGTGATGTCGGTGATCGTGGTCGCGTGCGCGTTGATGCATCGGGGCTTTCGGCGCAACGGGTGGTTGTAGGTCGGGACGGCACTTCGTGACGCACGTGCGGTTTCGCCTTCGGCGGGGTTGGGATTTGTTCCCACCCGCACCACCCGTTGCGTT
>NZ_WWJX01000111.1 GCF_009865215.1 Streptomyces sp. SID3343 | reverse complement strand
CACGGCGCAACCGAGCCCGGCCGCGGCAACCGCCCGCGCCGGCGAACCGGCCCGAACCACGTCACACCCGAGCCCGACCGACGCGCCACCCGACACCCCGGTCGACCCACTCGCCCCGGTCACCCCTGATCCCACTCACCGGCCCGCCGCCGCGGCGACCCGCACCGTCCCCCACGTGCTCTACATCGGCGCCAGCCCGGACGACCACGCGCAGTTGCGGGTGGACCGAGGGCTGCGGGAGCTCCTCGGGATCGCCGAGTGGGGCGGCATCGTGGTCGAGCCCGTGCCCGCCGCGATGGCTTCGGACCTGCGCCGCATCAGGGCGACCCGGCCGGACATCCTGCACCTCGCGTGCCACGGCTCCGGGGAAAGCCTGCTGTTCGAGGACATCCACGGCGAGGAACACGCGGTCTCCGCCCACCAGATCGTCCGCACCCTGCGGCTCTACCGCGACGAGGTCGGCATCCGACTGCGCGGCCTGGTGTTGGCCTCGTGCGACAGCGAGGCCATCGTGGAGCAGTTCCGCGGCACCGCCGACACGGTCGTCGCGCACACCGGCCCGCTGGACGACCTGTGCGCCAACGCCTTCGCCGGCCTCTTCTACCGGGAGGTGGCCCACGGGCTCGGCCTCGCCGGCGCGGCGCGCGTGGCCGCCCGCCTGACCGTGCTGGACAACGAATCCTGCGAGGCCCTGGAGTCCGGTCTCGTCGTCCTCTCCTGAGCCGCACCACCGCATCCCGAACCCGAGGGGGAATCCCGTGCTCGACATCGACCAGCCGGCACTGCCGCTGCAACCACTCGTCCTCGACGCCGAGGACCCCAGCCGCGCGGCCGAGGCCCACACCGGCCCCCCGCTCGCCGGCCGCGTCCTGCTCGGCGGCCCGCTGGCCGTCCCGGTCACCGCGGAGTACGTGGCGCAGGACCCCGACCTCGAACTGTTCGTCCGCCAGGAAGCCGCGCACAGCGTCTACCACGTGGTCCGAGTCACCCTGTCGTTCCCGCAGGCCCCCGGCGAGCCGCGCCTGCACAAGGCGTCCGTGTCCCTGGCCCTGGACACCCTGGAGGCCGGCGCCGCGAAGCCGATCGCGTGGTCGATGATCCCGACCCTGGTCACCGACGACCGTGAACGCACCAGAACCCTCACCCTCGGCCCGCGCCTGTCCTTCGCAGGCGTCGAACTGGGCGCCGGCGAGTGGAGCAGCGAAACCACGGCCCGCCGCGGCGACATCCACCTCCGGGCCGAAGGCGCCCAGACCTCCACCCCGTCGTGGCACCTGACCCGCACCAAAGCCCTCTCCCTGGCCGGCGACCGCCCGCTGTGCCTGATCGTCCGCGCCCCGAAGGCCACCACCACGACCCTCACCGCGACCATCCGGGCGAGCACCAGAACCAACCTCCTGCGCCGCTACCGCACTCTTCGCACCCCGTTGACCCTGACCACTCCCCTGTGACCCGAGGTCAACTCTTCGGTAACCCGAGGTCGCGCGCGCTCGTGTGCCCGGTTGTCGGGTGCACAAGGGCCTGTTACCGCGCATGATGCGCCCTCGTGCCTCCGGATGCGCAGTCCACCGCCCTCGCGCCGACGACACCCCCGGACGGGCCAAACGATCCGAGGCACCTCATCGCGTCCTGATATGAAGAACACAAGTCCGACATAAAGGACTCATGATCTTCGAGGAGGCGTAGCCGTGAGCGCCACATCCGCGAGTTCCCCCAGCCCGGCCGAGGAGACCAAGCCGACCGCACCGCCGGGCCTGGGCAGGTTCCACCCCGCCGCGCCACCACGACCGGAGCGGTGCGAACTGTGCGGTCACGAGATCGACCAGCGGCACCGCCACGTCGCCGACATCGAGGCGCACGTCCTGGCCTGCGCGTGTCGAGACTGCGCACTGCCGTTCGAAAAACGCGCCGCCGCACGCGGCCGATTCAAGACCGTGCCCCAGCGCTACCTCGTGGATCGCGACCATGTCCTCGACCGAAGCGCATGGGAAAGCCTGGGCATCCCGGGCGACACGGTGTTCCTCGTGCGCAACGCCGCCCCGAGCCGATGCGTCGCGCTCCACCCGAGCCCGACCGGCGGGGCCACCGAGAGCGAACTCGACCCACGCACGTGGCACGCGGCGCTGAGCGAGACCCCCCTCGCCCAGGAACTGCGGCCCGACGTCGAGGCGTTGCTCGTGCGACACATCGACGGGCGAAGCGAGTGCTACCTCGTACCGATCGACATCTGCTACGAATCGGTGGGCCGCATGCGCCGGCACTGGCAGGGCTTCCACGGCGACACCGCGGCGCGGATCGACCCGAGCACCGTCTTCGACCTGGCGCGCACTCGCGCGCAGGCGCTCAGGAGCGCAACTGCGGGTGCTTGACCCCGTCGAAGGGGCGGACCCGGAGCACCGGTTCCTTGCCGCCGCGCTGGGGAACCAGCTCCGCGGTCCCCCACGGCCGGTCGGGGAGCGTGACCACGAACGAGTAGGTGTTGGCGCAGCCCGTGCAGTCGTAGCGGTCGAGCCACCGGTCCACGTCCGTGACGCCGTCGGGCGTACGGGCGGCGTGCCGGTAGCCGGCGTGGCAGCGGTCGCACCGCTCGCCGGGCGCACACGTGCTGCCGCACGGGCACGGCACGTCAAAGCTCTCGGCCGGCTCCCAGTACTGAGTGCGCAGCGCCTCCCCCACCCGGGTGCCGGGGCGCCTACCCTCCGGGGGAACGATCAGCTTGCGGGCGGCCACGTTGTACGACTCGCCGGCAGCGGCCATGCGGCCGCGGATGACGGCCATGCGGACTCGGTTGGTGGTCATTGCTTCCTCCGGCGGTTGCCCACGATGGTTGGTGATGGCACGAACGGGTCTCGGTTGCGGGACCCGCGTGAGCCCGCGTGGGCGGGGCTGCCGGGGTTCACGATATCCGCTGTCGCCGGCCCGTCCGAAACCGCGCCGCAGGGTCGACCTCGACGCACAACTCGCACGTCTGGGGATGTGACGTATCCCGCACGGGCAAAACAGACATAAATTATATAGGCGACTTCGAGTCGTATTTCATTATGGCCGGTTCCCGGTGAGTCTCGATTATTTTCCGTTATCGGTTGGTTACGCCACTCTCTGATATATCGCCTTGTCATCGCATGTGTCCCGAGTCGCCCCGCGTCGCCGATCGGCCCCGAAGAGCCGTTTTCGAGGCAATCGAATTCGGTCATTCGGTTGTGGACCCCCCACGGGCTTGCCTACCGTGCTCGCCGATTCACCTTTCTGGTGAACCTCGCCGCCGGTACGCCGAATCCCGTCGCCGGCAGCGGGTGTCTACATCGAAGAATCCGACGGGAGCGGGGGAACCAGGTGAATCGCCGTGGCCGGGAACGTTCCGGTGACGGCTTGGGGTGAAGCCGCGTGATGCGGCCGGGCTGCTCCAGTCCGAATCCGACAGCTCACCTCGTAGGCGACAGGAGAGGACCCCATTTCATGCTGTCCACAAACGGCCGTCATCGCGTCGCCCGCCCCGCCAACGTCCGTCGCTTCGTCGCGGCCGTGGGCATAGCCGGTGTCGGTGCCGTGATCCCGGTGGCCTCCGCCGGTGTCGCGCAGGCCCAGGCCCCCTCCCCCTCCGAGCAGACCGCCGCCGGTGTCTCCGACGTCGTGTCGGCGACCCCCACCGCAGTCGTCGAGACCGCGCCCGCACAGGTCGAGACCGCCGCCCCGGCGAAGAGCACCTCCGCCGACAAGGCCGACTACGTCGTCAAGGCCGGCGACACGCTGTTCCGCCTCGCCGCGTCGAACAACGTCTCGGGAGGCTGGAAGAGCCTGTACGAGCTCAACCGTGACGTGCTGCTGTCGGGCCCCGACCTGATCGAGATCGGCCAGAGCCTGCGGCTCGACGGCGCGGCGCCCGCCAAGGCCCCGACGACGAGCAAGCCCGAGACGGCCAAGCCGAGCACGATCAAGCCGAAGCTCACCGTCAAGGCGCCGACCGGCACCGAGTCGAAGCCGAGCACGAGCAAGCCGGCCGTCACGCCGCTCGCCAAGACCCCGACCAAGTCCTCGACCGGCGGCTCGAAGGGCGCGCAGGCTCCCACCGGCGGCTCGACCACGTCGGCGCCGTCGTCGAGCAAGGCGGCCCAGGCCGTGGCCTACGCCCGCGCGCAGGTCGGCAAGCCGTACGTCTACGGCGCCGCCGGCCCGAACGCCTTCGACTGCTCGGGTCTGGTCCAGGCCGCGTACAAGAGCGCGGGCATCTCGCTGCCCCGCGTGACCAACGCGCAGTTCGCCGCCGACCCGCACGTCTCGGTGGCCAACCTTCAGCCCGGCGACCTGGTGTTCTTCTACTCGGGCATCAGCCACGTCGGCATCTACATCGGCGACGGCAAGATGGTCCACGCGGCCAACTCGCGCAAGCCGGTCGAGATCGCCTCGATCAACACCATGCCGATCGCCGGCGCCACCCGCCCGTCTTGATCGGTCGGTGGTTCGGTAGGCGGGTGGGCCGGTAGCCGGTAGCGACACTCGACAACGGTCTCGGAGTCGACGGCGGGGAATCAGCGAATTCCCCGCCCGCGACTCCGAGACCGTTTCCGCGTCCGTCCGCAGCCCGCCCGAAGGCGGCTCGACCGGCCCGGCTCGGTGTTACCCGCCGGTGCGGTCGGGGACCAGGCGCAGGGCCGGGCGCGGCGCTGCCGCCGACGCGGCGTTGAGGATGCGGGCCATCGTTCGCGTCGAGCACTCGCCGACGGCGAGGAGGCGCGTTATGTCCGGCTCGTCGTCGGGATGGTCGGCGCTGTCGGGGTCCGAGGTGACGTCGTGCAGGCGTTGTACGTAGTCGAGCAGGGCGTGGTCCTCGGGGCCGAAGCCGGCCGCGTAGCGG
>NZ_WWJX01001079.1 GCF_009865215.1 Streptomyces sp. SID3343 | reverse complement strand
AACCCCACCGGTCGCCGGACAGCCGTCGCGCGTGCCGAAGGGGCGTCGCCGCGGTCGCCGACGACCCGCGCGTGATTACTGCCCGTCACCCGCTCGGGCCACCCCGCCGGCGAGGGCGGCCCGCCTCGCCGACCGTGACGAGAAGGACCATCGACCGTCACGAGCACGAAGCGAGGCGCCCATGTTCGCGGCCCTGGGCGGGTTTGTCGTACGCAGGCCATGGTGGGTCATCCTCGGCTGGGTGGTGGCGGCCGGCGTGGTGATCGGCTTCGCCCCCACCCTGACGTCCAGCACGGACGAGGCGAGCTTCCTGCCGAACAGCTACGAGTCCATCCGAGCCTCGGACGTGCGCGATCAGGCGTTCCCACAGCACGAGAACATCGGCGCGGTCGTCGTCTTCCAACGCGCCGACGGCAAACCGCTCACCCCGGCGGACAGCGAGCGGGTCACCGCCGTGTCGGCGAAGCTCGCCGCGCGCAACGTCACCCCCGTCCAGGCCGTGACCCCGGGTGCGGTCTCGCCGAACGGCCTCGTGCAGACCTCGACGATCGTGATGCCCGAGATCAAGGACCCCAACGACGAGAAGCCGCAGGACGCCGTCGAGACTCTGCGCAAAAGCCTCAAGTCGGAACTCGCCGGCAGCGACCTGTCGGCCGGTATCACCGGCTCGGCCGCCCAGGCGCTGGACGAACGCGATTCGTCCAAGACGGCCGGCACGCTCGTCGCCGTCGGAACCATCGTGATCATCATCGTGCTGCTCCTGATCATCTTCCGCAGTCCGATCATCGCCCTGCTCCCGGTCGTGGTGATCGGCCTGATCGCGCCGATGGCCACCGGATTGATCGCATCGGCGAACAAAGCCTTCGACATGAAGGCCGACAGCTCGATCGAGCAACTGCTCACGGTCGTGCTGTTCGGTGTCGGTACGGACTACGTGCTGTTCCTGCTGTTCCGCTACCGCGAGGTGCTGCGCGAGGGAGCCGACCCGAAGAACGGCATGGTGCACGCCGTCTCACGCGTCGGCGAGGCCATCGCGTCGGCCGCCGCGGCGGTGATCGTCGCGTTCGCCGCGCTGACGTTGTCGAGTCTGGGCATGCTGCGCTCGATGGGCCCCGCGCTCGCGATCGCGGTGTTCGTGACACTGCTGGCCGGGCTCACGCTCGTGCCGGCGGTGGTCTCGCTGTTGGGCACGCGTGTGTTCTGGCCGTCCAAGTCGTGGCGCGAGCAACCGCACGGCACCGGCTTCGCCAAGCTCGGTACCGGCATCGGCAGGCACTCGGTGGTCTTCGCCGTGCTGTCCGCCGTATTCATGGGCGTCCTCGCGCTCGGCGCGCTCGGCTACAAGCCGAACTTCGACCTCGCCGGATCGGCCCTGCCCAAGGACAAGGAGTCGGTGGTCTGGCTCAAGAACATGGAGAAGGGCTTCCCGCCCGGCACCACCGATCCGACCTCGGTGTTCCTCCAGTCGCGGAACCAGGCACCGCTCACCCCGGCCGAGTTGGGCCCCTTTCGGGCCTCCCTGCAAGGCGTCAAGGGTGTCGGTTCGGTGGCCGAGCCGATGCTGAGCCCCGACGCGCGGGTCGCGTCGTACGACGTCGTGCTGTCCGACTCCCCGGCCTCCGACGACGCGTTGGCCACGATCAAGAAGCGGCTTCGCCCGATCGCGCACGAGTCCGCCCCGCCCGGGACCAAGGCGCTCGTGGGCGGCATCAGCGCGGTCTACGTGGACATCAACCGCGCGGTGGACCGCGACTACTCGATCGTGTTCCCGGTCGCCGCGCTCTGCATCATGATCATCCTGGCGCTGCTGCTGCGCAGCCTGGTCGCACCGTGGTACCTGATGCTGTCGGTGGCCCTCGGCTTCGGCGCGACGCTCGGCGCGACGTCGTTCCTGTTCATGAAGATCGGTACGCAGCCGGGCCTGATGTTCATGCTCCCGGTGATCATGTATCTCTTCGTCGTCGCGCTGGGCACCGACTACAACATCCTGATGGTGTCGCGGCTGCGCGAGGAGGCACGCGAGGGGCACCCGCCGCACATCGCCGCGTCGGTCGCGGTCAAGCACTCCGGGCCCACGATCGCCGCCGCCGGCATCATCCTCGCGGGCACGTTCGCCACGCTGATGCTGGCCGGCAACTCCACGCTGTCCCAGATGGGCTTCGCGCTCTCCAGCGGCATCGCGATCGCGGCGTTCGTGATGGCGCTGATCTTCACGCCGAGCCTGACCGCGCTGATCGGCCACGCGGCGTGGTGGCCCGGGCACGGTGACACGAAGCGGGCAGTGCCGGCGGGATTCGAAGACGGGCCGGACGCGGGTCCGGACCCTGGGCCGGGGCAGCCCGGGTCGGGGCCCGGCGCGGGGTCCGGCCCCGGTTCGGCGGCCGGTGGGAGCAGGCGTTCGCGTCGCTCGAAGGGCACCCATCGCGCGTAGGCAACGGCCGGGGAACGCACTTTCGAACTTTCTCGGAAATCGGCGATGAGTTTCGTCCCGCCGGGCCGTCTACCCCTTCGAAAGCACCCGGCGGCCCGGCAACGAGCGCGCCTCCCGCGACGAGCGAGAAGAGACCCACCATGGCCACGATGATCTTCGTCAACCTCCCGGTGAAAAACCTCGGCAAGGCCACCGAGTTCTACACCGCGCTCGGGTTCACGCCCAACCCGCAGTTCAGTGACGGCAACGCGAGTTCGTTCGCGATCAGCGAGACCATTCACCTGATGGTGCTGGCCGAGCCGTTCTTCAAGGGTTTCACCACCAAGGAGATCGCCGACGCCACGAAGACCACGGAGTCGATCGTGTGTCTGAGCGCGGACAGCCGCGAGGGTGTCGACGAACTGGTCGAGAAGGCGTTCGCCGCCGGCGGCAAGCCGTCGAACAAGCCGCTGGACGAGGGCTTCATGTACGGACGCAGCTTCCAGGACCTCGACGGGCACCTGTGGGAGGTCATGTACATGGACATGAGCGCGATGCCCGCGCAGGGCTGATTCCCGCCGGGACAGGCAGGCACCGACCGGTACCGACAGGCGGCGGCACAGGCGTCCGGCGGCGCGTCAGGAGCGGGGGCCATCCGCGCGGCCGAGTGTCGTTCGCGTGCTCGGGGCCGGGTGTCCGTACTCCGGAACCGGCAACAGGACCCGAAACGACGCCCCCTCGCCGGGCGCCGTGCGCACCTCGACCCGCCCCGCGTGCGCGTTGACCAGCGCGGCGACGATCGCCAAACCCAGGCCCGAGCCGCCGCCGGCCGCGCGGCTGCGCGAGGAGTCGACTCGGTAGAAGCGCTCGAACACGCGCTGGGCGTCGGCGAGGGTCAGCCCAGGACCGGCGTCGGCCACCTCCAACGCGGCGCACGGCGTCCCGACAGGGCCGGCGTGCCCGACCGCGATCCGGATCGCGGTACCGGCGGGGGTGTGGGTGAGCGCGTTGGACACCAGGTTCGCGACGACCTGCCGCAGCCGTGCCTCGTCGCCCGAGACGGTGACCGGCCGCGCCGGTCCGCCGTCCAGGCCGGTCAACGTCACCGGGCGGTCCGGCGCGAGGGTCTTGATGTCGTGTACCGCGTCCGCCGACAGGATCCGCAGGTCCACCGGCTCGCTGCACAGGGGGCGCTGCTCGTCCAGGCGGGCGAGTTGCAGCAGGTCCTCGACCAGGCCGCCCATCCGCAGCGCTTCGTCCTCGATCCGGCGCATCGTGCGCGCGACCTCGGCCGGGTCGGTCAACGCGCCCATCCGATACAGCTCGGCGAAGCCGCGCACACTGGCCAGCGGGGTGCGCAGTTCGTGCCCCGCGTCGGCGACGAAGCGGCGCATCCGGGTCTCCGACTCGGCGCGCGCCGCGAACGCGGTCTCGATCTGCGCGAGCATGCCGTTCAACGACGCCGAGAGCCGACCGATCTCGGTGCCCGGGGCCACCACCGGCACACGGTGCGACAGGTCGCCCGCCGCGATGGCCGCAGCCGTCTCCTCGATCCGGCGCAGCGGACGCAGGCCGCCACGCAGCGCGAACCACCCGGCCGCGGCCAGGACGGCCAGGCACGTGGTGCCGATCACCAGACACACGCTGCGCATACGATCGACCGTCGCGTGTACGTCGTCCAACGGTTCGGCCAGCACGACGCTGCCCTCGCCGCCGCGCAGCGGGACGGCCAACACCCGCCACCGGGTCTCGCCCGACACCGAGTCCGTCTCGAACGCCCGGTTGCCGCGCACCTGCACCGCCGCCGTGTCCAGGTGCGGCAGGCTGGGCCGGAACTCCTGTTCCGCGCCGGTGCGCAGGCGCTGGCTCGTGGTGCCGTCGGGGGCCAGGTACTCGGCGACGATTCGACTGGGCAGGACGCCGGGGGCGTGCGGCCGATTGCCCGACGGCCCCGGGCGTTGTTCGCCCTGGGCCTCCGGCGGACGAAACGCCAAGCCCCGGGCGGCCTGTTCGAGTTGCCGGTCGACCTGGTCGGTGAGGTAGCCGCGCAGCGAGCCCACCACCACCGTCTCGCTGACCAGGAGCGCGACGGCGACCAGGGCGGTGGCGATGATCAGCACGCGCACCCGCAACGACAGTCGGCCGGGGTGGGCCAGGCGCATCCGGCGCATCGCCTGTCCGTGCCCCGTCAGATCGTCGCCTGGGGTCGGCGCAGGACGTAGCCGACGCCGCGCACGGTGTGGATGAGCTTGCCGCCGTCGAGTTCGATCTTGCGGCGCAGGTAACTGATGTAGGACTCGACGATGCTGAGATCGCCGCCGAAGTCGTACTGCCACACGTGATCCAGGATCTGGGTCTTGGAGACCACCCGCCCGGTGTTGAGCATGAGGTAGCGCAGCAGTTTGAACTCGGTGGGCGACAACGAGACCGGGCGGCCCGCGCGCAGCACCTCGTGGCCGTCGGGGTCGAGTTCGAGGTCGGCGACCGCGAGCCGGTTCGAGGGCACCGACCTGCCGTCGCCGCCGTCGACACGGCGCAACACCGCCTGAATGCGCGCGATCAACTCCTCCAGGCTGAACGGCTTGGTCACGTAGTCGTCCCCGCCCAGGGTCAACCCCGTGATCTTGTCCTTGGTGGTGTCCTTCGCGGTCAGGAACAGCACCGGCAGCCTGGTGCCGTCCGCGCGCAATCGGCGGACCACCTCGAACCCGTCCAGGTCCGGCAGCATCACGTCGAGCACCACCAGGCTCGGTCGGCAGCGCGCCACCGCCGCCAACGCCTCGGCGCCGGCCGCCGCCGAATCCACCTCGAACCCGGCGAACCGCAGGCTGGCGGACAGCAGTTCCCGGATGTTGGGCTCGTCGTCCACGACGAGCAGGCGGGCGCGGCCGGGGTCGACGGGTACGTCCATGTCAACCCTGCCCGCCCGGCGCGCCGGCGCGGCCGGCTCCCGCGGTGCCCTGGCTGACACTGGTCGCGGCGATCGAGCCGTCGTCGCCGGTCGCGCCGCGCACCACGACGGTGTCGCCCGGCTTGAGGTCGACGGTCTTGCCGTCCCGGGTGACCTGGATTCTCGTGCCGGTGTCGGTCTTCACCTTGAGGATGTTGCCGGACGAATCTGAGACGTAGATGAACGAGTTGTCGACGACCTTGACGGTGCCGGTGGTGACGCCGGTGGACGCCGTGCCCGCGGCCCCGGGGGCGCCCTGTTGACCGGCCCCCTGCTGACCGGTTCCCTGTTGGCCTGCCCCGCCCGGTGCGCGTCCGCCGTACGCCGCCGCGCCCGACGCTCCGGCCCGGGCGCCGCCCGCGGCCGAGGTGGTGGAGCCGTGGTCCTTCTGTACCTGGACCCCGGCCAGGAAGCCGACCGCCAGCAGCGCGCCCGAGCCGAGCGCGAGGGTCAGCACGGGCAGCCTGCGCCGAGGCGGCGCGGCGAGCTCGTCGCCGACGTCGCGCATGGTCGGCGGCCGGTCGAGGATGTCCTCGGTGGTCTCGCCGGGAGTGGGTTCGTCGGCGGGGTCCGGCTCGGTGCGGAAACCGCCGACGAACCCGGTCTCGGCGGGGTCGTTCGCCTCGGATCCGAGTTCGTCGGACCGGGGATCGAGGCGGACGGCCCCGCCGAGGGTCTGTGGCGCGCGCGATCGGACGTCAAGCGGTTGGACGTCAAGGGGTTGGATTTCGGGAGGTTGGACTTCGAGGGGCCGGGTCCCGAACGGGCCCGGGCGGTGCTTCGGGGTCATGGTGTCGTGTCTCCTGGGTTCTCCGCGTGTGCTCGGCCGGCTCTTCGCGTGCGTCTTTTGCGCGTCTGCGCTGCTCGGGGGCACAGGGCTGTTCGGGTCGCAGGGCTACGCATGTCGTAGGGTTACGCGTGTCTCGGGGCTGCGCGTGTCGTAGGGCTACTCGTGTCGTAGTGCCTCGATGGGCCGCAACGCCGCCGCGCGGGCAGCCGGATAGCCTCCGAAGAACAGGCCGATGGCTACCGACACCGCGAACGAGCCGATCACCGAACTCGGTACGACGACCGGCGCTATCCCCACCACCTCGAAGCGCGCCGCGAACAACCCCGCCGCCACCCCCAGACCGCCGCCGATCACCGACAACAACGTCGACTCGGCGAGGAACTGGCCCAGGATCGCGCCCCGCGGCGCGCCGATGGCCTTGCGGATGCCGATCTCGCGGGTCCGCTCGGCGACCGTGACCAGCATGATGTTGGTGATCCCGATCCCGCCGACGAGGAGCGAGATCGCCGCGACCGCCGCGAGCAGCACGGTGAACGTCTTGTTCGTCTCGTCGTTCGCGCCGAGCAGCGCCTGCTGGTCGGTGATCCGGTAGTCGCTCTGGGCCGAACCGGTGATCTTGTGCCGGTTGTTCAGGATCGAGGTGATCTCCTCCTGGGCGAACGTCGTCTCGTCCGATGACGTCGCCCGAACCGCGATCGACGACAGCGAGCCGTAGCCGGTGAGACTGTCGCGCATCGTGGTGACCGGGAGCACGATCGTGTCGTCGGAGTCCTGCGCACCGCTGCCACCCTTGGTTTCGAGCACCCCCGCGACCCGGAACGGCACGCCACCGATCAGGATCTCCTTGTCGATCGCGCTCTCCGTGCCGAACACGTTCTCCACCGTGGTGCTGCCGAGAATCGCGACCCGGCGCCGTGCGGTGACGTCCTCGGGCGTGAACAGCGCGCCCAGGGACAGGTCGTGGTTGGTGGTGGCGAACCAGTCCGGGGTGGTCCCGACGATCTGATCCACCGTCACCGACTGACCCGCGTAGGTGATGCTCTGCGACGTGGTCTGTACGGGCGCGGCCGATTTCACGTGCGGAGCCAGGACCGGGTTGGCGAGGGCCTTGGCGTCCTCGGGGGTCAGGTCCTTGAGCGTGCTGCCGCGCCCGGCCGCGCCGAATCGCCCGCCGCCCGCGGTGTGCGAGACGGTCAGCAGGTTGGTGCCGAGCTTTTCGATGGACGCCTGGACGGACTCGGACGAGCCGTTGCCCACGGCCACGAGCAGGATCACCGCGCCGACACCGATCAGCACGCCGAGCATGGTCAGCGCGGTCCGGATCTTGTTGGCGGCCAGGCCCAGTACGGCGAACCGGACGATCTCGACGGGGTTCACCGGTGCGCGCCTTCCAGGGATACGGGCGGTTCGGCGGCGCGGCGGTCGTCGCCCACCACCAGGCCGTCGACCAGGCGCAGGACGCGCTGGGCGCGGGCCGCGACATCGTCCTCGTGGGTGATGATCACGATCGTGCGGCCGGCCGCGTGCAACCGGTCCAGGATGGCGAGCACCTCGGCCGTGCTGTGGCTGTCGAGGTTGCCGGTGGGCTCGTCGGCCAGCAGCAGCGCGGGCGCGGTGACCAAGGCCCGGGCGAGCGCGACGCGTTGCTGTTGCCCCCCGGAGAGTTCGTTGGGAGCGTGGTCGACGCGGTCGGCGAGACCGACCAGGTCGAGCGCGGCCAGGGCCCGCCGGCGGCGCTCGCGCGAGCGGACTCCCGCGTAGGACAGAGGCAACGCGACGTTGGCGAGCGCACTGGTGCGGGGGATGAGATTGAACGACTGGAACACGAAGCCGATCCGCCGGTTGCGCACGAGGGCGAGTTGATGTTCGTCCAGCCGGCCGACGTCGATGCCGTCGAGGAGGTATCGACCCGACGTGGGGACGTCCAGGCAGCCCAGAACGTTCATCAGGGTCGACTTGCCGGAGCCGGAACTGCCCATCACCGCCACGTACTCGCCGGCTTCGATGCTCAGTTCGATGCCGCGCAGCGCGTGTACGGCGGCTTCGCCGCGACCATAGGACTTGGTGACCGTACGGACGTCGATCACCGGCGCGGAGACCGCGGATGATGCCGCTGTCATCGAGCCCCGCCGCCCGGGAAGCCGCCGGCGCCGCCGAAGTTCGCGCCGCCGCCGGGCAATCCACCGCCGCCCGTCACGCCCGCGGACGCGCCGCGGGTGGACTGACCAGCCCGCCCGCCGGTCGCGCCGGAACCCGTGCTCCCGGCCACCGCCGTCGTGCCGATCACGATCTCCTCGCCCTCGGTCAGCCCGGAGACGACCTGCGTGGTCTGGTCGCCCACGACTCCTACGCCCACGGTTCGGCGCTGCTCGACGCCGTCGACCAGGATGCGCACCGTCGCGGCCGAGCCGGTCCCGGTCACGGCCGCCGACGGCACCTGCAACGCGGCATCGGCCTGCGCGACGACCACCGAGACGTTGGCGGTCTGGCCGGTGCGCAGGGTCGAGACGTCGCCGTCGAGGGCGATCGTCGCGCCGTACTTGACCGAGCCCGCCGACGCGCCACTGTCGGGCAGCGGATTGACGCTCACCACATGGCCGTTGAGCTTGGTCGCCGTGTCGACGTTCATGGTCACGGTGGCCGGCTGGCCGGCCTTGACCTTCGCGGCGTCGGCCTCGCTGAACGACACCTTGCTCTGCATCCCGGTCGGATTGGCCAACACGACGAAACCCGACGCCGCCGCGCTCGAACCCGAAGACGCGCCCTGACCGCCGGAGCCGCCCGCGCCACCCGCCGAAGTCGAACCGGAACCCCCGGAACCCGACGACCCGGACGACCCCGCCGACACCGAGTCGCCGACCTTTCCCGACACCGACGCCACGATCCCGGCGGACGGCGCGGTGAGCACGCACCCGTCCAGGGCCCGCTGTGCGTCGACGACCTTGTTGTTCGCGGTGACCAAGGCCGCCTCGGCCTGGGTCACCGCCGCGGCGTCCACCGTCGTGCTCGGCGACGGGGTGGCCGTCGGGGTCTTGGTGACGATGACGGTGACGGTCGTACGCGGCTCGGCGACGGGAGGCGACGCGGACCCGGACGGCGGCGCCGTGGCCGTCGCGTCAGGCGTGGGCCGGGGGGAGGTGCTCCCCCGCAGGACGGTGTTCTGTACGTCGGCGCCCTGGTTGCCGCTGCCACCGTTGCCGCCACCGCCACCGTTCTGCTGGACCGGGGTGCCCTGCTTGGCCTTGGTGAGATTGGCCTGGGCGACCACCACACCGGACTTCGCGGCGTCCAGCGCCTCCTGCGCCTGCGTGGGATCGATGCGCGCGAGCACCTGACCCGCCTTCACCGTGTCGCCGACCTTGACGTCGACCTCGGTCACCTTGCCCGCGGCGGCGAAGGACACGCCCGCGTCGGAGGGCGAGGACAGCGCCCCGGAGGCGGACACGGTCGCCATCACCGTCCCCTTGGTCACCTTGCCGGTCCGCACCCGGGTGGATGGCGTGCCGCCGTCGTCGCCTTCCACCGCCGCGTAGGCGAAACCGGCACCGGTGAGCATCGCGGTGGCCAGTGCCACATTGATCAGGACCGACTTTCGTCGCAGTCGTACACGCCTCATGGCGGCACAGCCTGAAGCGCACACGTGCCCGAAGACTGACCGTCGCCTGGGAGATCCCTGGGAACGCCCGGCCGTAGACGCCGACCGCGCGACCGGCAAAACCGCGCCGATCGGGACAACCTCCCGCGATCCGACCCCGCCGACGACACCTCGCCCGCCGGTCGCTCACAGCGAACTCCCAGGCGGCGCGCGGGATACGGCCAACCGCACGTGCTTGAGTCCTGGGCGGATGGGCGGTGCGCCGTCCGGCGCCGACCCCGAAGCTCTCGTGGGGAAGGACGTCATGACGAGGTACTCGGGACGATCGGCGTGGACCACATCGGTGGCGCCGGCCGCCGCCGCGGCACTCGTACTGCTGCTCGCCGGTTGCGGTGGGGGAAGCGGCAGCGCTACGAGTGCCGCGGGCCCGTCCAACGGGGGCGCCGGCAGCGAGGCGACCAAGGCGTACACGGACTGCCTGCGCGCCAACGGCGTCACACTGCCGACGGGGCGG
>NZ_WWJX01001078.1 GCF_009865215.1 Streptomyces sp. SID3343 | reverse complement strand
CCGGAAGCCGAGCCCGCTGTCGAGCGCGAGACGGTTCGCGGCCTCGGTCGCCGCCGTGTGGCCCGATTCGGCACGCGCCGTCATGCGCTCGGCGTCCGGTCGCGCGGCGCCGAGCACCAGGCGCAACAACTCGACGGCCTCGGTCAGTTGCCGTACCGCGTCCTCGACCGGGCGCATGCCCTCGGCGTGTACGGCGATGGCATTGCTGAACGGCGTCTTGTGCATCGCCGTCGCGGCCGTGACGAAGGCGCCCAGCGGGGCGGCCGCCTTGCCCGCGACGTGTTCCAGGACGAAGACGTTGCGCTTTTGCGGCATCATCGAGCTGCCGCTCGTCAGCGTGTCGGGTACGGTCAACAGCCCGCTGTCCGACGTGGTCCACACCAGCAGGTCGGCGGCCACCCGGCTGAGCAGCACCCCCAGGACGGCGCCGGCGGACAGCAGGCGAAGGCCCGCGTCACGCGAGGCGACCGCCGCGACCGAGTTGGGGCACGCCCCGCCGAAGCCGAGCAGCGTGGCGGTGCGACCGGCGTCGATGGGCACGGTCGTGCCGCCCACTCCGCCGGCTCCCAGCGGACTGCGGTCCAGGTCTTCCGCGACGCGGGTCAGCGCGTCGATGTCGGCCGCGAGAGCCGTCGCGACGCCGCTGAGGTAGTGGCCGTAGGTGATCGGCACGGCCGGTTGGTAGTGCGTGTAGGCGGGCATCACCACGCGCGCGTACCGGCGTGCCGTGCGGGTCAACGTGCCGAGCAGGCGCAGCGCTTGCCACAGCAGGTCCAGGTACGGTTCGCGCAGTTTGAGCTGTTGCAACGTCGCGGTGAGGTCGTTGCGGGAGCGGCCCAGTTGCAGTTGTCCGCCGACGTCGGGGCCGAGGCGTTCGGTCAGGAACAGTTCGTACATCAGGTACCACCCGCGTGGGGCCGGGCGTTCGCGCAGGGACGCGAAGTCCTCGGCGCGGAGCGCGTCGACGGCGGCGAGCAGCCGGGCGGCGGCGTCGGCCGGCAGGATGCCGCGCTCGGCGAGCATCACCACGTGCGCCCGGTCGATCTGGGTGGTGAGCGCCAGGTCGCCAACGAACGCGGCTTCCACGCCCGGCTGTTGGGTCAGGGCGCGGACGCGCGGGTGCATCGGGACCCGTCCGCCCGTGTGCGCGCGTTCGTCGCCCGTCGTGGATCCGGCGCCACCCGTACGGTTGTCGGTCACACCGAACCTCCGTCCCCGGCAGCCGCCGACGATGAAGAGAGGGAAGAACCGCAGGAGCGGGAAGAGGCGGTGGACCGGGTCCGCACCGTGAGTGTCCGCAGCGCCCGCTCGGCGAGCTCAGCGGCCCGCGCCGTGTCCGGTGCGGTGGCCAGTACCGATCCGACCCGATCCCGGAAGTCGCCGTGGCGGGTCATCGGCGTGCCCGGCACCGCACCGACCTCGACCCGCAACACGCCGGGCATCCGGGCCGCCGCCGCGCACCCGTCGACGCCCGCGAACACTCCGCTCCCCGGAACAAGCAGGAAGCGTACGGCGGCCGCGCCCTCGTGCCGGGGCGGCGGCGCGGCGGGGCGCCCGAGTGCGGTGTCCAGGAGCGCGTCGATCAGGTCCACGCCCGTTGCCGCCAAGACGAGTTCGGGGATCCCACCGCCCGCCAGGCGGGGATTGACCTCGATCACGACCGGTCCGGCCGGCCCCGCCCGCAGTTCGACGTGCGCGGGGTGGCCGGTCAGGCCCAGCGCCGCGACCGCCGCGACGGCGTCCGCACGCAGCGCGGCGAGCAGGTCGGGGTCGCCGACGGCCGGGAAGTCGTGCCCGGTCTCGACGAAGTACGGGAGGCCGCCGAGGTGTTTGGCGGTGATCCCCACGACCCGGGCGCCGACCAGTTCGACGGAGAACTCCGGGCCGGACACGTACTCCTGGAGCAACACCCCAACCGGCACGGCGAGTCCGCGTTCGTTGACCGACTCGGCCAGGAGGGGGCTCGCGTGCCGACGTGCCTCGTGCGCGTCGGCGCACAGCCGCACGCCCACGCTGCCGCTTCCGGTGACCGGCTTGACCAGGAAGGGTCCCGAGCCGAGTCGGTGCCAGGCGGCCTCGACGCGCGAGCCGTCGGTGACGGTGATGCCGCGCGGGACCGCTACCCCGGCTGCCGCCAGCGCCCGGCGTTGCCGGCCCTTGTCCCGGCAGGTGACGACGGACTCGGGATCGGGCCCGGGCAGGCCGAGTTCGGCGGCGAGTGCGGCGGCCGTCCCGATGTAGTGGTCGGACGTGCTCGCGACGCCCACCACCGGGCCGGGGAGCCCGCGCACGGCCTCGACGAGCGCGTCCACGGACGCGGTGTCGGTCACGACGAAGGGAACGTCGTCGGCGCGAACGTAGTCGTAGCGCTCCGGCCGCGCGCACAGCAGCATCGGCCGCAGGCCGCGCCGGCGCGCGGCCCGCGCCAGGGCCCGTCCGTTGCCGGTGGTGTTGCTCTCCACCAGGGCCAGGGTCTCGGTCATCAGGCGCGCACCCTCGGGGCCGGGCTCGGGGCCGGGTCGGGCGCGGGGCGCCGGCCCCACACCATGTGGTCCCAGTGGCCGCCCACCCGGCCGGGTTCGTCGACGGTGTGCGGCTCGGTGGGCAGTACCGGCAGGTGGAGTCCGCGGGCGCGCAGCCAGGCCGGGTCGCCGGAGGTGGACTGGTAGCGGTGCCCCTCGTCGGCGAACAGGGCCAGCACCGTGCGGTCGGGCCGCCGGCGGGCCTCCCAGCGCGCCACCAGATACGCGGCGCCGCTGGTCGGTCCCATGAACAGCGCGTGTTCGCGGTGCAGTCGGGCGGTCGCCTCGAACGCCTCGGCGGCGCCGAGCCAGTGCACGTCGTCGAAGGTGCTGTGCTCGACGTTGGCCGGCATCAGGCTGTTGCCGAGTCCGCGCAGGGTTCGGGGGCCGTCGGGCAGCCCGAACAGCACGCTGTCGTGGGTGTCGACGGCCACCGCACGGGTCGCGGGGTCGTAGCGGCGCAGGCCGTCCGCGGTGCCGCACATCGAGCCACCGGAGCCGACGCACCCGACCAGGGTGTCGACGCGGCCGATCCGCTCGTGGGCCAGGTCGGCGACTGCCGTGTAGGCGGCGGGGTTGAGCGGGTTGTCGTATTGGGAGGGGACGAAGGCCGGTTCGTACTCCGCGCAGATCTCCGCCAGGCGGTCCAGCCGGGCTCGTTGGTGGCCGCCGACGGCCGCCGGTTGCGTGACGATCTCCACGCGTGCGCCCAGGTCTTCGAGCCGGGCCTTGAGCGGCGCGTCCAGGACGGGGTCGCTGACCAGGACGAGCGGGTATCCGCGCAGCGCGGTCACCATCGCCAGGCCGAGTCCGAAGGTGCCCGAACTGGTCTCCACCACGGTCGTTCCGGGGCGCAGTTCGCCGCGTTCGACGGCGGTGTCGACGATGTAGCGGGCCGGGAGCAGCTTCATCACGGTGAAGCAGGCCGCGTAGAGGTTGTGTTCGAGCCTGACCAGTCGCGGCATCTCGGCGGCGGCCACCGCGTCGCCGATGCTCGCCGCGCGCGCACGTTCCCCTCCCCCGCTCACCGTCCGCCCGTTGACCACCCGGTCGTACGCCGATTGTCCGTTCACCGACGGCGTGTTCACCGCCCGGCCCGTCACCGGCTGCTCCGGCTGCTCCGGCGCCGATGGAACCGCATCGGCATGGACGTGATGCCGTTGATCCAGTTGGACCGCAAGTGGGTGATGTCGCCGCTGGGTTCGACGCCTTCGAGGGCGGTGCCCAGTTCCTCGAAGAGCATCCCGAGGGCCATCCGACTCGACGGTGCGCCGATGCAGTAGTGCGGGCCGCCGCCGAAGGCCAGGTGCGGGTTGGGCGATCGGGTCGGGTCGAACGTGTACGGGTCGGCGAACACCGTCTCGTCGCGGTTGGCCGAGGCCACCCACGCACACACCCAATCCCCTTTGCGCAGTGCGGTTCCGGCGATCTCGGTGTCCTCCCTGACCCGGCGCACCAGGTGATTGGTGGGCGTCGTCCAGCGCGATCCCTCCTCCACCAACAGCGTGGTGGTGGCCTGGTCGGCCAACGCGGCGTCCCACAGGTGCGGGCGCTGCGCGAGCGCGAGCAGGGTGTGCGACGCGACGTGCGGCGTGGTGGAGTTGGCGCCGAGCAGGAAGCTGTAGCAGTTCAGCGCGACCCGGAGGTCGTCCAGCGGGGCGCCCTCGGTCTCCAGCGCGATCAGGGCGCTCACCAGGTCCTCGCCCGGGTGGGCCCGCTTGGTCTCGATGATCTCGGCGAAGCACGCGAAGAGTTCGTGATGGGCGCGGCGCAGGGTCTCGTGGGTGCTTTGCCCGCTGACGTATTCGGGATCGTCGGGGGCGATGCTCGCGGTGGTGTAGAAGGCGATGGTCTCCCAGTAGCCGTCGGGGATGCCCATGAGTTCGCCGATGACCGCCATCGGCAGCAGCCGCATCAGTTTGGCGAAGTCGTGTTCGCCGCCGTCGAGGCACGGTTGGGCGAGGGCGCGTACCCGCTCGCGGATACCGGCCGCGCGGTTGCGCACGACCGAGTGGCTGAGCGTGCGCATGGTCGGTCGGCGGATGTCGGTGTGCAGCGGCGGGTCCATCAGGGTGATCGTCCGGCCGCCGGCGCTGTCGCCGACGCCGACCGAGGCCAGGATGGTGCCGTCCTCGGAGCCGAAGACCCGGTGGTCCTTGACGATGCGGTCGCACTCGGCGTACCGGCCGAAGCCCCAGAAGACGTCCCCGGTGGCGGGGACGGTGTGTCTGGTGACCGCGGTGTCGGCGCGCATGGTGCGCCACATGGCGTGTCGGCACTGTGCGTAGGCGCCGGGATCGGTGACGTCGACGTCGTCGTAGGGCACTCGCAGGCCCGGTGGCGGTGCGGTGATCTCCATCAGCGGGCGCCGTTTCGGCCGACGCCGGTCACGGCGGCCAGTTCCGCGATCGTCTGGTGTCGGAAGAATGCTCCGGCCGAGCACTCGATGCCGAGCAGTCGCAGTCGCTGGATGGTGTCGACGCTGAGGATGGAATCGCCGCCGAGTTCGTAGAAGTTGTCGTCGACGCCGACGCGGTCGAGCCCGAGCACCTCGGCCCAGACGTCGGCCATCAGCGTTTCGGTCTCGCTGTGGGGCGCCAGGTATTCGGGCAGCTCGCCCAATCGGTCGCGGGAGGACCACGGCGGGGTCAACGCGTTGCGGTCGGGTTTGCCGTTGGGGTCGTGCGGCATCCGGTCCAGGACCAGGCACGTGCCCGGCACCATGTGTGCCGGCAGGCGCTCGCGCAACCACGTGCGCATCGTGGAGGCGGTCACCCGCGCGTCGCCGGCGGGCACGGCGTAGCCGACCAGGCGCTTGCCGCCCACCGCGGTGCCGAACACCGCCACCACGGCCTCGGCCACCTCGGGACGGGCGTTGAGGACGGCCTCGATCTCGCCGGGTTCGATCCGGTAGCCGCGAATCTTGACCTGGCGGTCGGATCGGCCGCAGAACTCGAACGCGCCGTCCTCCCGGCACCGCGCGAGGTCGCCGGTACGGTACATCCGGCCGGCGCGGCCCGGCGCGAAGGGGTCGGGCAGGAACCGCTCGGCGGTGAGCGCGGAACGGTGCAGGTAGCCGCGGGCGACTCCGGCCCCGCCGACGAACAGTTCGCCGGTCTCGCCGCGCGCGACCTCGCGCAGGTCTTCGTCGAGCACGTACATGGTGCGCCCGCGCAGCGGCGTGCCGATCGGTACCCGGTCCCAGGTCGCGTCCGAGGTGGCGGCGTGCAGCGACGCGAACGTGGTGGTCTCCGTGGGTCCGTAGGCCGCGAGGACGCGAAGTCCGGGCACGGCGGCGGCCGTTTGTACGTGCTGGGGGGACAGCACGTCGCCTCCGGTGATCAGCGTGCCGACCGGTTCCAGCGCGTGGGGTGCGTGGTCGGCCAGGACGTGGAACAGGCCGGTGGTCAGGAACAGCCAGTCGGGCCGGCGCTTGGCGAGTTCCGCGGACAGGTCCTCGACCGCGACGGGGCCGCCGCGCAGGATCTCCACCCGGCCGCCCCGGCACAGCGCGGCCCAGATCTCGAACGTCGAGGCGTCGAAGGCCAGCGGGGCGTACTGGGCGACGGACTGGCCCTGCCGGACGGCGATGCGCTCGTCGTCGAGCACGAGCGCGACCACGGCGGCGTGCTCGACCACGACGCCCTTGGGCACACCGGTGGAACCGGAGGTGTAGATCACGTAGGCGGCCTGGTCGGGCCGTACCGGACCGGCCGCGAGCTCCGCGAGCGGATCGGCGTCGGGGCAATCACCCGCGTCGGAGTCGATGTCGGAGTCGGTGTCGACGAACAGCATCGGGACGCCGTCGTCGACGAAGTCCGGTTTCGGGCCGCGCGGTGCGACGACCGCGGCCGCCCGACAGTCGCGCACCATGAAGCGCTGCCGCTCCAGCGGGAAGTCCGGGTCGATCGGTACGTACGCGGCGCCTGCTCCCAACACCCCGAGGAAGGCCACGATCGCCGTCGGGGAGCGCGGCACGGTCACCGCGACCCGATCCTCGTGTCCGACTCCGGCAGCGCGCAGACGGGTCGTCAGGTCACGTGCGCGGGACAGGAGATCGCCGTAGGTGAGGGTGTCGCCTTCGATGGAGACCACCGCTGTCGCGTTGGGCTCGCGCAGCGCCTGATACTCGACCAACTCGTGCAGGACGGCCGCCTCGCGCTCCGTCGGATGCGCTTCGGACGCCGTCACATTCGTCGTTGTCATCGCCTTCCGCTCCGCTCCGCTGTGCCGAACCGTCAAAGGAATAGCTTTCCGACAATTGAACGGATCGGGTCCGCGGTCAATGCTCGTGAAGGAATTCGGAAGGTAGTCGGGAGTTCGTCGGCCGTGCGTCGGAAAGCGGCCGGAGGTTGGCCGACGGTCGGCCGGAACGGGCTCGACACGGTTCGCGGAGCGCACGCACAGGGGCGGGAAACATACGGGAAAGAATCATGGCGGCCCGGCATTTCGCCGGTAAGCATGACGGCACTGTGGATCGGCAATGTAGATCGGTTCCGTGGAAGGGCACAGCGGATTCGACACCGTGGACAGCAACTGTGGATTCGGCCTTGTGGGGAATCTCGATGGCGTTGGCGGGCAAGGTAGTTCTCATCACGGGTGCCGGCTCCGGCATCGGCTCCGCGATCGCGGCAGGGGCCGCGGCCGCCGGGGCGTCGGTGGCCCTGGTGGGTCGGCGGGCCGACGCGCTGGAGGCAACCGCCGCGCTGGTCCGGCGAATCGCGGGCGAACACACCCGGATCGCCGTGCTCCCGGGAGACATGCGCACCGGCGCCGAGGCCGAACGGGTCACCGCTGCCGCGATCGATCGTCTGGGCCGGATCGACGGCTTGGTCAACAACGCCGGGGTGGCCCGCTTCGCGCCGCTGGAGAGTGCCACGAGTGAGGATCTCGATGCCATGCTCGACACCCATGTGCGCGGCCCGGTCGCCTTGATCCGGGCCTGCCTGCCTTCGCTGCGCACGCACCGCGGCAGCGTGGTCAACGTGTCCTCGGTGGGCGGGACCCTGGCCATGCCGGGGCGCTCTCTGTACGGCGCGAGCAAGGCCGCCCTGAACAGTCTGACTCGTTCCCTGGCCCGGGAGTTGGCGCCCGCCGTGCGAGTGAACGCGGTGCTCCCCGGGCCGGTGGAGACGCCGATGTACGACGATCTGGGCCTGGACGCGCACGCGACGGCGGCCTTGCGGGCAAACCTGCTCGCCGGCACGCCGATGGGGCGATTCGGCACTCCCGACGAGGTCGCCCACTGGGTGTGCACGCTCCTCGACGACGAGAGATCCGCGTGGGTCACGGGTGTCCTGATGCCCGTCGACGGCGGCCGGACCGCTTAGGTCGCGTCCGGCCCGCGCCCCGCACCAACCCCGCGCCCGACTTCCGTTGGGCCGCACCACGCAGGCCGCACCACGCAGGCCGTACCGCTCGCCCGGACACCACGCGGCGCCGGCCCACCACGCGGTCCGCGGTCCGGATCCGAGACTTCACGACAGCGTCCGAACACCTCACCGACAGCGTCCGAGCACCGCACCGACAGCGCAGGAGGAGAGACCGTGACCACGACCGACGACGCCACGACCGTCTACGGGCGACCGGAGTTCGCCGACATCGACATCGGCGACACGATGCGCCACGGCCACCCCGACATCACCGACGGGGACCGGCTCATCGTGGACCTGGTTCGCCGCCGGGCCGCGACCCTGGGCCGTCCGCTGACGGTGATGGACGTCGGCTCCGGCTCCGGCGTGGTGTCCGCGATGCTCGCGCACCGGTTGCCCGAACACCGGGTGATCGCCAACGAGATCGAGCCCAAGCTGATCGCGCAGGCCCGCTCGCGGCTCGGCGACTTCCGCAACGGCGAGGTATTCGACCGGCCGTTCCAGGAGTGGAAGGAGCCGCTGGACGTGATCATTTCGTGGGGCTCGCACCACCACTTGCCGAACACCTACCTCGACCACGTGCGCACCCTGCTCGCCGACGACGGCGTGCTGATCATCGGCGACGAGTTCTGCCCCGAGTACTGCGACGACAACGACGCGGCCCGAGTGACCACCGCCGAGGTGATCCACCTGGCCGACGGCCTGGTCCTGACGTCGCACCGCGACGTGGCCGCCTACCGGGCCGAGGGCGTGGTCCCGCAGTGGTCACGCGACCTGGAGGCCAAGCGCCGTCGCGCGTTGTGGCATTGGTACAAGTTCGTCATCGACTACGCGATGGCCAAGGACAACTGGACCGTGGTCCTGGCCGAACTCCAGATCACTCGCGACGACCTGACCACGACGTTCGACGAGGAGCACAAACTCTCGCCGCTGATCGTGCGCCGCGACCTCGAACTCAACGGATTCCGACCCCTGTCGACGAACGTCATCGGCAACCGGTCGGTCGACCTGCAGAGCTTCTACCTCTACGAGTTCGCGCCCCGGGCCCGGGCCTGAAGCAGTCGGCGGACGCGCCGGGCCGCGCAACCGCCACGCGCGCACGCCGCACGAACTCGTCCCGCAGCGCCGTACCCACAGCCGTACCAGCGGAAAGAGAGCTGCCATCATGTCGACCTTTGAGGTGAGCGCCGCGCATCCGGCCGTCTCCCGTGCGGCGTCGATCCCGCCGTCGTGTCTGCACGACGTGTTCCGCTCCGCCGAGGCGTGGGAGCGGGCCAACCACCGGGCGGCGATTCGACTGCACGTGGGCGAACCGGCGTTCGGGCCGCCGGCCGAGGCGATCGAGGCGCTGGGCGCAGCCGCTCGGGAGGGCCGCGCCGCCTACACGTCGGCCGAGGGCATGGTCGAACTCCGCGAGGCGCTCGCCGGGAAGCTGGCGACCGAGAACGGCCACGACACTCGGCCCGACCGGGTGTTCGTCTCTCCCGGGTCGTGCCAGGGGCTCGCGGCGTTGATGCAGTCGGTGGCCAATCCGGGCGACGAGATCCTGTTGCCGGAGATCCACTGGCCGATCCATCTCCAGCAGGCTCTGTTGGCCGGGCTGCGACCGCGGTTCTACCCGCTGGACCGCGACTTCCGCCCCGACCTCGACTCGCTGGCCGAGGCCGGTGGCGAAGACACCCGGCTGATTCTGGTGAACACCCCGTCGAACCCCGCCGGTGTCGTGCTCGACGAGCCGTTCCTGCGGGCCGTGTTGGACATCGCCCGGCGGCGGCGCTGGCGGATCGTCAGCGACGAGGCGTACGAGCACTTCGTGTTCGAGGGCGAGCACGTGTCGATGGCCTCGTTGGAGCGCGACGTGCCGGAGGAGGAGCGGTTGGTGCACTCCGCGTTCAGCTTCTCCAAGAGCTACGCGATGACCGGATACCGGCTGGGGTACATCGCCGTCCCGAATCGCAGCGCGGCCGACGCGCTGCGGGTGGTCCAGGAGGCGAGCATCGTCTCGCCGCCGACTCCCGTGCAGCATGCGGGGCTTGCCGCGCTCGGGGTGCCGGGGGCGGCGGCGCGCAACCGCGACGCGGTACGGGCGAATCGGGACCGGGCGCTGCCGAGCCTGGTCGCGGCGGGGCTGTTGGGGCGGGTGCCGCCGGGCGGGTGGTACGCGCTGCTCGACCTGGCGTCGACGGGCCTGGACGCCGACGTCTTCGCGGCCGAACTCCTCGCCGAGCACGGTACGGCGGTCGCGCCGGGGCGCGGCTTCGCGCTGCGGCCGATCATCGACGCGAACTGCCGGGTCACCGGCCTCGGGCAGTCGCCACGCTCGCACGGGTTGCTGCGGATCGCGTTCTGCGGCGACGGTGACCTGCTGGCGGCCGGTGTCGAGCGGCTGCTCGCGGCGGCGCACGGAGGCCGGGCGTGAACGGCTCCGCGGCCCGCATGTCGGCCCCGCCCGAGAGCGCGGCCGGCGATGCCGAGGGGCCGACCTACGACGGGTATCTGCGCCTGCCGACGATCCTGACCGCGCAGGCGCCCAGCACGCCGGAGAGCGACCGCTTCACGCACGCCGCCGAGCACTTCTTCATCGTCGCGCACCAGACCTGCGAGCTGTGGCTCAAACAGGCCCTGCTGGACCTGGACCTGGCCGCCGACGCGGTCGCCTCGCGCCCTCGCGACCCGGAACTGTGTCTGGAGCAGGTCCGCCGCGCGACCCACGTACTGACCATGATCGCGGAGCACTTCACCGTACTGGAGCGCCTGACCGTCTCCTCCTTCGCGCGCTTCCGCGGCTCGCTCGGCCGGGCCAGCGGGGCCCAGTCGAGGCAGTTCCACGCGCTGTACCGCGCGTTGGGCCTGTACGGCGCGACGAGCAGGCTGTTCCAGGGCTTCCTGGACACCCTGGCGGAGCGTGATCTCACCGTGGCGGAGGTCTACCACCGGGCGCCGCACTGCGGCGTGCCGTATCTGCTCGCCGAGGCGCTGGTCGATCTGTCGCAGGCGGTGCGCCGAGGCCAGTTGGCGCACGTCGAGCTCGTGGTCCGTCAGATCGGCGCGCGGCCGGGCACGGGTCGCACCACGGGCGCCGACTTCCTGGCCCGGCGCCTGGCAGCGCCCTTTCCCGAGCTGTGGGAGGCTCGCGCGGCGTTGCACAGCCCCGGCCCGGTCGGTTCAGTCGGCGTCCAGTACGACCGGTAGCTCCTCCAGGCCGCGAAAGAACGGCGCCGGTCGCCACCGCAGGTCGGTCGCCGACCCGGCCAACCGCATCCGGGGGAACCGGCCGAAGATCGCGCCCAAGGCCAACCGGGCCTCCATCACGGCCAGCGGCGCCCCGATACAGCGGTGGATGCCGTGGCCGAAGCCCAAGTGCGAGCGGTCGGCCCGGTCGATGCGAAACGAGTCGGGATCCGGGAAACGCTCCGGATCCCGATTCGCCGCGTGCCACAGCGCCGCCGTGACCGCCCCGGCCGGCACCACTGCGCCCGTCAGCTCGACGTCCTCCCGGGCCACCATGAACGCGATGCCCGCCGGCCCGTCGTAGCGCAGGACTTCGTCGATCGTCGCCGGCAACAGCGCGGGCTCGGAGGCCAGTCGCGCGCGCTCGTGCGGGTGGGTGAGCAGGAGTTTGCTGCCGGTGGCGATCAGGTTCACCGTGGTCTCGTGGCCGGCCACGAGCAACATGAACGCCATGCCGACCAGTTCGGCCTCGGACAACCGCTCGCCGCCGTCCCGGATCTCGATCAGGGCGCTGAGCAGGTCGGTGCCCGGTCGGGTGCGCTTGCGACGGATCAGGTCGAGGAAGTACGCGAGCAGGTCTTCCTGGGCCTGGCGCAACCGCCGCTGCGAGTCGGCGCGCGCGGTGGAGACCATGCCGTCGGTCCACGCGCGGAAGTCGTCGCGATCGGTCGCGGGCACCCCGAGAAGCTCGCAGATGACGGTGATCGGCAGCGGATAGGCGACCGCGGTGATCAGGTCCAACGGCGTCGTGCGGGGGGCCGCGTCGAGCAGCCCGCCGACGATGGTCTCGACTCGATCCGCGAGCAGGTTGACCCGGCGCGTGCTGAAGGCACTCTGGACGAGCTTGCGCACCCTGGTGTGGTCGGGTGGATCGAGGGTGAGCAGGTTGCGGTTCATCGGACTGTCCGGATCACCGGTGAGCGCGGTCGCCTCCGGCGGGGCCAGGTGCAGGTCGCGGCTGAACCTGGGGTCGGTCAGGCTGTTGCGCACGTCCTCGTATCGGGTCAGCAGCCACATGTCGAAGCCCTGCGGGGTGGCGATGCGGTGCACCGGGGAGGTCCGGCGCAGGTGCGCGTACGTGGGATAGGGGTCGGCCAGGAAGGCCGGGCTGAACAGCGGTGGTACCGGCGGTGCTTCCTGCTTCATCGCTCACCCGTTCCGGAGTCTGCTCGGTGTCCTCGGGCGCTCGGGTCCTCGGTCCTTGGTTTTTGCTCTCGGACCTCGGTCCTCGGTTTTTGTTCCTCGGCGCGCGGTCAGGCCCCGCCGGCGGCGGTCGGCGGCGTGGACGTGGCCGGCGGCGCCGTC
>NZ_WWJX01001077.1 GCF_009865215.1 Streptomyces sp. SID3343 | reverse complement strand
ATGCCCGTCGGCCTGCTCGCGGGGTCGAGCGGTTCGTCCTCCGCGCGTTGATCGCCGAGCCGTCGCCCGGGTGCGCGGGCGCCGATCAGCCGCTCTCGCCCAGGAGTTCGGTCCAGCCCTCCAGGGTGGGGCGTTGCGCCAAGGCGGCGAAGTCGACGTCGACGCCGTGGGTTTCGGCCCAGCGGCCGACGAGGGCCATCACCCGGATCGAGTCGAGGCCGTAGTCGACGAGGTTCTCGTCCACCGGAATGTCGGCCGGGTCCTCGCCGAGAATGTCGGCGACGTCGGCGCGGATGAGGTCGAGAGTCAGTGCCATGGGGTGTCCTGCTTTCCGGCGAACAGACGGTCGGTGTCGGTGACGACCGCGCAGTTCGCGGCGGCCCAGCGCAGCGCGCCGTGGTGGTTGTCCCGGGTGAAGTCGGCCACGGCGTCGGACACCACGAAGGCCCGGATGTCCTGCATCCACGCGTCGCACGCGGTGGTCAGCACGCCGATGTGCGCGTAGACGCCGACGATGACGAGTTGGTCGCGGCCGAGGTCGCGCATCCGGGCTCGCAGGTCGGTGCGCACGAACGCGCTGTACTTCCACTTAATGAGCACGATGTCGGCCGGGCCCGGTGCGACCGGCTCCGCGATCGCCGCCGCGTGCGGGTCGTCGGGCAGGCCCGGCCCCCAGAAGTCCTGTTGCAGGCCGCGCTGTTCGGCGGTCTGGCCGCCCGGCTGGGCGGAGTAGACGGTGGGGATGCCCAGTCGGTCGCAGTCCGCCTTGATCCGCGCGACGTTGGCGAGCAGTTCGGTCACCGGCGACGCGTTCGGCTCGAACGCGGACAGGAAGTAGTTCTGCAGGTCGTGCACGAGCAGCACGGCGCGCGCCGGGTCGACGGTCCAGTCGACGCGGTTGGTCGGCAGATCCGCCGCGTCGGGCATCGGATACGGGGCGATCTTCGGCAGTGCCATGGGGGTTGGGCGGCCTTTCACGGTGGCGGGGGTGGCGAGTGGCGCGGGTGTGGCGAGTGCGGCGGGTCAGCGCCCGGCGAGTCCGGCGGCGATGGCGGCACGCAAGTCCTTCTTGCTGACCTTGCCGACGCCCGTATACGGAAACGTGTCGACGAACTCGACGTGGTCGGGCACCTTGTAGCCGGCGACGCCGCGCTCGCGGACGAACCTGCGGATGGCGACCGGCTTGAGCGGTGCCGCGCCCTCGCGCAGGATCACGTACGCGCACGTGCGCTCGCCCAGATACGGGTCGGGCACCGCGACGATCGCGACGTCGTGCACGGACGGGTGGGCGAGGATGTGGTTCTCCACCTCCTCGGCGGCCACCTTCTCGCCGCCCCGGTTGATCTGGTCCTTGGCCCGGCCCTCGACCACGAGGTGTCCGCTCGCGATGGCCCGGACCACGTCGCCGGTGCGGTAGAAGCCGTCGGCGGTGAAGGACTTCGCGTTGTGCTCGGGGGCGTTCCAGTAGCCGCGGATCGTGTAGGGGCCGCGCGTGAGCAGGTGGCCGGTCGCGCCGACGGGCAGGTCTACGTCGGCGTCGTCGACGATCCTGATCTCGTCGTCGGGCGAGATCGGCCGGCCCTGCGTGGTGACCACGATTTCCTCGGGGTCGTCCAGGCGCGTGTAGTTGACCAGCCCTTCGGCCATCCCGAACACCTGCTGCAACGTGCAGTCGAACACGGGTCGGATCCGGCGCGCGGCCTCCTCGCTGAACTTGGCGCCGCCGACGAGCAGTACGCGCAGGCTGCTCAGGTCGACCCCGCCGCGTTGCGCCGCCTCGGTCCAGGCCAGCGCGAGGGGCGGCACGATGCCGGTGATGGTGACCCGCTCCCGCTCGATCAACGCGAACGCGACATCGGGGCTCGGCCTGGGGCACAGCACGACGCGCGCGCCCGCGTACAGCGCGCCGAGCGTGCCGGGTGAACTGAGCGGGAAGTTGTGCGCGGCGGGCAGCGCGCACAGGTAGACGCTGTCGGCGTCGACCGCGCAGATCTCGTTGGAGCCGCGCAGCGAGTAGATGTAGTCGTCGTGCGTGCGCGGGATGAGCTTGGGCACGCCGGTGCTGCCGCCGGACAGTTGCAGGAACGCGAGGTCGCCGGGCGCGGGCGGGTCGGCGATCTCGACGGGCGGGGCGGTCACGTCGGCGAGCGCGGTGTGCTCGCCGGGGTCGCCGACGACCAGGACGTGCCGCAGCGTCGGTGTGCTCGCGCGCACTTTGGCGGCCAACTCGCGGTGGTCGAAGCCCTCGTGCACGTCGGGGATCACGTAGGCCACGGCTTCGGCGAACGCGCAGAAGTACGCGATCTCGGTCTCGCGGTGGGCGGGCAGCGCGAAGACCGGAAGCGCGCCGATCCGGAACAGGGCGAAGACCACGTCGAAGAACTCGGCGGTGTTGGGGAGTTGGAGCACGACCCGGTCGCCCTTGGCGATGCCGCGCGCGAGCAGGCCGGCCGCGAGGCGATCGGCGCGCTCGTCGAGGTCGCGGTAGGTCAGCCGGCGGTCGCCGTCGACGATCGCGATCCGGTCGGGGTGGGCCGCGGCGCGCTCGCGCAGCATGCCGCCGAAGGTCTCGCCGCGCCACCAGCCCCGGTCGCGGTAGCGCGCGGCGAACTCGGCGGGCCACGTGGGGGTGGCGGCGTTCATCGGCGGCCTGCCACGGCGTGCAGGAAGGTACCGAACTTGGCTTCGGTCTCCGCGGTTTCGGCGTCGGGCGAGGACTCTTCGACGATGCCCGCCCCGGCGTACAGGCGCAGGGTGTCGGCGTCGGCCTCGGCGCAGCGGATGGTGACGACCCATTCGCCGTCGCCGTCCAGGTCGCCCCAGCCGACCATGCCGGTGTACAGCCCTCGGTCGAACGGTTCGAGCTCGGCGATCGTGGCGCGGGCGAGCGTCGTCGGGGTGCCGCACACGGCCGGGGTGGGGTGCAGTGCGCACGCCAACTCCAGCGCGGAGGGGCGGTGTTCCCCGAGCGTGCCGGTCACGGTCGTGGACAGGTGCCACATCGCGGCGGTGCACACGAGGGTGGGCTGCTCGGGTATCTCCAGGGTGTCGCAGTAGGGCGCGAGCGCGTCGCGCACGGCGGCCACCACGACGGCGTGTTCGTGCAGGTCCTTCGCGGATTCCAGGAGCGCCATCGCGCGGCGTACGTCCTCGGCGAGATCGTCGCTGCGCTTGGCCGAGCCGGCCAGCGGGTTGGCGACGACGTGGGCGCCGCGTCGGGACACGAGCAGTTCGGGGCTCGCGCCGAGCAGGGTGCGCCCGGGCTCGACGCCGGGGACCGCGAACGTGTAGCCGTTCGGGTCGCGGCGGGCCAGGCGTTGCAGCATCACGGGTATGTCGAGCGCGGCGGACGAGCGTAGTTCGAGCGTGCGGGCGAGCACGACCTTGTCGAATGCTCCGTCACGCATCCGGTTCACCGCCTCGGCGACTCGGGCGCGGTACACCTCGGGAGCGGGCACCGGGCGGATGTCCCAGTCGGCGTCGGCCGGTTCGGGCGCGGCGAGGGCGATCAGCGGGTCGGCGGACAGCGGCGGTCCGTAGTCGACGGTCTCGGGGACCACGAGCGCGGCGCGTGCGCTCTGGTCGAAGGGGATCGCGCCGAGCACGATCGGGGGTCGGCCGCCGACGGGGCTCGCGGCTTTGAGGGTGGCGGCGACTCGGGCGGCCAACGGGCGTTCGTCGTGCGCGACTTCGGCCTGGGTGCCGTGGGCGAGCACGGTGCGGGTGGGCGACGCGAGGAAGCGCGCGGTGCCGGGCCGATAGGCGTCGAGCAGGGCGGTCGCCGCACCCACCGTGGCTAGGCCGGTGGCTTCGGGGGTCGTCACCTGGAGCTCCATTTCCGTACCCGGGCGAGTGGCGAGTCGGGTACACGGGCGGGGCCCCACTCGGCGGGACGGGCCGAGTGGGGCGTGGGGGGGTGTTGCGCGCGGTGCGGCGCTGTGCCGGGCTGCGCTGTCGGGTGGGTGGGGTGCGGTGGTGGGGTGCGGTGGTGGACCTGGGTTGTGTGGTCGTGGTCTGTGGCGGTGCGTCGGGTGGTGGCTTCGGCGGGTGGTTCGACGACGTCGGGTTCGGCCCGAACGTGGGGCGTCCGGGCCGCCGGTGACGCCCCGTCACACGTGCAGCGTCGCGCCGCCGTCGACGTACATGTTGTGCATCGTGATGTGTCGGGCCCGGTCCGACGCCAGGAAGACGACGGCGTCGGCGATGTCGGCCGGGTCGGCGATCCGGCCCAGGGGTATTCCGGTGCGGTAGGACGCGAGGTCGCCCTCGACGACGCGGTGGGGCGCGTCGGGGTCGGTCCACATGGCGCGTTGCATGGGGGTGTCGGTGGACCCGGGTGACACGACGTTGCAGCGCACGCCGCTGCGGCCGAGTTCGAGGCCCAGGCACATGGTGAACATGGTCGCCGCGGACTTGGACGCCGCGTAGGCGGCCATGCCGGTGCGCGGCACGCCGGCCGCGTTGGATCCGACGGTGACGATGCTGCCGGCGCCGCGTTCGAGCATCGGGCGCGCGACCGCGCGGCTGGTGTGGAAGACGCCCGTGGTGTTGACGGCGAACGTGTCGGCCCAGGCCCGGTCGGTCAGTTCGACCACCGGTGCGGTGTTCAACACGCCGGCCACGTTGACCAGGATCGCGATCGGGCCGAGGTGGCGCTCGATCGCGGTGACGGTCGCGTCGACCGCGGCGACGTCGGTGACGTCCAGTGGGTAGGCGACGACGCGGCCGGTTTCGTACTCGGCCGCGAGCTTCTTGACGCCGATCGGATCGCGGTCGGTGGCGGCGACGATCGCGCCGTGCTCGACCAGGCCGCGAACGACGGCGGCGCCGATGCCCTGGGCGGCTCCGGTGACCAGCGCGATGCGGCCGGCGAGGTCTGATGGCTGCACGAAATTCCCCTCGACAAAGCACAACCCGATCGATACTTAGGCGAGCCTAACCTAACTCGATCATCGGGTCGATGCCGCACGGACTATCGAATCGACGCTAACGGTTAGGTTAGCCTCACCTTATGACTGTGCATCAGCCGATTACGAGACAACCGGACGGCACGTACGAAGGCCCGGCCGTGGAGGCTCCCGGGGCCGAAGTCGCGCCGATCGGCCCCGGCGGCCGGCATCCGCTGCTCGTCCGCTCGATCGTGCTGATCGCGACCGTGATCGTGCTCACCGGCGTCTCGCTGTCGATCGGGGCGGGCGAGGTGGGCCCGAGCGATGCCTTCGACTACCTCTTCGGCCGCAACGGCGCCCGCGACGACGCGCATCTGCGGCTGGTCGTGCACGACCTGCGACTGCCCCGCACGCTCACCGCGTTGCTGGCCGGTGCCGCGCTCGGCACGGCCGGGTGCCTGCTCCAGACCGTCACCCGCAATCCGCTCGCCGAGACCGGGCTGCTCGGCGTCAACGCCGGGGCCTCGCTGGGTGTGGTGCTCGGGATCACCCTGCTCGGCGTACAGACCGGTTTCGGCTACCTGGTCTGGGCGTTCGCCGGCGCGGCGGTCGCCGGCGGGCTCGTGCTGCTGATCTCCGGGCAGCGCGGCGGCGGTTCGCCGATGCGCCTGGTGCTCGCGGGCGCGGCGCTGAGCGCGACCTTCGGCGGCATCACCAATGTGCTGATCGTCAACTCGGCCGAGGCGTACGACAGTTTCCGCTTCTGGGTGCTGGGTTCGCTGGCCGGCATCCAGGGCTTCGAGTCGCTCGGCAGCCTGGCGCCGGTGCTCGCGGTCGGATTCGTCCTCGCGCTGTTCGTCTCGCGCCCGCTGTCCGCCCTGGTCCTGGGCGACGACCTCGCCCGCGGTCTGGGCCACCGGCCGTCCACCACCCGGGTCCTGGTCGCCCTGTCGGTCACCCTGCTCACCGCCTCCGCGGTCGCCCTCGTCGGCCCGATCTCGTTCCTCGGTCTGCTCGCCGGCTTCCTCGCCCGCACCCTGGTCGGGCCGCGGATCGTCGCGCAAATCCTGTTCGCGGCACTGATCGGCGCCGCCGTGCTGACCGCCGCCGACATCGCCGCCCGGGTCGTGTCGCGCCCGTTCGAGGCGCCGGTGTCGGTGATCGTCGCGCTGATCGGCGCGCCGCTGCTGATCGGCGTCGTGCGCTCGCAACGGCTCGGCGCGATGGGCCTGACCGACGACCCGGCCACCGCCGAGAGCGCGGCGCGTACCGACCACGTCTCGCTCGCGCGCCGGATCTCGGCCCGGCTGCCCCGGCGTTGGCACGATCGCCCCGAGCACGTGGTGGTGCGTCGAGGCGGGCTTTCACTGCTGCTGCCGACTCGATCCGTGCTCACCACGATCGTGCTGGGCGGCGCGCTGGTCGCCGCCGTGGTCCTGTCGGTGTACGCCGGACAGAGCGAGATGGGACTCGCCCGCACGTTCCGCGCGGTCTTCGGCACCGGCGACCACTTCGACGTGCTGCTCGTGCAGGACTTCCGGCTCGGCCGGATCATCGCGGGCGTCGCCGCCGGCGCGGCGCTCGGCGTCGCGGGCTGCCTGACCCAGACGTTGGCCAGAAATCGCCTCGCCACCCCGGAGTTGCTCGGGGTCAACGACGGCGCGACCGCGGCCGTCCTGTTGTCGGTGACGTTCAGCGCGAGCGGGACGTTCGGCGCGTGGTGGTCGGGTCCGATCGGCGCGGTCGTCGCGGTCCTGGTCGTCACGACCGTCGCGGGCGGTCTGGGCCAACGCGGTTACCGCGTCCTGGTGGTGGGCCTGGCACTGTCCGCGCTGGCGTCCGCGATCACCCAGGTGGTGTTGTCGCGGCGTTCGCTCAACTCGTCGAGCGCGCTGTACGTGTGGACGTCGGGCAGCCTCAACGGCCGCGGCTACGACGTCGCGGTGCCGGTCCTCATCGGACTCGCGGTGCTCGTCCCGCTCGCGCTCGTGCTCGGGCGCCGGCTCGACGTACTGCGCTTCGACGATTCGACCGCGTCCTCGCTCGGCGTCGACCCCGCGCGAATCCGCATGGTGTGCCTGATCGCCGCGGTCTGCCTCGCGGGCCTGGCGGTGGGCATCTGCGGCCCGGTGGGCTTCATCGCGCTCGCGGCGCCGGTGATCGCGGGCCGCCTCGCCGGGCCGCTGCGCGTACCGATCCTGGCCTCGATGCTGGTCGGTGCGATCCTGATCGTCCTCGCGGACACGCTGGGCCGCATCGCCCTCGACGGCACGGAGATCCCGGTCGGCGTGGTCAGCACGGTGCTGGGCGGCCCGTTCCTGCTGTGGGTCCTGCTGGGCCGCTCGTCGGCCACTCGCGCCTAGCGTCGGCGTGCCCCCGCCGCTCCGCACCGCGGTGGGGGCACGCCGGTCCCTCAGGTCGCTCCCTCGTCCGTCCCCGTCGTCTCGGCCCGGCGCAGCAGCGCGTAGTCGGCGGCGGTCCACGCCATCGCCACCGCGCCGTCGAGCAACGCGCGGTCGGCCTCGGGGGATATCGCCGCAGCGACGAACTCCGGCTCGTGCGGGCCGCACGAGCCGCCGGAGATGTCCAGGACCGGGTGGATCGAGGGCACCACGTGCGACACGTTGCCCATGTCCGTGCACGCGAACGCGTCGCGCTCGATCGGCTCCGGGCGGCCGAGTTCGCGCGCGTTGGCCCGCCACAGCGCGATCAGCGTCGGATCGGTACGAAAGTCGAGGTAGTCCGGTTCGGGGCGGGTCAGCGCCACATCGCATCCGATCGCCAGCGCGCCCGCCCGAAAGCACGCCTCGACCCGGGTTCGCAGTTCCGCCAGGTCGGCCGCGTCCGACGTGCGGATCTCGTATTCGGCGGTGGCCCGATCCGGGACCGCGTTGGGCGAACTGCCCGCGCCCGTGGTGATTCCGTGCACCTTCCAGTGCGCCGGCAACTGCCTGCCGAGCAGGCCGAGGGCGACCTGAGCCACCGTCAGCGCGTCGGCCGCGCTGCGACCGTCCTGCGGATTCAGGCTCGGGTGCGCGGCCGTTCCGGTGTACTCGACGGAGAGCGTGCCGAGCGCGAACGAGTGGAACTCGGCCACCTCGAACGGGCACGGGTGCACCATCATCGCGAAGTCCACGCCGTCGAACGCGCCCGCCTCCAGCAACAGGGCCTTGCCCGCGCCGCGTTCCTCGGCGGGGGTGCCCACCACGCGCACGGTCAGGCCCAGCCGATCGGCGTCGGGGCCGAGCGCGATCGCCGCGCCGACGCCCGCCGCGGCGATCAGGTTGTGCCCGCACGCGTGGCCCAGGCCCGGCAGCGCGTCGTATTCGCATGCGAGCGCCACCGTCACCGGGCCCGAGCCGATGGTCGCCACGAACGCGGTGTCGAGGCCGTGGGCGGGCGCGGTGACCGAATACCCGTGCTCGCGCAGCACGTCCGCGCACCACGCGGCGGCCCGATGCTCGGCGAACGCGGTCTCGGGGTGTGCGTGGATGCGACGACCGAGCGCGAGCAGGTCGGCCCGGTGCTCCTCGACCCGGCGCCGCAGCGCGGCCTTGTCGACGCCGCCGACCTCACCGGCGCGGGAATCGGTCACGATCATGTCGTTTGCTCCGGTTCGTCGAGGTTCTTGCCAACCACTGACAGACCCCAGGAATATAGCTTAGGCTTACCTAACTTCCCGTGCCGGGTGCCCGGCACGTGTTGCCTGTCGTCGCGCCCCGGGAGCCCTCACACCATGCGTCACCATCAGGCCCAGACTCTCGTGGACCACCCCGTCGCGGATCCCGATCCCCAGGCACCCGACTTCGCCGATCCGAACGAACGCGCCCACCACGGGCTGCCGTTGCTCGCCGCCCAGGCCGGGATCCTCTACGCGCAGGCCCTCGCGCCCGACGACGCCGGCTACAACACCGGTGACCGCGTCGAGATCCGCGGGCCCCTCGACGCCGACCTGTTCGAGCAGGCCCTGCTCCGGGTCGGCGACGAGGCGCAGACGCTCGCGCTCGCGATCACCACCGGGCCCGACGGCGCCCCGACCCAACACGTTCGTCCCGCGTCCGACCGCCCGCTCCCCCGCTTCGATCTGCGCTCGGCCGCCGACCCGCGCGCCGAGGCCGACGCGTGGATGCACGCCGACCTCGCGCGACCGCTGGACCTCGCCGCGGACTCACTCGTGGCGCACGCGCTGTTCCGCGTCGCCGACGACTGCCACTGGTGGTACCGACGTGTGCACCACATCGCGGTCGACGCCTACGCGCTGACCCTGATCGACCGACGCGTCGCCGAGGTGTACGCAGCGCTCGAAGCCGGCGCCGAGCCCGCCCCGACCCCGTTCGCCGGCCTGGCCGAACTCGTCGACGAGGAAAACGCGTATCGCGCCGACGCCGCCCGGGGGCGCGACCGTGCCTATTGGCTCGACCGCCTGGCCGACCGCCCGGAGCCGACCACCCTGTCCGCGCAGCCGGCAACCCTGGTGCCCACGAGGGCGATCCACCGCCGCGCGATCGAACTGTCCGCCGTCGAACACGAGCGGCTCACCGCGGCCGCCGCAGTCGCCAAGGCCACGTGGGCCGAACTGGTGATCGCCGCCACCGCCGGCTACGTGCACCGCGTCACCGGCACCCACGACGTCGTGCTGGGCCTGCCGTTGCTCAACCGCAGCAGCCCAACCGCGCTGCGCACCCCCGCGATGACGGTCAACGTGCTGCCGCTGCGCATCGCGGTACGCCCGCGTGACACCGGCGCCGAACTGCTGCGCCGCGTCGTGCTCGAACTGCGCGCCACCCGACGCCACCAGCGCTACCGCCACGAGGACGTGCGCCGCGACCTGGGGCTGACCGGCGGCGATCGGGCGCTGCACGGGCCGATGGTCAACATCAAGGCGTTCGAGGGCGATCTGGACTTCGGAACGTCGACCGGCACCGTGCACAACCTCGCCGCAGGGCCGGTGGACGACCTCGCCGTCGGCGTGGTGCCGACCTCCGACGGCGGCCTGCGGATCGGGCTCGACGCCAACGCCGCGCGCTACTCGGAGGCGGCCCTCGCCGACCACGAACAGGGCCTGCGCCGCTACCTCGACGCGCTCACCGCGCTGCTGCTCGACGGCGGCGACGGCACGGGCGGTGTCGGCGGCGCTCACCGAACCGACGGGACCGACGGGACCGGCCGTCCGAGCCGTTCGATCGCCGGCATCGACCTCCTCGACGAGGACGAACTGCATCGGGCCACCGCGGGGCGCGCCGAACCGGCGCCCACCGCAACGATTCCCGAGCTGTTCCGCCGCCAGGCCGCCCGCACCCCCGACCTGATCGCGGTCCGATCCGGCGTCGCCACCAACGGGGTTGCCCATCCCCGTCCCCATCCCGATCCCGCCGCCACTGGCACCGCCACCGGCACCGCCACCGGCACCGACACCGCCACCGACGCCCGGACGTTCGCCGAGGTCGAGGTCGCCGCCAACCGCCTCGCGCACGAGCTCCTGGCCGCCGGCGTCCGCGCCGAGACCCCGGTGGCGATCGCGCTGCGCCGCGGCCCCGACACCGTGGTCGCGCTGCTCGCCGTGCTCAAGGCGGGCGGCGTCTGCCAGTTCGTCGACCTCGGCCACCCCGCGCAGCGCATCACGGACGTGCTCGACGACACCCGACCCGGGTGCGTGATCGCCACCACCGACACCGTCGCCGGCCTGCCGCCACACGACATCCCGACCCTGCTGCTCGACACCCCGGCCACCCGGGCCGAACTCGCCACCCGCCCCGACACCGCGCCCGAGGCCCCGCGCCCGGAGCAGGCCGCATACGTCATCCACACCTCCGGTTCGACCGGCCGTCCCAAGGGCGTCGTGGTCACCCACGCGTCGCTCGCCAATCTGTGCGCGGGCCACGGCACCGACCACATCGGGCCCGCCGTCACCCGCACCGGCCGAGACCGGCTGCGGATCGCCCACAGCGCGTCGTTCGCGTTCGACGCGTCGTGGGACCCGATTCTGTGGCTGGTCCACGGCCACGAACTGCACGTGCTCGACGACGCCACCTACCGTGACCCCACGTCGCTCGTCGCCTACGTACACGAGCACCGCGTCGACTACCTCGACGTCACGCCCACCTACGCCGAGGCGCTGATCACCGAGGGCCTGTTGGCCCCGGACCGGCACCACCCCGCCGTGCTCGTGGTCGGCGGCGAAAGCGTCCCCGAGCCGCTGTGGCACCGGCTTTCGACCATCGCGGGCAGCCGGCCGATCAACCTGTACGGGCCGACCGAGACGACCGTCGACGCCTACTTCTGGGGGCCCGACGGCACGGGCCGCCCGGTCCGCGGCTCGCGTGCCTACGTCCTGGACGCGTCGCTGCGACCGACCCCGCCCGGGGTGACGGGCGAGTTGCACATCGCGGGCGCGTGCCTGGCCCGCGGCTACCTCGACCGGCCCGACCTGACCGCCGAGCGCTTCGTCGCCGACCCGTTCGGCGCCCGGCACGGGGACCCGGGCGGGCGGATGTACCGCACCGGCGACCTCGCCCGGCGGCGGGCCGACGGCACCCTCGAACTGCTCGGGCGAGCCGACGAGCAGGTCAAGATCCGCGGTTTCCGGATCGAACCCGGCGAAATCCAGGCGGTATTGGCCGCGCATCCCGATGTGGCCCAGGCCGCGGTCATCGCTCGCGACGCCGCACACGGCAAGCGGCTGCTGGCCTACGTGGTGGCCGCCGACGGCACCGATCCCACCCCGGAGGCGCTACGCGCCTACGTCGGCGAGCGGGTGCCCGAGCACCTGGTACCGGCCGCCGTGCTCGTGCTCGACGCGCTGCCGCGCACCCACAACGACAAGATCGACCACCGCGCGCTGCCCGACCCCGAGCCGGCCGCGGCCGGTCCGCAGGACGCCGTGCGCGGCCCCCGCGAGGAGATTCTGTCCGGCCTCTTCGCGTCCGTGTTGGGGCTGTCCGAACTCCCGTTCCGGCAGGCCGATTTCTTCGAACTTGGCGGCCATTCGCTGCTCGCGGCCCGACTCGCGGCGCGCATCCGGGAGACGTTCGACGCGCCGATCGGTCTCGCCGACGTGTTCCGCGCGCCCACCCCGGCCGCACTCGCCGAGGCCGTCGGTGCGGCCGAGGCGGTCGGCGTGGCGTCGGCCGCCGAGACACGGCTCCCGCTCGAACCCGTCGCGCGGACCGCCGATCGGCTTGCGCTGTCGCCCGCCCAACAGCGTCTGTGGTTCATGCACCGGCTCGAAGGGCCCAGTCCCACCTACAACATCCCGCTCGTGCTCACCCTGACCGGCCCACTCGACCGCGACGCGCTCGAACTCGCGCTCGCCGACCTGGTGGAGCGGCACGAGACGCTGCGCACGATCTACCCGCAGCACGACGACACGCCCTACCAACGGATCCTGACGCCCGAACAGGCCCGCCCCGAGCTACGCCACCAGCCCTGGGCCGGCTCGAACACCGACGCCGCGAACACCGACGCAGCGATTACGGGCGCAGGGGTCGCGGACGCCTCGAACACCGACGCGGCGATCACCGCCGCCGTTCGACACTGCTTCGACCTCGCGACCGAACCGCCACTGCGCACCACGCTGTTCTCGGCCGGGGGCGACCGGCACACCCTCGTGCTGCTGCTCCACCACATAGCCGGCGACGGTGCGTCCACCACGCCGCTCGCCCGTGACCTGGCCGTCGCCTACGCGGCACGCGCCGCGGGCCGCGCCCCCCGATTCACCCCGCTGCCCGTGCAGTACGTCGATCACGTCGCGTGGCAGCACGCCCGACTCGGCGACCCGCAGGCGCCCACCCCGCTCGCCCGTCGCCAACTCGACCACTGGAAAACCGCGTTGGCCGGGCTGCCCGACGAAATCGTGCTGCCCACCGACCGACCGCGCCCCGACGTCGCCTCCCACGCCGGTGACACGGTGCCGTTCCACCTGGCGCCCGAGGTCCACGCCCGCCTCACGGCCCTGGCCCGGGCCACCGGGACGAGCGTGTTCATGGCCGTACAGGCCGCCCTGGCCGCTCTGCTGACCCGGCACGGCGCGGGCGAGGACATCCCCCTGGGCACCCCGGTCGCGGGCCGCGCCGACGACACGACCGCCGACCTGGTCGGCTTCTTCGTCAACACGCTCGTGCTGCGCACCGACACGTCCGGCGCGCCGACCTTCCGCACCCTGCTCGACCGGGTCCGCGCCGGCACCCTCGCCGCCTTCGACCACGCCGACGTGCCCTTCGACCGGGTCGTGGACGAGCTCAATCCGCCTCGCTCGCTCGCCCGGCACCCCCTGTTCCAGGTGATGATCGCCTGGCAGTCCGTGCCCGACGCCGAGTTCGCGCTCGGACCGCTCACCGCGCGGATGGTCGCGGTGCCGTCGGGGACGGCCAAGTTCGACCTGACGCTCAACGTGGGCGAGGTACCGGGCGAGGGCCTGGCCGGCTTCCTCGAATTCCGCACCGACCTCTTCGACCGATCCAACGCGGCCGGGCTGTCCCGCCGCCTCACCGCGCTGCTCACGGCGGCCGTCGCCGATCCCGACCTCGCGATCGGCCGGCTCCCGTTGCTCGACGAGGCCGAGTTGCATCGGGCGTTGGTCGAGTACAACGTCGGCCCCACCGCCACCGCGACGCGCGCGACCACGCTGGTCGCCCGCTACGAAGCGGTCGCCGCACGGCACCCGGAGCGGATCGCCGTCACGTGTGCGGGCCTGTCCCTGAGCCATGCGGAGCTGTCGGCCCGGGCCAACCGCCTGGCCCGCCTGCTGGTCGCCCGCGACATCGGCCCCGGCGACATCGTCGCGCTCGCCCTGCCGCGATCCCCCGAACTGGTGGTCGCGCTGCTCGCGGTGGCCAAGGCCGGCGCCGCCTACCTCCCGCTCGACCCGGACTACCCGGCCGATCGGCTCGCGTACATGCTCGGCGACGCGGCGCCCGCCGTGTTGCTCACCGACGCGGCCGGCGTCCGTCGGCTGCCCGCGCACGCCCTGCCGCGCATCCTGGTCGACGGCCCCGAGGCCGACTCGTACGCCGCCTCCGACCTCACCCAGGACCAGCGCAAGCGCCCGCTGCGGCCCGGCGATCCGGCGTATGTGATCTACACGTCCGGCTCGACGGGTCGGCCCAAGGGCGTGCCGGTGACGCACCACAACGTCGCGCGCCTGTTCGCCGCGACCGACCACTGGTTCGGCTTCGGTCCCGACGACGTGTGGACGCTGTTCCACTCCTACGCGTTCGACTTCTCGGTGTGGGAGCTGTGGGGTGCGCTGCTCTTCGGCGGCCGGCTCGTCGTCGTCCCGCACCTGGTCAGCCGCGACCCGGCAGAGTTCTTGGACCTGCTGGCCCGGGAGCGGGTCACCGTGCTCAACCAGACGCCGTCCGCGTTCCACCAGCTCGTGGCCGCCGACCGGGATCGCCCGGGGCGCGAACTCGCCTTGCGTTACGTGATTTTCGGCGGCGAGGCACTGGAACCGGCCCGGCTCGCCGACTGGTACGACCGGCACCCCGACGACGCGCCCAGGCTCGTCAACATGTACGGCATCACCGAGACGACCGTGCACGTCACCTACCACCCGCTCGATCGCGCGTCGGCCGCCGCGGGCTCCGCGAGCACGATCGGGGTCAACATCCCGGACCTGCGGGTGTACGTCCTCGACGCATACCTCCAGCCCGTTCCACCGGGGGTGATCGGCGAGATGTACGTCGCCGGGGAGGGCCTCGCGCGCGGCTATCTCGGCCGCCCCGCGCTGTCCGCCGAGCGCTTCGTCGCCGACCCGCACGCCGAGCGCTTCGGCGAGCGCGGGCGGCGGATGTACCGCTCGGGCGACCTGGCCCGGCGACGCGCGGACGGCACGCTCGACTATTTCGGCCGGGCCGACCAGCAGGTCAAGATCCGTGGTTTCCGGGTCGAACTCGGCGAGATCGAGGCGGTGTTGGCAGCTCACTCCGAGGTCTCGGACGCGGCCGTGGTGTTGCGCGAGGACACCCCGGGCGATCAACGCCTCGTCGGTTACGTGGTGACGGCCGGCGCGGCCGGCGGCGCTGATCTGCGCGCGCACGCGGCCGGGCTGCTGCCGGTGCACATGGTGCCCTCGGCCGTGGTCGTCGTGGACCGCCTGCCGCTCACCGCCAACGGCAAGCTCGATCGCAAGGCCCTGCCCGCTCCGGACCTCGGCGGCGCCGTGACCACCGGGCGCGCACCCAGCGGGCCGCGCGAGGAGCTGTTGTGCGCCTTGCTCGCCGACGTGCTCGGTGTGCCGACGGTCGGCGTGGACGACAACTTCTTCGACCTGGGCGGCCATTCGCTGCTCGCGGTGCGGCTCGCCGGGCGGATCAAGGCGGCGTTCGGCGTCGAGGTGGGTATCGGCACGATCTTCCGCGCCCCCACCGTCGCCGGGCTCGATGCGGCGTTGGACGCGAGCGAGCACCACGTGGACGCGCTCGACGTGCTGCTCCCGCTGCGGGTCGAGGGGACTCGCGCCCCCGTGTTCAGCGTGCACCCCGCGGGCGGCCTGTCGTGGTGCTACACCGGCCTGATCGCCAATCTGCCCGCCGATGTTCCGCTTTACGGCCTTCAGGCGCAGGGGGTGGGGCCGGTGACCGCCGCCCTGCCGCTGCCGCGCACGCTGGAGGAGTTGGCGGCGCACTATGTGGATCGCGCGCGCGAGGTGCAGCCGGTCGGTCCGTATCGGCTCCTGGGCTGGTCCACCGGCGGGATCATCGCGCACGCGATGGCGACCCGGCTCCAGGACCTGGGCCACGAGGTCGAGTTGCTCGCGGTGCTGGACGCCTATCCGGCGGAGGGCTTCCGGGAGTTGCCGGTGCCGGATCTGGCCGAGGCGCTGGAGGCACTGCTCACGATGGGTGGCTACGGGCCGGAGATCCTGGCCGGGCGCCCGTTCGAACTCGCCGAGGTGATCGCGGTGTTGCGCCGCGAGGGCAGCCCGCTGGCCGGGCTCGACGAGGCGACGATCGTGGCGCTCAACGACATCTACCTCAACACCAATCACCTCGTGCGCGGCTTCGACCACCGGGTCTTCCGCGGCGACGTGCTTTTCTTCCGGGCCACCGTCGACACCATCGACGACACCCTCACTCCCGAGACCTGGGCCCCGTACGTGACCGGTCGGATCGACAACACGGACGTGGCCTGCTCGCACAAGGACATGACCCTTCCCGGCCCGATCGCGCGGATCGCGCGCGTGGTGGCCGACCGCCTGACCGAGCTGGAGCACCGCACCCATGGCTGACGCACCCTCGAATCCCTTCGACGCCGACGGCGAATTCCTCGCCCTGGTCAACGGCGTCGGCCAACACTCGCTGTGGCCCGGCTTCGCCGCCGTGCCCGCCGGGTGGACCATCGCCCACGGGCCGTGCCCGCGGGCCGACGCGCTGGACTGGATATCCGCGCACTGGACCGACCTCGCGCCGGCACCGCGGTGACCGGCGACTCCTGCGCCGAGGGCGACGGACGGGCCTCCTCCGTCGAGGGCGACGGGCAGGGCTTGGCCGTCGAGGGCCACGGGCAACCGGTCCGAGGTTCGGCCCGGGTCAACGCGCTGATCGTGGTGATCGTCTACACCGCCGCGATGTGCATGAACGGCTTGGACTCGACGATCGTCAACCCGGCGCTGCTGACCATCGCCGACGACTTCGGCGAGCCGGCCGTGGCCGCCAACACGGTCGAGATCGCGTTCCTGGTCGCGCTCGTGGTGGCGCTGCCGATCGCGGGTCGGCTCGGCGACCGGTTCGGTACCAAACTGGTCTTCCTGGGCTCGCTCGCGACCTTCACCGCGGCCTCGGCGGCGTGCGGCGCGGCGCACAACCTCGACACGCTCGTACTCGCCCGGGTGGTCCAGGGCCTCGCGGGCGGCCTGCTCACGCCGGTCGGCATGACCATCCTGTTCCGCGCGTTCGCGCCGCACGAGCGGGTCAAGCTCGCGAAGGTACTGATCGTGCCGACCGCGCTGATGCCGGCGCTCGGGCCGCCCCTCGGCGGGTTTCTCACCGAACACCTTTCCTGGCATTGGCTGTTCCTGGTCAACGTGCCGATCGGGGTGGCCGCCGTGCTGCTCGGCCTGTTCGGGCTGCGCGAGCATCGCGAGGGCGTGGTCGGTCCGTTCGACCGGACCGGGTTCGCGCTGACCACGCCGACACTGGGTTTGCTCACCTACGCGCTCGGGTTCGGCCCGTCGCAGGGGTGGACGTCGCCGGGCATCGCGACCTGCGGGACGGTGGGGCTCGGGCTGCTCGTCGTCGCCCTCGCGCAGCAACTGCGGGCTCCCGAGCCGCTCTTGCGGCTGCACCTGCTCCGCGACCGGGCCTTCGGTCCGGCGACGATGCTCGCGTTGCTGACGTCGGCGGGGCTGATGGGTGTGCTGTTCGTCTTCCCGCTGCTCTACCAGGCGGCGCTCGGCGCGTCGGCTCTGGACGCGGGGCTCGGCGTCTTCCCCGAGGCTGTCGGCCTGATGCTCGCGTCCCAGGTGGTGGACCGGCTGCTGCCCCGGTTCGGCCCACGCCTGCTCACCACGTCCGCGCTGGTACCGGCCGCGCTGGTGTTCGCGGCGCTGGCCGTCCCGGGGGTGGCGGAGCACACGTGGGCGGTGCGGGCGCTGATGTTCTGTGTGGGTCTGGTGCTGGGTACGGCCGTGCTCACCGTGCAGATCTCGGGTTTCGGTGACATCGAACCCGCCGACATCGGGCACGCGATGGGCCTGTTCACCATCGTCCGCACCCTCGGTGGCTCACTGGGCATCGCCGCGGGCGCCGCGGTGATCGAGGCGTTCGGCGGCTCCGGCGGCCACGACGCGACCGAGGCCGGTCCGTATCGCGCGGCGATCCTGCTGACCGCCGCACTCGTCGCGGTGGGCGCGCTGTTCGCGCTGCGACTACCGCGCGAGGCCCCCGGCCCACCGCCGTTCCCCGAGGACGAGGACGAGCCCGAGAACGAGAACAAGGACGAGGACGAGGACCAGGGCGCGAGCCGGAGCGACCCGGACGGCGACGGAAAGCGACGGCACGATGCCGCGGGCGCGTCAGCCGCCGGTTGACAGCAGTTCGACGAGTCCGACGGCCAGGCCACCTCGCCAGCACGCGTAGTCGTGGCCGCCGTCGAACTCGGTGTAGGTGACGTCGTAGCCGCGTTCGAGCAGTACGTCGCGAAGGCGGCGGTTCTCGGCCACGAGCATCCACTCCAGCAGACCGACCTCGACGTACAGCCGGATCGAGCGGCGCTCGCCCGCCGCGAAGCGGCGAGTCAGCCACTCGGGACCGTCGTTGCCCTCGTCCGGGTCCGGCCACCAGAAGGACCCGGACTGGGACAGCGCGTTGCCGAACCGGTCCGGGCGCGCATACCCGGCGAAGGCGGCGGTGAGGCCGCCCGCGCTCTGGCCCGCGATCACGGTGTGCGCGGGGTCGGCGGACACGCCGTGCCGCTCCCCCGCCCACGGCAGCAGCACGTCGGCGATCCAGTCGACGAACTCCTCGCTGCAGGACAGGTCCGTCATCCGTCGATCGCGGCCCATCGTGTCGACGAGCAGGGTCACCGTCGGCGGGATCAGCCCGTCGGCGTGCAGGTTGTCGAGGGTCGCGTCGAGGTCGAGCACCGAGCCCCACATGTCGCCGTCGAGCACGACGGCGACGCGGTAGGGGGTTTCGCCCGGCGGCTCGACGGGGGTGAGCACGCTCACCCGACGGCCGTCGACCGTGGTGTCCACTCGGCCGCCGCGCGGCGCGTCGGGCCGGCGGCGTACCCAGGGCTGCGCCGGCGCGGCGGGCAACTCCAGCACCGAGGACGGGTTGCGGCCGTCCCGCGAGGCCAACTCGGGGGTCCGGGAGAGTGGATCCGGTACGGCGGTATCCAGGACCCGCAGCCACCCCGGTCGATCCGTGCGCACGGTGTCCGCGCGCGGCCCGGTGCCGACGAAGAACTGGTACGACGCGCGCAGGTCGGCGGGCAGCCGCCGGCCGAGCGCCCAGATGTCCGTGCCGGGGATCCGCCGCATCAGATGCGGTGTCAGGTCGCCCGCGTGGCGGTCGCGGTCGGTGATCGTGTGCAGGATCGCCAGCACGTCGTTCGCGGGCGCGGCCGGGTCGTCCCGCCACAGGAACGTGACCAGACGAGCGTCGGGGTCGGTGGGGTCGGGCTCGATCAGCGGGGTGCCCTCGGCGGCCATCCGGGCCCAGAACTCGGCCACGGCGTCCGGCTTTTCGGCGGCGGCCCGGGTCAGCTCGGTCAGGGTCGGTGAGTCCGTCATGCGGTTCGCTTTCGGTGCGGCGGTCGGGCGCCGGCGAGCGGGCCGGCGAGGGAAACCGGGGCGGCCCCGGAGGCGTGGTGCGCGCGTCTCCGGGGCCAGTGGTGACGGTGCGTCAGGCCGCGCTGAGCGCCTTGTCGATGTCGGTCAGTACGACGTCGGCGGCGAGCGGGCCGCCGCGGGTGGACCACACCGAACCGTCCACCGTGACGGCGTGGTTGTTCTTGACCGCGTTCAGCTCCTTGTAGGCGGGCTTGTCCTGGATCTCCTTGAGCGCGGCGGCGCCGTCGGAGGTCAGCGAGCTGAGGAACAGCCAGTCGCCGTCGATCTCGTTGATCTTCTCCAGGCTCAGCGCGGGGGTGTGCGCGTTGCCGTCCTTGTCCTGCGCCTTGGGCCGGGTCAGGCCCATGTCGAGGGCGACGCCACTGGCGAACTGGCGCTTTTCCATCCAGCTCGGCCCGTTGGGGTTCCAGCGCACGATGCTGATCGCGGCGCCCTTGTTCTTGGTCATCTGCTCACCGGTCTTCTTGGCCTTGGCCTCGTAGTCGGTGATCGCCTTGTTGGCCTGCTCCAGCTTGTTGACCGCGTTGCCGATGCCGCGGAAGGACAGCTTCCAGTCGTCGGTCGGGGCCATCGTCACGAGCGTCGCGGGGGTGATCTTGCGCAGTTGCTTGAGCACCTGTTCGTCCTGCATGTCGCCGGCCAGGATCAGGTCGGGCTTGGCCGCGATCACCTTGTCCATCACCGGCTGGAGAAGGTTGCCGACCACGTCTATGCCCTTGACCTTGTCGGCGAGGTAGGCCGGCGGCTTGTCCAGGCCCTGCCCGTTGGTGATGCCGACCGGCTTGACGTCGAGCGCGAGCAGCGCGTCGAGGTCTTCCTGGGTGAGCGTCACGATCCGCTTGGGGGCGACCGGCACCTGGACCGCCGTGCCTGCCGCGTCCTTGACCGTGCGGGTGCCGCTGCCCGCGTCGGCCCCACCCGCGGGCGCGCCGGCCGACGCGGGGGTCTTGGCGTCCTGGTCGGACTTCTTGTCGTCGTCGGAGGAGCCGCAGCCGGTCAGCAGCAGGCCGGCCGCCCCCGCCGCGGCGAGGAGCCGGGCGGCACGCCGCCGGGTGGACGGGGAGGGGCGGAGAGGACGGGCCATGAGGTGCTCCGGGGTTGAGGAGACAGGGGTGTGCCCGTGGCGAAACAGACCACCCCTACGGAAGTTTAGGTAAGGCTTACCTTATTGTTGTATGTGGGGGAAGGTCCACCACCCCTGCGGGGGAGGTCCGTCGCGACCACCGAGGGAGGCCCGCCGAGACCACCGGGCAGAGGTCCGCCGAGGCCACCCGAGAAGGTCCCTCGCGACCGCCGGCGAAGGTCCGCCACCACCGAGCTCCGAGACGACCCGGCGCCATGGATTACGCTTCGGCCCACAAGGACGACGCTGCAAGGACGCGAAGTGGGGGACGTGGTGACGCAAGGCGACATGAATACTCGGCAGCAGGCGATCGAGCTGCTCAAGTCGCACGAGGAAACGCTGACCGAGCGCTGGTCGGCAGCTGTCGTGGCAACCCTGCGCGGCCGGATCGGCGGCAAGGAAACCCAACGCGAACTGCGCGAACTTTTCGGCGCGCTGCTCACCGGCCTGGCGGCCGACGCGGACACCGGCGCGGTGCCCGGAGTGGGCACGGACGGCTTCGGCGAACTGCGGGCGCTGCTCACGGAGCTCTCGCGCAATCGGGCCCGGCAGGGGTTCACCCCGTCGGAGACCGCCGTGAGCGTGTTCGCGCTCAAGGACGCCATCTTCGAGCTCGCCGAACGCTCGGCCTCGCTGGAGACCTGGGCCGTGGCCGGTTGGCTCGCGCGGGTGCTCGACGGGTTCGGTCTGTTCACGTTCGAGACCTACTCCCGGATGCGCGAGGAGATCATCGCCGACCAGTCGGAGCAGTTGCTCGAACTGTCCACCCCCGTGGTGAAGCTGTGGGACGGCGTCGTCGCGGTCCCGCTCGTGGGCACCCTCGACTCGGCGCGGACCCAGGTCGTCATGGAGAAGCTGCTCCAGGCGCTCGTGGACACCGGTTCCGAGCAGGCGATCATCGACATCACCGGAGTCCCGGCGGTGGACACCCAGGTCGCCCAACACCTGCTCAAGACCGTCGTCGCGGCCCGACTGATGGGCGCCGAGTGCACGATCTCGGGAATCAGCCCCCAGATCGCGCAGACGATCGTGGCGCTGGGCATCGAGTTCGGCGACATCACCACCAAGTCGTCCCTCGCGGACGCCCTCGCGCACGCGTTGCGGCGCGGTGGTCTGGAGATCCCTCGGGGCATGGGTCATAGGCAGGGGCAGTGATGGAACGCGTTCCGATCCTCAAGATCGGTGACGTCCTCCTGGTGTCGATCCAATTCGACCTCCAGGACGAGAGCGTTTTGGCGCTCCAGGAGGATCTTTCCGCGCGGATCGTGGAGACGGGCGCGCACGGCGTCGCCATCGACATCTCCGCGGTCGAAATCGTGGACTCGTTCATCGGGCGGATGTTCGCCACGATCGCCGCGGTCTCGCGCATGCTCGACGCCGAGACGGTCGTGGTCGGCATGCGTCCGGCCGTGGCCATCACGTTGGTCGAACTGGGCCTGTCGATGGGCGGCGTGCACACCGCGCTCGATCTGGAGAAGGGCCTCGCCCTGTTGGCCCGACGGCGCACGGAGCGCTACGGCGTGTCCCATCGCCCCGACTCGATCGGCCGATGACGATCACCCCCACCGGTGCACACGACGACGACTCGGTCGAACAGGGCACCCGTCTGCCCATCGCCGGCAACGACGACGTGGTACGGGTCCGGCAGGCCGTGCGCGAGTGCGCCCAGCGCATCGGACTGTCCCTGGTCGATCAGACGAAACTGGTCACCGCGGCGAGCGAACTGGCCCGCAACACGCTCGTCTACGGCGGAGGCGGCGAGGCCGAGATGACGGTCGTCGACAACGGTCGCCGACGCGGGGTGCGGGTGTGCTTTCGGGACCGGGGCCCGGGCATCCCGGACACGGAACTCGCCCTCACCGACGGCTGGACCAGCGGCGGCGGCCTCGGTCTCGGTCTGAGCGGGGCCCGCCGACTCGTCGAGGATTTCACCTTGGAGTCCGTCGTCGGCGAGGGAACCGTCATCGAGATCGTGAAATGGTCACGGTGATCGTGCCCACACCCGACGGGCGGGCATGCGCGGACACGGACGGGGCAGTGATGCCGCACCCGTCCGCCGCCGTCTCCTCGGAGGTCTCCGCCGTGCCCCGTTCGCATGCCTTTCCCACGGCCGACGACCTCGCGTGGTTCCGGCACGGTGACGCCGGCATGCCCAGCGCCGTCCGCCGTGCCACCACCGCGCTCGCGACCCGGATGGGCTACCCCGCGGCTCGCGTCGAGGAGATCGGCATCGCCGTCCAGGAGGCGGCTTTCAACGTGCACCGCCATGCCGACGACGGCGCCCTGCTGCTGCGTTCGGTTCACGCCGGCGAGGCCGGCGGGATCGAACTGGTGGCGACGGACAGCGGCCCGGGGATTCCCGATGTCGCATGGGCGAGCCTGGACGGCAACTCCACCGCGGGCACCCTGGGCATCGGGCTGGGCGGGATCTTCCGGCTCGCCGACGACACCGACCTGTACTCGATTCCCGGCCGCGGCACCACCCTCGTGCTGCGTTTTCGTCTCGACCGGCGCGCGGCCCCGTGGGCCGACGACGTGGCCGGTCTGACCCGGCCGATCACCGGCGAGACGGTGTGCGGGGACGCGTACGCGGTGCGCCGCGACGACGAACGGACCACGTTGCTGCTGTGTGACGGGCTCGGCCACGGTCCGCTCGCCGAGCGCGCGGCGGCCGAGGCGGTCCGCGCGTTCCTGGCCGCGCCCGCCGGCCGGCCCGACGCCCACATGGGCATCGTGCAC
>NZ_WWJX01001076.1 GCF_009865215.1 Streptomyces sp. SID3343 | reverse complement strand
AGCGCGCGCCCTGGGCGTCGTAGACCGGGCTCGAATCCGCAGCGCGCTCACCTCACGGAACGGGTGGGCGGGTGGGAGAAAACAAGGCACGAAGCAAAGCGCGACCCCAGCCCCCGCCCCCCACCGGATCACCCACGACCCGAGCCCTTGACAGCCGACCTCTTCCCTGCCGCAGGCCTCTTCGTACGGGCCTTGGCGGTAGAGGCTCCCGCAGCCGAACCCTCGCCGCCGGAGCCACCGTCGGAGCCACCACCGCCGGAGCCACCGTCCCCCGACGACACCACCACGTCGAACCGCCCCACCGAGACCCGCGCCGTCAACCGCTCCCCGGAAGCGACCTCCGCCGCACCCCGCACCGCGTGCCCGTCGGCGCGCTGCAGCACCGCGTAGCCGCGTTCGAGCGTGGCCGCCGGCGAGAGCGCGACCACCCGGGCCCGTGTGTGCGCGACGTCGCTCGCTGCCCGCTCCAAGAGGTGCCGCAAGGTGCGCCGCGACCGGTCCACCAGCCCGGCCACCTCCTCGGCCCGCAGGTCGACCATGCGATGCGGGTCGGCCATCACCGGCCGCGACCGCGCCGCCCGCAGCCCCTGGTACTCCCGATCCAGCCGCGCCCGCAGAGCCATCCGCCCCCGATCCCGGACCTGATGCACCTTGAGCATCTCCTCGCGGATGTCCGGCACGATGTGCTTCGCCGCGTCCGTGGGCGTCGAGGCCCGGTAGTCCGCCACGAGGTCGAGCAACGGCGAGTCCGGTTCGTGGCCGATCGCGCTCACCACGGGAGTCACGCAGCCGAACACGGCCCGGACCAACTCCTCGCTGGAGAACGGCAACAGGTCCTCGACACTGCCGCCGCCGCGCGCCACCACGATCAGATCGACATCCGGGTCCGCGTCCAACTCCCGCACTGCCGCGACTACTTGCGGCACCGCAGTGACGCCCTGGACGGCGACGTTGCGAACCGCGAACCGTACCGCCGGCCAGCGGCGCCGCGCGTTCTCCAACACGTCCCGCTCGGCGGCCGACGCGCGCCCGCACACGAGCCCGACCCGATGCGGCAGGAACGGCAGCGGTTTCTTGTGCCGGGGATCGAACAGCCCCTCGGCGGCGAGCGACCGCTTGAGCTGTTCCAGGCGCGCCAGCAGCTCGCCGATCCCCACGGGCCGAATCTCCGCGGCCCGCAACGACAACGTGCCGCGGGCCCGATACCAGTCCGCCTTGGCGTGCACGACGACCCGCGACCCCTCGGTCACGATGTCGGCGACCGCGTCGAAGACCTTGCGATAGCACGTGACCGAGATCGACACGTCGTGCTCGGCGTCGCGCAGCGTCATGAACACCACCCCGGCCCCCGGCCGCCGGCTCAGCTGGGTGATCTGCCCCTCGACCCACACGTCGCCGAGCCGATCGATCCACCCTCCGATCAACCGAGAGATCTCGGCCACGGGAATGGGCGCTTCGGCGGAAGTGGTGAGAGCCATCCCCGAAGGCTAACCGCCCGCCTCACCCATCCGGGCGAGGCCGCGCACACCATCACACCGCGTCGGCGCCCACGTACGACGAACACCACGCAGCGACGCCGCCCGAACCCGGCCCGCACGACCCGTCCGTGCTTCGAGAGGGCGACCAGCCGACCCGACGTCGCCGCCGCGTCGGCGAATCGTCGCTGTTGCCGCAGGCCGCGAGCGCACGAGGCCCGGCCACTCGCGGTGAGTGGCCGGGCCTCGGACGGACGACGTGGATCAGTTCTGGGCGACCGGTGCGCCACAGGACAGGGTGTCCGAGCAAGCAGCCACGTACATCCGCCCGTTCGGTGTGACGGTGACCAACTCGTGGCCGATGAAGCCGGGCGGTACTCCGGTCGTGGAGCTCAGTGCCACCCATGGCCGCCGACCGGCACCGGGACTGTCCGGCCTCGGGACCACGCTGCCGAACAGGTTGGTCCCCGTCGGGTAGAGCGCGAAGACGGCCACGGACGGGTACCGGTAGTCGGTGGTGGACTCGGCGGTGGTGAAGTCCCCGGAACTGTCACCGACGCGAATCCACCCGTCCACGTCGGTTTCGGGGTAGACCACCACCGGCGTCATCATGAAGAGCGACTGATCGACGGGGCTTTGCGCGGTGAACACCGGTTGGCCTCCCGCCGACGAGACACGGACGCGCGTGGCGGGCCCGCCGATCTGGCGCCACGGGGTGAAACCGTAGTGATCGTCGGACCAACGAGCGAACACCGAGCCGGTCGCGGGATCGCGAGTGACCACGGCGCCCTTGTCCTCCTCTTCGTTCCCGGTGGTGGAGATCTCCTGCGCCGGGCCGCCGAACTCCTCCCACGTACCCCAGGCGAATCCGCCGGCGCCGTTCGACGTGAGGCCCAGCGAGTAGATCGCGTGCGTGGCGGGGTGCCGGGCAACCAGCAGGACCCCCTGCTTGCGGAAATCGGGGCCGTCGGTGGGAGTGAGGTGCACGTCGAGAGCCGGGCCGCCGAGCTTGGTCCACGCGGTCCAGTAGCCCTGCAGATTGCCTTCCGTCATCGCCCACGGCGAGTTGTCCGCTTCGCGGATGACCACGACGACGAGCCGGCCGTCCCCGGTGCGGTTCACGGCATAGTCGAGTACGGGGCCGGACACCTGTTGCCACGGCAGGCCCGCCTGGTGGGACCACAGCGAATGATCGGCAGCGGAGCGGGCGAAGACCCTCAGCCCCGGGACCATGGTGACCACGGTCGGTTCCTCGGCCACGAACGCGGTGGGCGGGGTCAGGACCGGAGCCGGCGGCGGAAGGTCGACCGGAGGGCCTACCGGAGTTCCCCGGGTGGGCCACTGGAGTTCGCGGATACCTCCGGGCGCCTGTTGCGCGACGGCGTCCGGTCGCCCGGTCAGGTCGAAGACACCGAGCATGTAGTTGCGCAACGCGACCACGATGCGATCACTGTGCGGAGACCACGCGAACTCCTTCTCCTCCAGGTCGACTTCGCGAATCAGTTCGCGAGCGTCCGTGCCGTCCGCGGCGGCGAGGAAGACGTTCCTCTTGTCCTTCTGGAAGGCGACTTTCGTGCCGTCCGGGGAAAACTTGATCGCATTGGCGCCGGAAAGGGCAGGGATTTCGGCGGGAGCGCCGAATCCGGTGCCCGGCGTGTACTTCCGTTGCAGCCAGGCGCCACCGAAAGAGTGGTAGGCGATGTCGCCGGTCGCCGGATTCGTGGCGATCTCGATCTCGCGGCCGACGTCGAAGAGCTTTCGCTCTCCCCCGACTCCGTCGCGGCGCATGGCGAATACCGCGCCGGCCGTCACGGGGTCCGTGCCGTATCGACGCAGGAACACAATGCTGTCGTCCACCCACCACTCGGGGCTGACGTCGGTTTCTCCCGGAAAGACGGGATTCGTAAGATCGGTATACGCGCCGGTGGCGGTCGCGCGCATCCGAATGGCCCGATTCGTCTCGCGATTCTCCTCGTCGTACCGAGTGACCGAAGACGTGGTCCACACGGCGGAAGGCGAGATCCGACCGATCGGGTAGTACTGGGGCTGCGTGGTGACGGCCAATGACGAGGGTGTGCCGCGTGTGTAGACCGCGGTGTGTGTGTCGGGGCCGCCGTCGAAGTAGATGGGCATCTCGGCGCCCGTCGCTCCCGGGCCGGTCTCGGCCCGTGCCGCGCCCCCCAGCGCGACCAGGCCGGTCATCGCGACCGTCAAGGCGGTGAATACCGCCGACGGAACGCGCCATCTCGGAGTTCGCACAACAAGCCCCAATGCTCGATTCCCACCCTGGACGGACAAAGCGATCGATAGTGGAGTCGGTCGAAAGCAGCCGTATCCACCAGGTCGCTCGATCGCGAGAGTTGTACCACGTATGCGGTGAAGGTGAGCGTGTATTCGAGCGCCGGATATCGCACGAACGGTACATCTCGTACCGATAGTCGAATTCCGGACGTCGACTCGAAAAGCGAAACCACGACAAGCCGCATTCGTTGCGGGGGCGACCGTCCGTGAAGGATGCCGAAAAGCCCGATCGCTGCGCACGGCGGTCCGGGCCGGTGGTACCCGGCAGTCCGAAAGGTGGGCGTCGTCGGCCGTGCACGGCGAAGGACAAGGTGCGGCGGGCGTGGACGTCCGGTTCGGTTCCCGACCTGCGAACGGAACGAAGGAGCGCCTGATCCGCGACCGATCACGCAACGCTCGCGGACCGCTACAGTTGACCCGCCGATGTCGGGCGCCGCCGAAAGCCGGCGCGGTGAACCGCGCGCCCGTGTTCGGCGTGTCCGCCCGCAGCGGCGTCGGTTGTCACGGTCTCCCGGCGGGCAGGTCGAAACCTCCGCCACCCCGTACGAGGAACCGGTGCACGGACAGCGCCTGTTGCCCGCCTCGACGGGTTCGGGCGAACTCGACGACACACCACGTGCGGGTCGTCGCGCGCGTGGTTTTCGGGTGCACGGGTTCGGGTTCGGCTGCGCGGATCGGGTGTGCGGATTCGGTGACAGAGGCCGGCGCCGGAGAACCGACGCCCGCGCGCGTCGGTCTCAGTCACTACGGGGCTCGGGTCGGCACGACACTACGGGGCCCAGGTCGGTACGAAAGGAAGTCGGCACGATGGAGCGTGATGCGCGAAGCGCGTGGCGGGTGACGTCACACGTGTGGGTGGCCGAGGGCCCGGGCCGGCCCGAGGGTGGTTCCGAGGGTCTCGAACAGGGGGAGCACGCCCTGCGCGTGTGGGGGCTGAGCCCGGATCAGGCACCGCAGATGGTGGTGATCGTGGACCGTCGGGTGCCCAGGAGCGACCTGCCGGACACGGCCTGGCCGGCCCAGGTCAGCGAACGCCCGGTGCCCGCGGTGGGCAACGGGGTCGAACCGATCCACCGGCTGCGCCTGTTGGTGCTCAGGTTGATCGCGGCGTCCCGGGATCGCCGGGTCCTGGTGGTCGGCGGCGCGGCGCACACCACCCTGGTCGCGCTGGCGTTACTCATGGAGGAGACCGGAACCTTCGGCGAGGCCCAGGCGATCTACGCCGAGCGCGCGGTCGCCCCGCTGAGCGCCGAGTGGGCGCGGTTCCTGCACGACTACTCGCTCCAATACGGCGTAGCGGCGGAGCTCAAGCGCCGAGTCTGAGCCGACGCCCGGGCACCGGGCCCGAGCCGACCGACGCGCCGGGGAGCTACTCGGGCAGCGGGAGTTCGAACCACACCGTCTTGCCGTGGCCCGACTTGCGGCTGCCCCAGCGCTCGGCGAGCTGATTGACCAGTTGCAGTCCGCGCCCGCCCTCGTCGGTGTCCTCCGACTCGCGCATCCGCGGCAGTGTGGTGCCCGCGTCCGCGACCTCGCACAGCAGGGCGCGGCCGCGCAGCAGCCGCAGCCGGATCGGGCCCGCGCCGTAGCGCAGTGCGTTGGTGACCAGTTCGCTCACCAGGAGTTCGGTGATGTCGACGAGCGCTTCCAGGTTCCACTCGGTGAGCGTCTTGCGGGTCAGCTCGCGAGCGCGCGAGACCACGGCGGGTTCGGCGGGCAGCCACCACGAGGCCACCGAGTCGTCGGCGAGCGCGTCGAGTCGGGCCACCAAGAGGGCGACGTCGTCGAAGCCGGGTTCCTCGTGCACGTCGGTGACGACCTTGTCCGCGGTCAGATCCAGGGTGTCGCCCTGCGCCTTCAACGCCTCGCACAGCAGTCCGATGCCGACGTCGAGCGACCGGTCCCGGGTCTCCACCAGGCCGTCGGTGTACAGCACGAGCACGCTGCCCGACTCGACCGGGAAGTCGCCCTGTTCGAAGCCGAGCCCGCCGACGCCGAGCACGGTGCCGGGCGGGTTGTCGATCACCCGCGGGCGACCGCCCGGCGGCACCACCACCAGCGGCATGTGCCCCGCGCTGGCGAACTCGCACGTGCGCGCGACGGGGTCGTAGACCACGTACACGCACGTCGCGTAGTGCAACTCGCCGAGCCCGACCACGATGTCGTCGAGGTGGCCGAGCACCTCGGCGGGCGGCAGTTCCAGGCCCGCGAGGGTGCGCACCGCCGTGCGCAGTTGCCCCATCACCGCCGCCGCGTGCACGCCGTGGCCCATCACGTCGCCGACGACGAGGCCGATCCGGCCGCCGGACAACGGGATCACGTCGTACCAGTCGCCGCCGACCTCGGTGACCGAACTGCCCGGCAGGTAGCGGTGCGCCACCGAGATGCCCGGCAGCTCCGGCAGATTCTGCGGGAGCAGACTGCGCTGCAGCATCACCGCGGTCTCGCGCTGGCGGTGGTAGAGCCGCGCGTTGTCCACCGATACCGCCGCCCGCGCGCCCAACTCGGTCGCGAGGGTGAGGTCGTCGGGGTCGAACGCGGGCCGACCCTCGCCGCGCCCGAGCAGCAGCGTGCCCAACACCACGCCCCGCGCGCTGAGCGGCACCACGATCAGGGTGTGCAGCCCCAGTGCCCGCGCCGCCTCGGCCCGCGCCGGGTTGCGGATCAGCTCGTCGTACATGTCGTCCTGCACGTTGCGCATCAGGTACGACCCGCCCGTGCGCAGGCAGCGGCCGAACGTCGAGTCGGCCGAATAGACCAGGTCGGCGCCCTGGTGCAAAAGCTCCTCGGTGTAGCGGCCCGGCCGCGCGCCGCGCGAGGCGACGCGCTGCAGGCGGGCCTTGTCCGCGTGTGCGCCGGGCGGGATCTCCTCGCCCGCGACGATCGCTTCGAGCAGGTCGACGGCGGCGAGGTCGGCGAACCCGGGCACCACCGACGCGGTCAGTTCCTCGGCGATCCGGGGGATGTCCAGTGTCGCCCCGAGCCGGGTGCCCGCCTCGTTGAGCAACGCGAGCCGCTTGCGCGCGGCGTCGACCTTGACCATCGCGTAGTGCCGCTCGGTCACGTCGATCAACGAACAGCTGATGCCCAGGATCCGGCCGCCGGGAGCCTCCAGGCGGTTGTACGACATCGACCACACGGTGCGCGGGGTGCCGTCGGTGGGGATCGGTCCGAAGATGCGCGAGTCGACCACCGGTTCGCCGGTCTCCAAGACGCGCTGCTGGATCGTGCGCACCCGCTCGGTGTCCATGCCGGGACGGACCTCTTCGAGCCGGCGGCCGATGTGCTCGCCGGCGGGCAGCCGGTTGATCGCGGCCATCGCGTCGTTGACCGCGACGTAGCGCAGTTCGGCGTCGAAGATGCCCACGCCGATCGGCGACTGGTCGAACAGCGCCTCGCGGATCGCGAGATCGGCCTCGACGTTGCGCAGCACCGCCGAGTCCATCGACGTGATCAGCACGTAGCGGTTGCCGTCGAGGTCCTCCGCGAAGGCCGCCCGCGAGTCGACCGTGCACAGCGTGCCGTCGGCGCGGCGCAGCGTGTAGGTGCCGGCGAAGACGTCGACGCCGGCCACGTCGGACTCGGTGGCCGCCGCCTGCGCCTCGGTGAGGGGCGGGTGTACGAGGTCGACCGCGCGGGCGCCGAGGATGTCCTCGCGGCGATAACCGAAGAGCAGTTCGGCGGCGGCGCTCCACATGACGATGCGGCCGTCGGAGTCGAGTACCCAGGTCGCGGACGGCACCAGGTCGAAGAGGGATCCGGGCGCCGTCGAGCGCCGGGCCGGCTTCCCCGCTTGCCGGTCGACTTCTCGGCGCTGCTGCTCCATGGACGGCAGATCCCTTTGTCGCTGCTATTCCGGACCGTTTTCCCGGTTGATCACGTTCTCAAGCCCGGCCCGACGCACACCTTCGGGTCGTTTCATCGGCTGCGCTCTCCTCGGTACAGCTTGCCGTGCGGCGCGTCGTGCGACGTGGGGTACGGCCCGATCCGCAACTCGGCCGCGATCAGATCCACCGCCGGGCGATCCTGCGGCAGCCACGCGACGTCGTCGAGGCTGTCCGGGCCCAGCCAGCGCAACGCCGAATGGTCCTGGAGCGGGCGCGGGTCGCCGTCGACCAGATCGGCCGTCCACACCCGCAGCACGTAGCCGCGTCCGAGCGGCCATTCGCCGGGCAACCGGCGAACCGGGCGGATCCGCACACCGAGTTCCTCGTGGCACTCGCGGACCAGGGCCGCCTCCTCGCTCTCGCCCGGCTCGACCTTGCCACCGGGGAACTCCCAACCGCCGACCAACTCGGGCGGCGCGCTGCGACACGCGGCCAGGACGCGCCCTCGATCGACGATCGCCGCGCCGACGACAATGCGAGTGCCGGTCATGGCCGACAACTCTACGGGCCGCGGGGGCCGCCCACGGGGCAACCTTTGACGGTTCGGGAGCGTCTGACTTCGGGGACAGGTTTGCGGATCGAGCCGAATCGGGCTCAATCGAGCCGAAATCGGACCGAATCGATCCGGATCCAGCGCCGGATCCGGATCCGTGGGTGGGACCGACCGGGACCGACCGGGAAGCGTCGAGCGTAGGAGTACGGCAGTGGCGGTGAAAACGCTCGCGGAGTCGCGCACGGCCCGGCTGCTCGCGGTGTTCGCGGCCGTCGTGTCGGTACTCGCGGTGCTCGCGCTGACCCGGCTGACGGCCCATCAGGCCGAAGTCCGGTCGAGTTCCCCGGCGAGTGGCACGGCCGACGGCTGCGACGGGCGCGACCGGCGGGGGTGGATCGGCGTCCCGGTGACGTTCTCGGGCGAGACCTACCGAGTGCAGACGTACGTCCCGAACTCCTACGACGGCAACACCCCACGCCCCCTCGTGCTCAACCTGCACGGCAGCAACAGCACCGGGCCGGCGCAGATGGCCATCACCGGGCTCGGCGCCACCTCCGAGCGCTACGGGTTCGTGGTGGCCGTCCCCGAGGGCGGCCTGCGCTATCCCGGTTCGGCGACCGGGCGGGCCTGGAACATCCCCGGCGTGCCACTGTTCGGCGGGCACCCGGCCGCGGCCGGCGGGCGGGACGAGGTCGGCTTCGTCGGCGCGACCCTGGACGCGCTCGACCGGACGCTGTGCCTGGACGACCGGCGGGTCTACGCGACGGGATTCTCCGGCGGCGCGCGGATGACGTCGCTGCTCGCGTGCACGCTGAGTCGGCGGATCGCGGCCGTCGCGCCGGTCGCGGGGCTGCGTGCCGACGGCACCGACGGGGTCCGGCCGGGCCCGTGCCGCCCGATGCGGCCGATGCCGGTGTTGACCTTCCACGGCCTGGCCGACCAGGCCAACCCCTACGACGGCGGGCGCGCGACGCGCTGGACGTACCCCGTCCCCGAGGCGGCCCGCCGCTGGGCGCGGATCGACGGCTGCTCGAAGCCGCCGGTCCTGAGCCGGGTGTCGCGCCACGTCGAGCGCACCGCGTACGACGGCTGCGCCGGCAACGCCGAGGTGATCCTGTACACGGAATCGGACGCGGGGCACACGTGGCCCGGCGCGGCGGGCTCCGAGGTGCGCGGGTTCGGCCGGATCAACCAGGAGATATCGGCCAACGAACTGATGTGGGCGTTCTTTGCCCGACACTCGCTGTAGCCGGTACTCGGGCTGTCGGTACTCGCGGTGCCGGACTCGCTGTGAGACCTTCGCCGGGACCGCCCTCGCCGCGTCCGGGACTCGCCGGGGCCGGGTGCTCGCAGCCTCAGTCGACCGGCCGTACCACCGCCGGGGTCGGTCGCAGGCGGTCGAACCCGCGCATGATCGCGCGGTGCGCGGGCCGCTCCACGAGCACCGTGAGCACCCACCCGAACCCGATCGCGACGACCGTGAACCCCACGAGTTGCCCCCACGGCCCGACCCCGACGTCTTGCAGTCGGCGCATCACGACGTAGCCGATCGACTGGTGCACGAGGTAGACCGGGTAGGTGATGCCCGCCGTCCAACGCAGGGCGCGCACGAGCGGATCCGGCACGAACCGGTCCCAGTCCGGGCCGAGCGCAGCCACGGACACGACGACGATGCCCACCGCGAGCCCGATCGTCCACGACACGTGTCGGGTCTGGCACAGATGGACGAACACGCACACGCCGAGCAGCCCGCTCGCGTGCGGACCGCGCAGCCGGCGCGCCGACCACAGGTAGACCGCGATGCCGGCCGTGAACAGGTGCACGCGGTACAGCCCGAACCCGTCGTAGAGCATCCGAAAGGTCTCGGACTGCAGGTTCAGCCGCACCGGCAACAGCGCCAGTTCGACCACGAGCACGATCCACAACGCGCGCACGGCGGTGTCGCCACCCATTCTCCGGGAGCGCCACAGGACGAAGATCGCGGTGAACCACAGGAGCTGTAGCGGAATCGTCCAATGGGCCGCGTCCACATAGGGGAACACCTGCGGCTTCCACGTCCACAGCATCGCCAGGTTGGCGAGCACGTCGTGCAGCGTGGGCACGTACCAACCGGGCGGCGCGAACAGGCGCAGGAACAGCGACGTACCCAGCACCCCGACGAGGAAGGCCGGCAGCATCCGCGCCATCCGACCCGCCCACCAACGCACCACGTCGCCCTTGCGCAGCGACAGCGCCGCGAAATAGCCCGAGATCACCAGGAGCAGGCTCGCCCCCAACTGGTAGGGGAAAACGAACGGGCGTGCGGCCATCTCGGGATGCCACTGCCGCACCAGGAACGTCCCGTGGAACAGCAGGACGAGTCCGACCGCCCCCACCCGCAGGAGGTCCCAGCTCACCCGTCTGCGCTTCGCGCGTCCCGGTCGGGGCGCCTCGGCGGGTACGGGCCGTTGCGTGGGGCTGAGCGGCATACGGCGTCTTCCCGTGGGCGGCGCGGGCGAGAGGTCGGGCGCGACGTACCGAGTGCCGGCCCGGCGAACGACCCTAGTACGTGTCCTCGGGGCGAGCCCCCGCGATCCACCCGGATGCGCCCGTACGATGGACGCATGTCGTCAACCAGCCGCGTCCTGCTCGCCGCCCCCCGGGGCTACTGCGCGGGCGTCGACCGAGCCGTCGAGACCGTCGAGCAAGCCCTCGATCTGTACGGTGCGCCGGTATACGTGCGCAAGCAGATCGTGCACAACAAATACGTCGTCGAGACGCTGGAGCGGCGCGGCGCGATCTTCGTGGACGAGACCGCGGAGGTCCCCGAGGGCGCCACCGTCGTCTTCTCCGCCCACGGGGTGGCCCCCGTGGTGCACGAGGAGGCGGCCGCGCGGTCGCTGCGCACGATCGATGCCACGTGTCCGCTCGTGACCAAGGTGCACAAGGAGGCCGTGCGCTTCGCCGAGGAGGGCTACGACATCCTCCTGATCGGCCACGAGGGACACGAGGAGGTCATCGGCACCGCCGGTGAGGCCCCCGACCACATCCACCTGGTGGACGGCCCCGAAGGCGTCGCGGGCGTCGAGGTCCGCGACCCGTCGAAGGTCGCGTGGCTGTCGCAGACCACGCTCTCGGTGGACGAGACCATCGCCACCGTCGAGCAGCTGCGCAAGAAGCTTCCCCTGCTGATGGACCCGCCGAGCGACGACATCTGCTACGCGACGCAGAACCGCCAGGTGGCGGTCAAGCAGATCGCCCCGGAGTGCGACCTGCTGATCGTCGTGGGCTCGACCAACTCGTCCAACTCGGTGCGCCTGGTCGAGGTCGCGTTGGAAGCCGGCGCCCGGGCGTCGTATCTGGTCGACGGCGCCGACGAGATCGACGAGTCCTGGCTGGAGGGGGTCGGCACGGTCGGCCTCACGTCGGGAGCGTCGGTGCCCGAGGTGCTGATCGACGGCGTGCTCGAATGGCTTGCCGCGCGTGGGTTCGCCGATGTGCACATCCACCGCTCGGTGGAGGAGCGGCTGCAGTTCGCGCTGCCGCAGGACCTGCGCAGGGATCTGCGCAACGCCTGACCGGCACCCGGCTCGAACCCCGGCCGTCGATCGACGTCTCGGGGTCCGAGCCGACGGCCGACCGCGACGCCCGGGTGGTCGCCGCCCGGCGGTCAGTGGCCGCGAGCGATGCGGCGCTTGCCCAGTACGACGATCGCGGCGAGCGCCGTACCGCCCCAGAGCAGGCCGGCCTTGAAGGACAGCGCGGTGAGCAGGTCCAGGCCCACCCGGGTGAGGTAGCTCTCCGACGTGTCGTCGGCGAGGAACGTGCTCACGAGTACGACGGTGGTCGCGAACGCGATGGGTGGCGCGATGATCGCGGCGATCCAGTCCTGGGCGCGCACCGTCCACGCCACGAACACCGCGACGGCCACGAACGCGAGCCCGAACAGGAAGCCGAGCCCGTCGGTGAGCAGGTGGTCGACGAAGCCGCCGAGCACGGTGCCGCCGAGCGAGAACACCACCGCGCCGGCCGCGGTGAGGCTGCCGAAGGCCGGGCGGGCCGCTCCCGCGTCGCCGGGCGCGCGGCGGGGGTCGGCGGTGCGGCGGGCTTCGCCCGGGCG